>CAZDBX010000267.1:0-3847 GCA_964503805.1 uncultured Lentimicrobium sp. | reverse complement strand
GAGTCTTTACGCTTTCCCTGAACCGGCCAGTGTATCAGATACAGATCAACATAATCAAGACCAAGCCGGGCGAGGCTGGCATTGCAGGCTTTGATGGCATGGTCGTATCCCTGATCAGAATTCCACAATTTGGTGGTAACAAAAACCTGCTCCCTGGGAATCAGACTTGTGACCAGAGCCTTGCCCACCACTTCCTCATTGTGATAAATAGCTGCCGTATCAATATGCCGGTAGCCATTCTTCAGGGCATTGTCAACAGCTTTCTGAGTAAGGTTGTTATTGGGCATCTTGTATACGCCAAGCCCGACCACCGGCATGGCGGCACCGGAGTTTAAACGGAAAACATTAAGGGTTGACGGAAATTTCATAAGCGTCCTGTTTTGAGGAACTGCCAAATGAAATGGCAGTTTACACTTACAAAAATAACTCATTTCAGGGATGGCTGAGTGCAAAAAACAAGGTTTCCCTTCTTTTCAATAACAGATTCCTTGCAAATACCATTAAGGCTGATACCGGAAATGCATAATCCTTTAATCACAAATCGTTCACAAATAGATATATAAGATCTGTATGCCTGCTATTGCCCTGATTCAATGACCATTAAAATATATTCCCCTTTTGAGAAGGAATAAATTTTCACTTTTTTACTGGTTTTGAGTATTACTTCCAGACTTATTGATGATAAACAAATGATTTCTTCGGGTCAATAAGCGCCTGAGGATGAAAAGAGTTCTTTACAAGCCGGAATTAAAATACAAGAATATGAAGACCTTTTACAGAATTTTCGGGGGGAAACGCGTAAGAAGGGCGCTCGTGTTATTTGCGCTTGTTTCATCATTACAAGCGATTTCACAGCCATGCTCTGTTCCTACGGAAGCTTTCCTCACAGGTAATGCTACGATTTGTCAGGGTTCGACCACGGATATATTGTTCAATATTTCCGGCGGCGTCGCACCCTGGCGTGTCATATACAGCATTAACGGTGCTTTTCAGCCCGAGATAACCGGTATCATAAGTAGTCCCTATATTCTGACGACCGGTACGGCAGGGGATTACAGGATTGAGCAGGTGCTGGATGCAGACGACTGTACCGGTGCAGTTACCGGTAGTCCGGTCACCATACAGGTGAATCCCCTCCCCTCTTCGGCCGGTGCCATTACCGGAAATGCAATTGTTTGCCAGTCCACCAACGGGGTTTCATATTCAGTTCCGGCGATCATCAATGCAACAGGATACACCTGGGCCCTGCCTTCCGGAGCCAGCATCGCATCCGGCAATAATACCAACGCCATCACGGTAAATTTCAACAGTTCCGCTTCCTCGGGTAACCTTTCGGTGCATGGCACCAACAGTTGCGGAAACGGAGCTTCATCCGGCTTATTTGTATCAGTTTCTGCCTTACCCGGAGCAGCCGGCGTTATATCCGGTTCCGCTTCGGTCTGTCAGGGACAATCAGGACTCAATTATTCGGTCAACCCGGTTTCCGGCGCCACCTCCTATGAGTGGGTACTTCCGGCAGGCGCTACCATTACATCAGGAGCAAATTCAAACAGCATCTCAGTTTCATATTCCACTTCAGCAACCTCGGGCATGATATCGGTGCGGGGTGTCAACAGTTGCGGAAACGGCGTCTGGTCTCCAGATTTTCAGGTTACAGTCAATCAGCTCCCGGGCAACCCGGGGCTTATTGCCGGTTCTTCGGCGGTATGCCAGGGCCAGACTGGGATTACCTACAGCGTACCGGCCATTGGGCTTGCCAATGGGTATGAGTGGTCACTGCCTGCGGGCGCCAGCATTATCAGCGGCGCAAACACCAATCAGATAACAGTCAATTTCAACACATCGGCGGTTTCCGGCGATATACTGGTAAGAGGACTTAACGGATGCGGAGCCGGCCAATGGTCGGCTGCTTTCGCAGTTACGGTAAGCAATCTTCCGCTTGCAGCGGGCAACGTCTCGGGGCCTGCCCTGGTTTGTTCCAATCAGACGAATCTTGTTTACAGTATTACACCGGTAGCTTATGCAGCCGGTTATGAGTGGCAGTATCCGGCCGGTTTCGCAGTGAGCGGACCAGCCAACGGGAGCACCCTCACCCTGAATGCATCCGGTGCCACAGCCGGCATTATCAGGGCACGGGCCGTTAATTCATGTGGCAGCGGTGCATGGTCGCCCGATTTCAGTGTAACCATCCATCCTTTGCCTGCGGCAAATGCCGGACCTGACGCACAGATATGCGCCACCACCAACCATACCCTGTCAGGAAGCGCGTCAGACTATAGCAGCGTAAGCTGGAGCAGTAGTGGAAGCGGATCGTTTTTGAATCAGAACTCCCTGTCTGCAACTTATATTCCCAGTCCTGCAGATATAGCAGCTGGTTCAGTCGTACTTACACTGACCGTTACGGCGGCTTCTCCCTGCATTGGCAGCACAACAGACCAGATGGTCCTCACTTTACTGTCCCTGCCTGTTGCGAATGCCGGACCTGATTTTTCATCCTGCGGTACTTCAGGAGTGGCCCTCAACGGCAGCATGGCATCCAATTACGGATCTTTGCTTTGGACCACTTCAGGAAGCGGCACCTTCTCAAACCCGGCTGCGCTTCACCCGGTTTACACGCCTGGTGCCAGTGATGTGGCAACGGGATCAGTAACGCTTACATTGACAGCTTATGGAAATGCAGGATGCGCGGGTGAATCAGCCAGCGACCAGATGACCCTGTTTATCAATGCTTCGCCTGTCGCAAATGCCGGCAATGCCGCATCCACCTGCGAAGGTGAATCATATACCATCACAGATGCCACAGCTTCAAACTTCGGAACACTTACCTGGTCGAGCAGTGGCACAGGGACCTTTATCAACAATGGCACCCTGAATCCCACCTATACTCCCAGTCTTGCCGATGCCATCAACGGATCGGTAAATCTGACCCTAACCGCCACCCCATTGGCACCATGCCTGGGAAATGCCACTTCGGTGAAGACGCTCAGCATAACCCGGCGGGCTCTGGCCAATGCCGGGCCTGACGGCAGCACCTGCGGCAGCGCCCCGTTTACCCTCAGCAGCGCATCAGCTACTAATTATTCATCACTGTTGTGGACCAGCAGCGGGTCGGGTTCATTTGTAAATCCCGGCATCCTGAATGCCACTTATATTCCCGGAGCCGGTGACCTGGTAAGCGGAACGGCAACCCTTACCCTTACACTTACCGGAAACTCGCCCTGTGTAACACCGGTTACTGACGATATGGTACTTTCAATTGGTGGTGAGCCTACAGCTTATGCCGGACTTGACGGCCAAACCTGCGAAACCACTCCGTTCACTGTTACCACAGCATCAGCAACCAATTATTCTGCAATAAACTGGACCACTACAGGAACAGGAGTTCTGGCAAATTCAGGATCATTAACCCCAACTTATACCCCAACCAATGCCGATGCCCTTTCAGGCATTGTAACCCTGACCATGACAGTAACCGGACAGGCGCCATGTGCTGCCACTGTTACCGATATAATGCAGATTGTCGTTACACCGGCTCCCCTTGCCGACGCAGGGGCTAACTTCTCAGTATGCGGGGGTAATAGTTTTACAGTAACAGGAGCAAGTGCACAATATTATTCATCGGTCAACTGGACATCATCGGGCAGCGGTACACTAGTAGATGCCAATCAGATAGACCCGACCTATACCCCGAGTGCTGCCGATATCGCCAATGGAGCAGTCACCCTGACCCTCACCGCCATGGGCAATACGCCTTGTGTTACACCTGTTGTGGATGCCGTGCTTGTTACAATCAATCAGATCCCTTCTGTTTTTGCAGGAAATGATCTGACCATCTGTGAAGGCCCGC
>CAZDBX010000266.1:0-3850 GCA_964503805.1 uncultured Lentimicrobium sp. | reverse complement strand
TATTACAGCGCAGGAACCATTGAATTCCTGGTGGATAAGGACCTCAATTATTATTTCCTGGAGATGAACACCCGCATACAGGTGGAGCATCCGGTCACCGAAATGACGACCGGCGTAGACCTGGTAGAAGAGCAGATCCGCATCGCCAACGGAGAAAAACTCAGGTTTAAACAGTCTGACCTGGTACAGAAAGGACATGCCATTGAATGCAGGATTTACGCGGAGGATCCGTTTAACAACTTCATGCCCTCACCTGGAAAAATTCATCTGTATCGTGAGCCGGCCGGTCAGCATATACGGGTCGACAGTATGGAAATAAAAGGCAAAGGAATGATTCATAGTGCCTTCGATCCCATGATCGGCAAGCTCATTACCCGGGGCGAAACATGGGAAGATGCCCGCGGACTGATGATCCATGCACTGAGCCAGTTCGTCGTTCAGGGCATACAAACCAATATCCCTTTCCTGAGCGGACTGGTACAGCACGATTCGTTTATCCGCAACGCCATCACCACCCGGTTCATAGACGACGAACTCGAAAATCTGATCGGGCATGTAAAGACGCTGAAGGCTTCGGTCGATCCGCGGATTCCCCTGCTGGCAGGATTGCTGGAGAGCCTTAAAATCAAAGATGAAAAGAAGGACAGCATATGGCAGACCATTGGTTACTGGCGTAACCTCCCGGAACCGAAACTGCGGCTCGACGGGCAGGAGCACCAACTGAATTTCATTTACATAGCCCCGGGAAAGATAAAGATCAGGGAGAACGATGCCGTAGCGGAGGCGCTGCTGCGCGAAGACGATTCGGCATCCTGTCTGATTCTGGATGGATTAAGTTATAGTTTTCATGCCTCTGCGGATGAGAAGGGCGTGATCACCGTAAACGTCTGCGGGTTTCAGTTTCAGTTTGAGAGGGCCGACATGGCACGACCTGAACATGTGGATGTCTTCAATGCGGGAGAGCTTCAGACCGACCGCAGCAACATCGTTTCGCCCATGCCCGGCAAAGTTATAAAGGTGAATGTAACGGAAGGCGAAAAAGTACAGAAAGGACAGGTATTGCTGGTGGTTGAAGCCATGAAGATGGAAAACAACGTACTGAGTCCGGCCAACGGCTTGATAAAACGCCTGCACGTAAAAGAAGGCGATACCGTGGACGGCTCCGCCCTTTTGGTGAATCTGGACACAATATCTTAAAGAATCACGTAAGGACGCAAGGACGCAAAGTTGTTTTTCAGTATTGAATAAACTGTAAGATTCTTTATTTACCGTGAAATTTAAAAAAGAATCACGCAAGGACGCAAAGACGCAAAGTTGTTTTTCAGTATTGAATAAACTGTAAGATTCTTTATTTAACGTGAAATTTAAAAAAGAATCACGCAAGGACGCTAAGACGCAACGTTGTTGTTCTGTATTGAAAAAACTGTAAGATCCTTTATTCGCCGTGAAAATAAAAAAAGAATCACGCAAGGACACTAAGACGCAACGTTGTTTTTCAGTATTGAAAAACTGATGATTTGTCACATCAACAAATAATGAAATAAAGATCACAGGAGGTACGCTAGTAAAAACAATTAAATCATTTATTATGACCGAAAACCAAATTGCTAAGATTGTCTGGGATATTTGTTTCAGGATTCATAAAGTTTTAGGACCTGGCCTTTTAGAATCTGTTTACGAAGAAATCCTGACTTATGAATTAAATAAATTGGATTTGTCTTACGAAAGACAAAAATCAATCCCTGTAGTATGGGAGAGTTTGAAACTGGAAACGAGTTTTCGGGCTGATGTTATTATTGAAAATAAAGTTATTGTTGAATTAAAATCTATTGGTGAAATTAATCCGGTTCATCAAAAGCAGGTACTGACTTATCTGAAAATTACCGGATTAAAATTAGGATTACTTGTTAATTTCAACGCAGGTTTGTTAAAGGATGGGTTTCAAAGAATTGCAAATCATCTTTAATAAACATATTCCTTAGTGCATCAAAAGCACAGGAAAACCAATTAATCTTTGTTTCCTTGTGTCCCCGCCTACAGTTGGGCAGATTTGCGTGAGACCCGAAAGAAAATCAAATAACCTTTGCGTCCTTGCGTCGTTGCGTGAGACCCGCAAGAAAATCAAAACAGTACGATATGGACTACAATCTTAGTGAAGAGCACCGGATGAGAGTGAACCTGGAGTGAAATACCCGCGTGAAGACGCGACGACGCAAGGATCGCATGTTTAAAAAAAAGAAGAAATGACTGAAAATGAAATTGCATTTATCGTCAAATGCTGATCAAATTTTCGACGTACGGGGTGAACCTGGAATAAAAACCCGCGCGAAGACGCTACGACGCAAGGATCGCATGTTTTTTAAAAAAAAATGACTGAAAATGAAATTGCATTTGAACGTCAAAAACTGATCAAATTTTCGACGTAGTCACAGACTACGCCGAACAGCGAGGCAGTTAACAAATTATAATAAAATTGGCAAACAAATAAATGCAAAACCAGACGACCCGGAATTTGTTTTTAATATCAGGTTTGGCAGAAAAAATCTGAAGTAAAGAATTGCTGATTGCATGTTGGTTGGTTCATACTACAAAATTATTGGCGGACCGGTAATTAAATAAAATTAGCAAAATAATCTTTGCGCCTTTGCGTCTTCGCGAGAGAAAAAACTTAAATTTAATGAACTAAGCGTCTTGGCGCGAGGCACCTAAGAAAATCAAAACAGTAAGATATGGACTACAATCTTAGTGAAGAACACCGGATGATCAGGGAGACGGTCCGGCAGTTTGCAGAGCGGGAAATCAGGCCGCTGGCACGTGAACTCGACGAAAAGGAGACATTCTCCCCCGAACTTACCCGTAAAATGGGTGAACTTGGCCTTTTTGGCATCTACCTTCCGGAAAAGTATGGCGGTCAGGATATGGACTATCTGGCTTACATCATTGCCGTTGAGGAGATTGCGCGCGTCGACGGCTCTCAGGCTGCAACACTGGCAGCGCACAATTCGCTGGGGATCGGTCCACTCTACTACTACGGCAGCGAGGAGCAGAAAATGAAATACCTGCCCATACTCTGCACGGGCGAGGCCCTATGGGCCTTTGGACTTACCGAACCGGATGCCGGATCCGACTCCCGCGGTTCAAAAACCAGGGCCACCCTCGAAAACGGGGAATGGGTCATCAATGGTTCTAAAATATTCATCACCAACGGCTCAGCCGATAACTCCATGGGTGCGACGGTACAGGCCGTCACCGGCGAAAAACAGGGAAAGAAAGAGTTTACCACCATACTGGTCGACAAAGACACTCCGGGATTTACCCGGCAAACCATGCACGGCAAAATGATGTGGAGGGCTTCCGATACCTCACAGCTCTTCTTCGACGATTGCCGCGTTCCGGAATCCAATCTGCTCGGAAAAATCGGCGAAGGCTCCAAAATCATGCTTTCAACCCTCGATTCGGGCAGACTCTCCATTGCAGCCATGGGACTCGGCTGCGCGCAGGGAGCTTATGAACTAGCCCTGAACTATGCAAAAGAACGGAAACAGTTCGGGCAACCCATTTCAAAATTCCAGGCCATCGCCTTTAAACTGGCCGATATGGCCCTTAAAATAGAACTGGCCCGTAACCTGCTCTACAAAGCCTGCTGGCTGAAAGATACCGATCAACCCTTTGCCAAAGAAGCGGCCATGGCCAAACTCTACTGCTCCGAAATCGCGAAAGAGGTGGCCGACGAAGCCGTGCAGGTTCACGGAGGCTATGGGCTGATGAAAGACTACGAAATCGAACGCTTCTACCGCGACCAGCGCCTGCTCCAGATAGGCGAAGGCACCTCGGAGATTCAGCGGCTGGT
>CAZDBX010000265.1:0-3853 GCA_964503805.1 uncultured Lentimicrobium sp. | reverse complement strand
GGCAAAAGGTACTTTGAATCAAAGAAAACCTGATTGATGCCGCTTCCCTTGGTCGTACGCGACCATTCCGCATACAGCGACCAGCGGTAATCCGGATATACGGAACCATCGCCATACTGGAACAGGTTGGCCAGCAGCCCGTACTGAAATCCAATGTCGGAATCGAAGGCTACGGCAGGCAGGGCCCCAAGGTTAAGCCCCTTTTTCGACTGCTCTGCTACAGTCAGATTAACAGTATCGGCTTGCGCCAGAACCTGAACGGGAGAAAACACAAGAAAACAGCAGGCTGCGGCAACTGCAGCCTTCAGCAATAAAATTCTCTTTTTCATCGGCTTCGGTTTAAAGAATGGCCGAAGATAGGGAATGAAAAACAATAAATCAACGGGGCAGAAAAAAAACAATAAACCGCTATCCTTAACAGCAAAAGTGAAAAATCAGATAAATGCTGAAAAGATTATCAGATACAAACAATCTGAATGGCATGGAGGCTGGTGTGCCTGCCCTCTTTTTTGCAATAAGGACAATGCCCTATAGGCTCGGTAAAATCAACACCACATCTTACACAGCGATAACGCTGTATGTTCAACACCTGCGCCGGTGCTGAAAGTTTGTACACCAGAAGTCCGGCAAGCGGGGTCAGAAACATGCTGAATAAAAAAACTTTCAGCCTCCCGATCTTTTTACGGACAGCCAGTGCTGATATCAACAAGGAAAGAATCAGATAAATCAATAAAAGCGAGATAAACCAGGTAATGGTCATAGCAAAAGAGATTAATTTAGTTTTACAGGTTTTAAAAGAGTGCGGCAAAATTACTGATTCATGATAAACTGCCACACTCAGGTTTAAAATTATTAATAGACATAATTGCAAAAGGTAATCAAAGAAGATCGCAGATCCTTAAAAAATTGTCTGCCCCCCTGCACATCGGGCAATGCATTTTTCCATACCTTAGCGTGTTCTCAAAAAGAAACTCCGGTTGAAAAAAGCGGTCAGAAACACAGCGATCCGAAAAGGTGATAAAAAGGTAATCCACGGGTGGGTTATGTATGACTGGGCAAACTCGGTTTACCAGTTGACCATTGCCTCGACCATATTTCCCATTTACTACAATCAGGTCACCCGCAGCGGGCCGGATGATTTTACGGTCAGTTTTTTTGGGCTGGAGGTGATCAACACCGTGCTTTACTCCTGGTCAATCGCTGCAGCCTACCTGATTGTCGCCTTTTTTTCGCCGATGTTGTCTTCGCTGGCCGACTATACCGGCAGGCGTAAATCTTTCATGCAGTTTTTCACCTGGTTGGGTGCCGTATCATGCGGAACGCTTTTTTTCTTTAACAGCTCCAACGTTGAACTCGGCATTATCGCGTTTGCGCTTGGAACCGTAGGATACGGCGGCAGTATCGTGTTTTATAACTCATTCCTTCCCGTGATCTGTGAAGAGGCTGATCAGGACAGGGTGAGTGCCCGGGGCTATTCGCTCGGCTACCTCGGCGGGGTGGTTCTGCTGCTTTTTAACCTGCTGATGATCATGAAACCGGGATGGTTTGGCATCAGCGACCCTTTTCTGCCGGCCCGCATCTCATTTCTGACCGTCTTTCTCTGGTGGATAGGATTTTCACAGATCACTTTCAGGCGCCTGCCAAGGTATACTTTCAGAAAAAGAAGAAAGGACAAGGAAACCAACATCTTTCTGGAGGGTTACAAAGAGCTTGACAAGGTCTTCCATAAAGTAAGAAGCTCCCGGAAACTGAGCTTCTACCTGATCGGCTTCTTTTTTGTGATGATGGGGCTGCTCACCGTTATGTTTATGGCAGCAACCTACGGCGAAAAGGAGATCGGACTGAAGGAGGATGTGCTGATCCCGACCATACTGATCATTCAGCTGGTCGGCATGGGCGGTGCCTGGATGTTCTCCCGGCTTTCTGCCCGATTCGGCAACCTGCAGGCGCTGCTGGTTTCTGTTTTTGCCTGGATTCTGATCTGCGTGGGTGCTTATTACATCAGCAATTCCCTGCAGTTTATGATTGCAGCATTTTTTATCGGTATAGTGATGGGCGGATCGCAGGCCCTGGCCAGATCGACTTACAGTAAGATGCTGCCTGAAGAAACCACTGAACACACCAGCTATTTCAGCTTTTATGATGTGATGGAAAAACTGGCTACCGTTGCCGGCACATTCAGTTTTGGCATCATAGAGGCTATTACGGGAAGCATGAGATATTCCGTGCTGGCCATTGCTTCGTTCTTTATAATCGGAACAGTTTTTCTGCTGCTTACATGGAGGGTGGAGATCCAAAACAATCGCAGGGCAGGTTAAAGCTGAACCCGATTCAACAGCTATCGTCCGGCCCGGTTTTTTTCTGATCCTGAAATAATTATGCCAGTAAAGTAAATGCGTAAAAAGCCAAACCGGGAATCACTGCTTCAGATTCTTGACCTGCTTTATGAAAAGGTGCTTACCGGACTTCCGGGCACAGACACCGCTGCGGAGCTGGGAGACGCATACCTGCGGCAGGAAGGCGGGTTGCGCAAGCAGGTCAATGCGCTAATCCGTATGCAGAACATCAAGGCCGGCTCCAGCGGATTTCTTACCGGACTTGGAGGAATTATCACGCTGCCGGTCACCTTCCCTGCAAATCTGGCCAGCGTTTTATACATTCAGATAAGGATGGTGGCCGCCATCGCTTACATGGGAGGGTTCGACCTGCGCGACGACCGCGTGAAAACACTGGTTTACCTTTGCCTCGCCGGTAATGCAGCAAAAGACATCCTGCAGGAAGCCGGCATATTACTGGGAAAGAATTTAACATCCCTGTTGATCAGTCGTATTTCCGGGAGCGCCATTCAGGCCATCAATCAAAAAGTCGGGATTACCCTGCTCTCAAAAAGCGGCGGAAAAGGGATCATCAATCTCGGGAAGGCGGTTCCCCTGGCCGGCGGCCTTATAGGCGGCGCATTCGATGCTGCATTCACCAATGTCATCGGAAATACCGCCAGAGGTATCTTTATACCCAAAACTCCGGCCCGCGCGTGGTAGTTCCTTTGCCTCAGCATGATAAGCAGACCTTTTCAGGTCAGAATTAAATTCAGTCTCCCTCTTGCAATTAAGAATTTACCCAATACATTTGCACCGTTTTCAATCAAACATTTCCCATTAAACTAAATTTTTCATGAAAAACTTCCTGCTTCCACTACTCACCGTGGCCATCCTCACCTTTACCGGATGTCAGCAAAAGCAAACAGCCACAGAACCGGAGAATCCATTCTTTTCGGAGTACACCACACCGTTCCAGGTACCCCCGTTCGACAAAATTGACACCTCGCATTACCTGCCTGCCTTCATTGAAGGAATCAGGCAACAGGCTGAAGAAATTGCAGCCATTACAGGAAACACTGAAGCGCCTGATTTTGAAAACACCATCCTTGCGTATGACAAATCAGGAAAACTGCTTAACAGGGTCAGTTACGTCTTCTACAATCTCAACGGCGCCCATACCAATGATCAGATGCAGGAGATTGCCCGGAAGATTTCCCCGCTGATGTCGAAGCACCAGGATGATATCTCGATGAATCCGGAACTTTTCGGCAGAATCAAAAAAGTGTATGAAAAGCGGCATGATTCAGGTCTCGATGATCAACAGATCAGGGTTGTTGAGAAGTATTACCGCGATTTTGAACGCCAGGGGGCGAATCTCCCTGCCGGTCAGCAGGAAACGCTCAGGAAAATCAATGAAGAACTGGCCATGCTGCAGGTAAAATTCGGGGAAAACCAACTGGCAGAAATCAATAAAAATTTCGGTTCTACCACGAATCCTGTGGGTAATTAACTTTGCATAAAAAAAGATGAGTCCA
>CAZDBX010000264.1:0-3856 GCA_964503805.1 uncultured Lentimicrobium sp. | reverse complement strand
GACCTAACAAGTCGGAAGAAGACTTGTTAGGTCAGTTCGTTTATAATACCTGTTGGCGCGGACGTCCTCGTCCGTGCCTGTCCGTTATTACTGACGGGCTTTAAACTCCGCCAGTCCGCTGTCGAGGAACGCCAGGAAGTTATCCACATTGAGATCGTAAGCCTTCGGCGGAACCAGGGTGTTTCCTTTGGTGTCGAGCAGCACATAGTAAGGCTGGGCATTTACATTGAACCGGCTGATCTGGAAATCGGCGTATTTCTTGCCAATTGTTTTCTTCACCTTTCCATCGTAGGTCGATGTAATCCATTCCGATTCAGGAAGCTGGGTTTTGTCATCCACGTAAAGTGCCACAATGACAAATTCCTCGCGCAGTTTTTTCAGCACCCTGGGATCGGACCATACCCGCGCTTCCATTTCGCGGCAGTTTACACAGCCGTGGCCGGTAAAGTCAATGAAAACGGGCTTATTATGCTGTGCGGCACAGGCGAGGCCCTGTTCATAGTCGAAATAGCCTTCGAGGCCGTGCGGCAGGTGCAGCAGTTCGCCGTGTTTGGGCTTATCGCAGAGCCCGGCAGGCTTTTCCGATACCGATCCGCCACCACCACCGAAAACCTGTACATTATCCCTCACTATCTTATTCAGGTCGAAGTCGTGGGTAGCCTGGGGCGGCAGATAACCTGAAAGGGCCTGAAGCGGTGCACCAAACATACCGGGAATCATGTAAAGTACGAAGGTAAATGTAATGATGGCCAGCGAAAGGCGCGGAACGCTGATGAATTTCAGGTCACTGTCGTGCGAGAATTTGAGTTTGCCCAACAGGTAGAAGCCCATAAGCGTAAAGATCACGATCCAGAAAGCAAGATAGATCTCACGGTCGAGGATGCCCCAGTGGTAGGTTTGATCGGCAATGCTCAGGAACTTAAGGCCAAGGGCGAGTTCGATAAATCCGAGTACCACCTTCACCGAGTTCAGCCATCCGCCGGATTTGGGCATGTTGTTGAGCCAGCGCGGGAAGAAGGCAAACAGGGTAAAAGGCAGCGCAAAAGCCAGGGAGAACCCAAGCATCCCGATAATTGGCTCAAGCACCTGTCCGCTGGCCGAAGCCACCAGGATAGCCCCTACAATGGGACCGGTGCAGGAGAATGAAACCAGCACCAGGGTGAATGCCATAAAGAAAGAACCGATGATACCGCCCCGGTCGGCCTGTGAATCCGATTTATTGATCAGCCAGCTGGGCAGGGTAATCTCAAACATCCCCAGGAATGAAGCTGCAAAGAACATGAAGATCAGGAAGAAAAGGATATTGGGCAGCCAGTGGGTACTGAGGAAGTTGGCGAAATTGGCCCCCAGCGTAATGGCGACCACTGTTCCGATCACGGTATAGATCAGGATAATGGAAACCCCGTAGGTGAGCGCCTGGAATTTGGCTTTTACCTTATCTTTTTCCTTCAGGAAGAAGGTCACCGTCATGGGAATCATAGGGAACACGCAGGGGGTAAGGATGGCTGCCAGTCCGGCAATGAATGAAAAGAAGAAAAGCGTCCACAACGATGAATGCTCTTCAAGCCCGCCACCATCCGCCTGCTTGATTTCGCCGGTATCTGCTGCTATGGTATCGGCAGCAGCCATGACAACAGCCGTATCGGCAGGAATTTCTTCAGCCGGAACCACTGATTCCGTGACAGGTGCTTCAATCTTTCCGGCATCCGGATTACCTTTCACCCGGAACTCAAAGTCCACTTCGTCGGGAGGAAGACAACGGCTGTCGTCGCAACACATAAACTCCAGAAAGCCCTTGATCACGAAATCCTTGTCGGTCAGCACCTCGATTTTCTGCGTAAAGACCGCCTTATCGGCAAAATACTTCACCACCATGTCAAAATTCTTGTCGAATTCCTCTTTGGCTTTCGGCTCTTTCACTTTTCCGATAAGTTTATATTCAGGCCCTGGCTCAAAGGTGAAGGATGTGGGCACCGGACCGTCGGGCGGAATGTCCTGTGAATAGTGGTGCCAGGTAGGCTCAATGGTGGCGGTGAATATCAGTTGGACTTCGCTGTTGCTGATTTGTTTTGTGGTGAAACCCCACTTAACCGGTTTCAGCACCTGCGGAAAAGCGGTAACCGAACTGCCAAGTATAATCAGCAAAAGCAGCAGTAAATTCTGGAATTTTTTCATCGGAAGTTAATTGGTTTAAAGCTGAAAAATTAATCAAGTAGCTCAATGCGCAGCACTTGTTCTGTACCCGGGTCAATCCTGAACCTGTTGCCGATACGGTGCCCGATCAGCCAGGCAATCTCATTGCCGGATATCAGCAGCCAGGCATTTTCCTTCTCAACGATGGAGAATTTATTATCTATAAAGTAATCACTGAGCTTCTTATTGTTCGTCATGCCGTAAGGAACAAACGTATCGCCTTCCTTCCATTTTCTCAGCCTCAGCGGCCAGCTGATCTTACCGGCATCAAGCATGGCTATGGCACCGCTTTTGCTGATGATGAGATTTTCATCATTTTTTAAAACCGAAAACCTGAGCTGGACAGGCTTTCTTAGCTCTGAGGTCCCTTCTTCGATCATCACTTCCCCGGCCGGCTGGCTGCCTGCAGGCCCCGATTCGGTAAGGATCAGCAGCTCCCTGTCTTTCAACAGCCTGTGTGTTTGCGAAAAGTACTGCTTTCCCGGGATATCCTGTAAACCCCTGACAATTTCATCGGTAACGCTCCGGTTGAAGCCGTATGGCTGAAGCAGTTCAAACAGATAAACTTCCGCGGGGTTGAGTTTCACCAACTCACTGATCCTGAGTGAAATGTTATCCGCATTTTCAATCATTACCTTTTCGCGCACAGCCATAAGGTGATTGTCGAGCAAATGCTCTGTTTCGCGCATACGGTCGATGGTGAATGTGATGGTTTTCCTGAATTCAGGGTTGATCTCTCCGAGCAGCGGCATCAGGTCATGCCGGATTTTATTCCTGAGATATTTCGAAGAGCGGTTGGAACTGTCCTCACGGAAACCGATGGCTTCATCGCCGGCGAATTCTTCAATCTGTCTCCGGTAGGCGAACATCATCGGATGCACAATGCCGCGCCGGTTTGCCAGTATGCCATGCAGCCCGCTGATGCCTGTTCCGCGGAGGATATTGATAAAGAACGTTTCAATCTGATCATCAAGATGATGGGCGGTGGCAACGGTTTTAAATCCCTCAGTGGCCAGCAGTTCATCAAACCACTCGTAACGGAGGGTGCGGGCGGCCATCTGAACAGAGATTTTATTGAACCCTGCATATTCCCTCGTCTTGAAATGTTTCACAAAAAGCTTTACCCCATAGCTTTCGGCAATGGAGGCCACAAAACGCTCATCCTGATTCGACTCCGCTCCCCTCAGACCAAAATTGCAGTGCGCTATGGCAAAATTATACCCGGCCCTGTGAAACAACTCGGCCATAACCATGGAATCCACCCCGCCGCTGACTGCAAGCAAAACAGGGTCACCGGGCTCAAACAGACGGAAATCTGCAATATGTTGTCTGAACTGCTCTATCATGCAGCAAAATTATAAAAAGTGGGGGATTGTAAAAAAATTTCAATAGTAATCAATCACATGGTTTAACATATTTTAGTATTTAAGTCTGACAAATAAAACGGGAATGCAACTGTTTCATTTTCATGCCGTATCAACATGGTCTGCCTTATATGAATATTTCATAACTCAGCCGGATCATGCAAGGGCCAATCCTTGCAACCAACTGCCCTCCCGGCAAAGGTTGCCGGTCGCTGGCGCTGATGGACTAATAAAATCCTTAATAAAAAAATCAGTTATGATTTTTTTTACATATAAGAACATTTTCTATAGCTATTATG
>CAZDBX010000263.1:3114-3870 GCA_964503805.1 uncultured Lentimicrobium sp. | reverse complement strand
GCATGCATTACAAGCGGCTGGCGGCGGGGTTCACCATTACTGCCGGAAGCAACTACTCCCTTGGCAGGGTGCGTTCATTTCGCCTGAGTAAGGAATCCATAGCGGAATACGAGGGTTATGCAAGGCAGGTGTTTGCAGGATTTATTAAAGATACGGACAAAACAAAAAGTTGAGCGATGAAAACAGAAACAGTTAAATCAATGCCGCCACCTCCTGCCGCATGGAAAGTGGAACACCCTAAAGCTTTTGTATTATGTTGTGATCCTACGGCATATTACACCGATGCCGATGGGAAACGATTTCCGCTGGTGTTTAAACATGTATTTGACCTGGGCGGGCCAGACTTAAGGTACTTTTCAGCCAACCGCAAAAATCTTGTGGAGCTTGAGCTGGATTATGAAACAGATATTTACGTTCAGAACCTGGTGGTTGATTATCAGCCGGATGAGACTACCAAAAACAAAAACTGGAATAATGAGGCGCTGAAGAGCATTGCCCAGAGAAAAAAGGAATTTGATAATGTTGATCCTTCCGGCAGGGTACCTGTTTTTCTAACCTCTGAGCGCCTCTACAAAGTGCTGATGAATGCCGGTGAACCTTTGCTGACAGCCAAAGAACTTTATGAACAGGAAATCGTAATGATACCTGCTGTTAAAAATAAGCTGGGCCGGCCGCTGATTGCGCTGTACCGGCATCCGAGATACAATTATAAAAATCAGGAACCCTATTTTAAAAGAGTCAGGGAAGCATTTAGCA
>CAZDBX010000263.1:264-3104 GCA_964503805.1 uncultured Lentimicrobium sp. | reverse complement strand
ACCCGAATTAAAAAAAGAAGTTGAAAGAATTTAGATATGATGGTCCACTCCGCCTTGCAGCAATCAGGTACATCGCACCTGGAACGTACCCTTCGACTTCGCCCAAGGCACGCACAGGTCGTTGAGCGGAGCCGAAACGACCTCTACCAAGGCATGCACAGGTCGTTGAGCGGAGCCGAAACGACCTATTGCAGGGTACGAATGGCTCGTTGAGCGCATCCGAAACGACCTGCTGTAGGAAACAACCTATTGCAATGCCTGCACCTCCTAAGCCGAGTTTCTGCCCGCGTTGATGTTCCCGTAAAGAGAGCGGGTTACCAGTTTTTCATACGCTTCCCTGTTGTCGTTGCTACCACTGATTTTTTGCAGGGCATACTGCTGAATCACCAGCAACGGCAAGGCAATCTGCTCGCGCATTTTGATGGATTCCCTTGAAACCGGCTCTTCTTCCATCAGTTCTTTTGAATCGGAGATCAACAGCAGCATTTTCACCGATAATGTATATTCATCATGCAATATCTGCCAGAAGTCTTTAAACTCCTCTTCTTCGCGCATATAGGAAGTCAGG
This sequence comes from uncultured Lentimicrobium sp., assembly GCA_964503805.1. Lineage (GTDB taxonomy): Bacteria > Bacteroidota > Bacteroidia > Bacteroidales > Lentimicrobiaceae > Lentimicrobium. The sequence goes on along the minus strand of CAZDBX010000263.1, from coordinate 2,536 downwards.
TTGAAGTTGGTTTTCGAAAGTGACATCATGCTGTTCTGAACCAGGGCCTTAAAGAAGGGCACGTCGCGGTACAATCGTTTGAGCGCTTCCAGCTTTCCGTCATCCACCAGGCGTTGGATGGCAGTGCCGGTGCCGAAATAACCGGGCACGTTCTGTTTCAGCTGACTCCATGATCCCACAAAGGAAATCGCCCTCAGGTCGGTAAGTTCCAGTTTTTTAGTCACGTTGCGTTTTCCGGGACGGCTGCCAATATTGGTTTTATCATAAAACCTCAGGGTGCTTTTCTGCTCGAGATAGGGGATAAATTTATCGTGTGCTTTCAGGGCAGTGTATTTTTCAAAGCTGAGTTGCGCGAGTTCTTCCATCAGTTGCCGGTATTCATCTCTGATTGTATGCACTTTCCCCGAAATGCTGTTGGCCAGACCGGCAGTCAGCAGCTGTTCACAGTTGTGGATAAATTTTTCATGGGTAGCGTATGTACTGGTGATGGTCTGTCCCTGAATGGTCAGCTGAATTTCATGATTCGCGATTTTATCGCTTTGTGCCGCGTAAAACCGATGTGTTTTACCGCCTCCACGGGCCGGAGGACCTCCGCGTCCATCAAAAAAGATGGCTTTAATTTTATGCTGATCGCAAACAGAAGTCAGAATTTCCTTGGTTTTAAAAATGGACCAGTTGGCCATCAGGTAGCCACCATCTTTGGTGCCATCGGAAAAACCAAGCATTATGGTTTGCTTTTCGCCCCTTTGGGTGATGTGATCGCGGTAAGCCGGTATGCTGAACAATTTTTGCATGGTATCTTCGGCGCTTTTCATGCCTTCCATGGTTTCGAAGAGCGGCACAATATCAAAGGTAAGCTGCTGCCCGTTCCATCCGCACCACCTGAAAAGCCCGTAAACAAACAGCACGCTCAGCTCATCCACAGCATTGCTGATGATGTACCGGTTACAGCCTTCTTCGCCATTTTTCTCCTGTATCCTTTTAAGCCGGGAAATATTCCGGATGGTATCCTGAATCAGCGGGTCATCAAAATCATCTGCATCCGCATGAATATCGCCCGAGAGCAGTAATTCAACCAACTGCCCGTGCTGCAGTTCGCCGGGATCGGAAGAAATAATCCCTGCTTTCGCCAGAATTGCTGCCACCGTTCTGCGGTGAATGCTGTTGTCCTGCCGGATATCGAGCGCCGCGAAATGGGTCTTGAAGATCATCACCTTGTCGATCAGATCATCAAGTTCTTTGAGATATAAGGAGTGATACCGGGTAATAAGCTGTTCTTTAACATCATGCAAAGGATGAATGATTTCTTCAAGGGTAAGGTTCTCATCCGGGTTAAACATGGCATTGTAGAGTTTGTCACGCAATAGATTAAGCGGCTCCTCAACATCCTTAAAGGTTAACTTCAGCTGAAGGTCTTTCAGGTCCTGATAATAGCACTTGAACAGGCTCATGCGCAGTTCGTCGGCAACCTGTTGCGTGATTTCTGCAGTAACAAAGGGATTGCCATCCCTGTCGCCCCCGGGCCAGAAACCAAGTTGAACAATGTTGTGGTTCTGAAACTCACGGCTGCCGGCGTGTTCCTTAATATAGCCGTAAAGTTCCCCAACGGCCTTATAATAAACGTTTCGCAGAAAGTAAATGATGTTTTTGGCTTCATCCAGCGGAGTGGGCTTTTTTGAATTGATTAGCGAGGTCAGGCCGAGTTGCTGCAGGGTCATGTCAATTTCATCGATCCGGTTTGCCATAATCAATGACCTCAGCGTACCGATGATGTCTAGTACCGGAGGAGAATAAAACAGAGTGGGATGCGCGGTAAGCACAATGCGCGCGCTGAAGCCGGACAACTTTTCAAGAATCCTGTCCCAGCTTTTGCGGTTATCCACCATGTTGAAGAAATCTTTTATCAGCAGGTAGTTGCCCAGGCTTTTAAGCTCCATAAAGGCGGCATCTTCCACACTGTCGAACAAAACAATCTGACGTTCAACGTATTGGATAATCCGGAACATCAGATCAATTTTTTCGGGCTCACTTCCGATACCTGTAAAACTGCTAAAGAACGATTCAAGAATCTCCCGGGGGTGCTTGCCAGACTCAAGCCCATCGCGGCATGATTGATACAAAACCGGGATGAGGATGCCTATATTGCTGTCCTGCCGGTATGGCAGGTTGAGAAAAATCCCGTTGTAAATATTGAATTTGTTCTTTACCTGCTTTTCAAAAACCTGTAAGCGTTTTGACTGGTACATGTTTGTTTGGTGTTAATTCGGTAATT
>CAZDBX010000263.1:0-254 GCA_964503805.1 uncultured Lentimicrobium sp. | reverse complement strand
CAAAAATCAAAGCAATAAGTGCGATTGACCCGGATTAATCAATGGGAAATCCCTGTTCTGAAAATACACGTTTTCATAGGCATATTTAGGCCTGATCAGCACCTGGCCATTACCAGGTGCATCGCACCGCAATATCATTAGGTGCATCGCACCGTAACATTATCAGGTGCAGCGCACCGCAACATTTTACCGGTTATTATGATAGCTCATGCGCACATCAATAAACGACCTCGGTATCCACATGATTTTCCAGA
>CAZDBX010000262.1:0-3888 GCA_964503805.1 uncultured Lentimicrobium sp. | reverse complement strand
GACTGCAGCGGAAGAACTGCCGTACCCAGAAGGAAAAGCAATAATACAGCCAGGGGGAACCACCACAAAACAATAAAGAACCGCTTTACAGAACTCCCGTAATTGTTCAGCAAACCGCCGATGTTTTTCAGAATCAGCCAATCGAATAATAAAAGCAGTACCAGAAAAGGCACGCGCCCGGCATATTTGGGCATTGAGTGCTGCATCAACAGGAACAGGGCTGTGATCAAAATAAATCCGGCGATAGCCGGAATTAACCACTTAAAAATCCTGTGCTGAAAAATGCCCTTCAAAATCTGAATAAATGCGGAAACCGTAATGAAAAACCGGCCGGTGAATTTATCTCCGGCCGGTGCAAAAATACGAATTATTTATTTACGACATTGACTTAACATAATTTACCAATCCTTTGGCTTCGAAAATCCCCATCAGTTTTGCAGGCAGCGGAGAAAATCTGAATTCTTTTCCTGCAATGGTAACAAAGCCACCGGCAAAATCAATTTCAACCTTATCGCCCTGTTTATATGCATCCACTGCTTCAGGAAGCAAAATGATCGGCAATCCCTGATTGACAGATGAGCGGTAGAAAATCCGGTTTACTGATTTGCAGATAACGGCTTTAACACCGGCATAAGCGAGTCCTACACAGGGGTGCTCCCGCGAGCTGCCGCAGCCGAAGTTGGCGCCGGCCATCAGGATATCGCCTTCTTTCACCCTTTCGGAGAAACTATCGTCAAATCCCTTGAACAGATATGGCATAATTTTCTCGGCTTCCGAGCTGTTGATCTCATAAGTGAATTTTCCGGCAAACATCTGGTCGGTATTCAGGTTGTCCACATCGGCATAGTTCCATGTTCCACTGGCATAGCGATCCTCATCCTTTGCTATATCAACCGTTTTGCTTTGCTCTATTGTAAAAGGAAATTTGTCAGAAAAATGATCGCCGCGCGGATCTGCAATCTCACCTTTCAGCGCCGAATATGCCACTACCGCAGGAGAAGCAAGGTATATGGATGATTCCTTGTTGCCCATCCGTCCCTTGAAATTACGGTTTGCCGTAGAAATTACGTTGTAACCATCTGCAGGGATCCCCTGCCCAGTTCCCAGACAGGGCCCGCAACTGGGGGCAAGCACATTGGCGCCTGCTTCCATAAACAAACGGATCAGTCCTTCTTCCATGGCCTGCAGATAAATTTCCTGAGATGCCGGGATGATCAGTAACTGGAATCCATCCGGTAATTTATTTCCCTTCAGTATACCGGCTGCTTCGCGCAGGTCCTCGATACGTCCGTTGGTGCAAGTACCTATCAGCGCCTGGTTCAGTTTAACCCCCTTCACTTCGGCCAGTGCTTTCACATTGTCGACATGATGGGGGGCTGCAACCACCGGGAACAGGTCATTCAGGTTAATTTCGATCTCACGGGCATAGCCGGCATCCGGATCAGCCCATTCGCCTTCAGCTTTATAACCAAGCCATTCAGAAAGCACTTCATCGGCCGGGAAAACGGCATTTTTGGCTCCCATCTCCGAAGCCAGGTTGGCAATGGTCATACGGTCAGAAATATTCAGTGTCTTAACGCCTTCACCATGGTATTCAATTGACATATAATCGGCTCCGCTGGAACCAATCATTCCGATGATCCATAATGAAAGGTCTTTTGCATAAACGCCCTTTGGAAGTTTCCCGTTAAGCGTGATTTTGATGCTTTCCGGCACGCGAAACCAGGTTTCACCCTGCTTCCACAGACCAGCAGTCTCGGTGCGGTCGATGCCTGCAGCGAAAGCGTTGAAAGCACCTGCAGTGCAGGTATGACTGTCGCTTCCAACCACAATCATCTTTGGCCTTGCATATTTGGAAACAACCTGGTGGCAGATTCCTTTACCGACATCGTGAAATTTCTCAATCCCCTGTTGCCTGACAATATCCCTGATCTTCTGGTAGTCGTTGGCAAGTTTGGCATTGGTCGGCGGAGCATTGTGGTCAAGTACGATCAGTAGCTGACCGGGATCGGACACTTTGACCCCTCCCATCTTTGCAAATGTTCCCGCAATACTGGAAGTATTGTCGTGGGTAAGAATAATATCCGGTTTACGGAAAACAATGGCGCCGGCTTCGGCTCCCATGATTTTTTCTGCAAAAGTTTTACCTTTCATGGCGTTGCTTTTGATTTGTTTATGGATAATAGGAATTTCTGCCTGATTAATGCAACGAATTTACAGGTTTTCCGGCACCTTCTCCCTTCAGGCCAAAAATATTTTGCCGTAAGAGAAATCATAAAAAAACCACCGCTGAAGGTGGTTTATCATTCATGCAAGCTGCTGATACTTCAATTACATATCCCTCATCTGTTCATCCAGCCGACGCTGCTGAGCCATACGCTGTTCAAGAAGCAGAATATAATGCCTGGCCTTTTTCAATCCGTGTTGTTTCCATGCCCGGTTTGCCCATTCCAGCGCCAAAGGCAGGTTTCCCTCAACTTCACTGGCAAGGGCCATATTATAGCATGCCCGGCCGGCCACCTTCTCATCTGAATTAACTGCATATCTCTGCCAGATGGGGATGGCATCGTTCCACCTGTCCCTTTTTACATATCTGGCGGCCATCTTAAAGTCATCATTTGCTTTTCTGAAGTAGGAACGCTGCTCGGCTACCCAGGTTGGTGAAATCCTTCTGGCATATTCATTACCCGAAAAGAAACCTGACTCATTGATAGCCCTTCTTTTGGAAGGCAGTTTAGCCAACACCTGTTCAGGGGTATCCCCCTGTTCACTCCACCGCATTTCATCATTGAAAGCGTTGCGGTCAACAATCTGATGATCTGCGGGTTTATAAATCGTCCAACCTGATCTTACATTCATTCTTAGGTCGGCATAATACTCCTTAACAATTACTTTTTTCTTATCCACGACTCTTTCCACGTCCGCTGACCTTTTGCGAATGTCGGTATCAGAGTCAAATGATTCCAGGGCAATCAGCGCATCCAGCCGGAATCTTTCACAGAGTTCATCCACCTGATTCCAGTCGAGGTATGGGGGCCACTCACGGGTGCCGGTTCCGGGGAGGTCAACCCCTTCGATGACAACCGCAGAGAAGCGCGGGCCATTGTTCAGCCCCGAAGCCAGTCCTTTCAGCGTTTCCTGGGAGCCTTCCCGGTCGGCGCCGATTGACTCTCCGGTTACAAATCCCTCAAGAACATTCTTAAATCCTTGCCCCTTTCCGGGCAACGACCGGTTTATGATTCCGACCTGCCTGATATCAGACGGAAGGTTAATATCTGCCGGTTTCAAAATCTGCATCTGATGCGACGCTGTCCGGCATGAAGCGAAAACTATTGCCAATAAAAGGATAGCGGGATAGATTTTCCTCATAATTTTTATAATTTAAGATTTATATATTGAATTAAAAATATCTCTTACCAACTACTATACCAAATTTACGCTAACTAAAGGAAAATTATACAGGCAAATACAAATAAATTAAGGGAGAAATTTAAACTGAATAAAAAATATTCTTTGTGAATAAGAAATCCTTTTGTACTTTTGCACTCCGTTTGGTGAGGTGGGTGAGTGGCTTAAACCAACAGTTTGCTAAACTGTCGTACTGGAAACGGTACCGGGGGTTCGAATCCCCCCTTCACCGCAAAGAGGATGAAAGTCCTCATTTTTTTTGAATTCAGCGGGGTGTAGCGCAGTCCGGTTAGCGCACCTGGTTTGGGACCAGGGGGTCGATGGTTCGAATCCATTCACCCCGACGTAAAGAAGAAGTTGTCAGCAAAAGACAGCTTCTTTTTTTTATGATTCATGGCACCTGGGTTGGCCCCGCCACGGCGGGGAACTAATTTTTTGTCCTAAACCAAAACATTTACCTCAACCTCTATCTCAAAATAC
>CAZDBX010000261.1:0-3920 GCA_964503805.1 uncultured Lentimicrobium sp. | reverse complement strand
ACCAGAACCACTTTCCCCCTGAACTGGCTGAGGGCAACCGGCTGGCCGTCGGGGTTGTTCATGGTAAACTCCGGGGCGGTTTTGCCGATGGCCACGTTCTGAAGGATGGCAATCCGGTCGGCAAACATCACGGCAAAAGGCGATTCCAGGATGCTTTTATCGAATGTAGCCAGCACCTTTTCCATATCTGCCAGCTCCATATAATGCGAATGCCGCATCGCGATATAAGGCGTAACGAATGATTTGCTGTTTTTGCCGATATAATCGATGACGACCGCGAGCTGATCCTGTTCCATTGCTTCCAGCTCTTTTTCGAGGGCCTTCATTCTTGCCGTATCGTTGCTCCGGCTGGCTTCGTTATATCCGGAGAACAGCCCGATCTTGGCCGAACGCTGCTCTTCCTGCATTTTTAAATACTCCCGGTACTGCACATCTGAGGCTGATCCGCTCACCTTTGGCGACATCAGGCTGTCGGTATGAAAAGTTACATTTATAGTAGCCGGTTCGTTGAAGAAAGATATGTATCTGTTTTCGTCGAGCGCGATATAATAAATATCAGGCGTTGAAACGGTTCCCCTGAACGTGAATCTGCCGTTTTCGACCCTGGCGGTATCCAGAATTTCAAAGCGTCCGTCCTTGCTCTTCTGGAGATAAACCTCTCCGGGCTGTTCACCCTGAACCAGGCCGTCTATAATAAATTCATCACTTTTACGGTTATTGCAGGCAGCCATCAGCGCTGCAGACAGTACAATGAGCAACAGGTTTTTCAGTTTCATAAGATTTCGGGTTGAGGTTCCAAAAATAGCCATTTTCAATGAATGACGAAAAAACTCCTGCATTTTCAACTATCGCAGAGGCAATATTCAACATCTCTTCCTTTCACAGGCAGTAATATACTTATCAGGTTTCGCGGAATAGCCTCATCATCAATCAAAACAGAGCCTTTGGATTCAAATTCATATTTAATTATTAGCATATTTAACGGAAATGCCGTATCTTTGATATTCAAAACACTCAAAACCCTGTACCCATGAGAACTTGTGTGACCCTGATTATCTTCAGCCTGATATATACCAGCCTTTCTTACGGACAATGCATACCCGACCCGAAATACACCCAGCCGGGCATTTACCCCGACAGCGCCACCGGCCTGCCCCCGGCTGTTGCCACCTATGAATACAATGCTGTATTTACGGCTGTAATTCCGGCCGACACCATTGTTTCGCCCTTCCCGAGAATGACCATCGACTCCATCGGCGTCGCCCAGATCACGGGTTTGCCTGAAGGCTTTCAGGCATTACCCAACCGTCCGTCAGGATACTGGCCCGGAGGCACCTCTGGATGTATGCTGATTACCGGCAATCCCACCGAAAGCCAGACGGGCGTTTATCCGCTCAGCATTACCGTTGTAGGCTATATGGGCGGACTGGGGCTGCCGTTCCCCTATGAAATTACGTATTATAGCCTGACCATTTTGCCTGCTTCCGCCTACGGGATTGATGAAAAGGTCAATGCACTCCGGTTACAGGCATTCCCCAATCCGTTTACCGGCATGATCAGCCTCACTTTTTATGCCCGGGAAAAAGGTATCTATTCCTGCAGGATACTGGATGCAACGGGCAGATTGCTGCAAACGCAGACCCTTGACGTCATCCCCGGTGAAAATACCGGGCTGGTTGACGGAAGTACCCTGGCACCGGGCATCTATTTCTGCGCGTTAAGCCGGAAAGACGGGAAAGACTTTTCCATCATCAGGCTGATAAAACCCTGATCTTAAATAACCATAAACCAATGGTCATTATTCCATGATTGCGCGTTGGGTCCTGATTTTCCTCTCTTTCATCAGCCTGGCAAACGCCCGGAATCCGGTGGTTAAGGGCAGCGTAACCGACGCGGTTACCGGTGAAGCCCTTGCCGGGGTAAATGTTTTCCTGAACAGCAGCCACGGGGTGGCGACGGATGCCGAAGGCAGGTATACCTTATCAGTTCCGCCGGGGAAAAACACCATCCGGTTTCGTTTTATCGGATACATGCCTGTTGAGAAAACCATTGAAGCCGTTGATGGGCAGCGCATCACGCTTGATGTAAGCATGCAGGTGCAGGCCGGCATGCTCGACGAGGTGGTGGTGAGCGCCGCGCGTTATGAACAAAAGATTTCAGATGTGATTGTCTCCATGGATGTGCTGGGCGCTGAGCGTATTGAGAGCACCCATACCGTTATGGTGGAGACCGCCCTGCAACAGGTGTCCGGGGTGATGTTTCTCGACGACCAGGTAAGCATCAGGGGCGGCAACGGGTACAGCTACGGCGTGGGGTCAAGGATATTGCTGCTGCTCGACGACCTGCCCATGCTCACCGGCGGTGGCGGCGAGGCCAAGTGGGACTTTGTGCCGCTCGAAAACCTCAGTCAGATAGAAATCCTCAAGGGGGCCTCCTCCGCATTGTACGGATCATCCGCCCTGAACGGGGTGATCAATATCCGCACCGCCTACCCCGGCGAAAAGCCCGAAACAGCGTTCACGCTTTACAGCGGAATCTACGGGAATCCCCGGCGCCGTGAAATTGCCTGGTGGGATGCGCAGCCCTTCTATTCCGGGGCGCGTTTCTCGCACAGCCGGAGGATAGGAAACCTCGACCTCGTCGGCGGGGCCAATGTGCACACCGACAAAGGTTATCGTGAAAACGAAAACGAAAAATACATCCGGGCCAACCTGAATACCCGGTACAGGTTCAGGAAAATTGAAGGAATGGCTGCCGGGCTCAACGCCAACGCCATGTTTAACGAAGGCGGCAACTTTCTGCTCTGGCTCAACGGCGACACCGGCGTTTACAGGGCGTCCCCCGATTTTGACCAGCATTTTAAAAATACCCGCTTCAACCTCGATCCCCACCTTACCTGGCACAGAAACGATGACAGCCGGCATACGCTGAAAGGCAGGTTTTACAAAGTGACCTACGACAGCGACTCGCTGCACAATTACGACAACACCTTTTTCGGGGAGTATCAGTACCTGAAGAAATGGGAAAACAAGTTTTCAATAACGGCCGGGGCAAGCGCCACAAGTGTTGAAACCGTCTCCAACCTTTTCGGGAGCGCAAGGCATACCGCGTCCAATCAGTCGGTTTACATACAGGCAGAAAAGCAATACAGGGAATGGCGGTTTTCATTCGGGAGCCGCTATGAATGGCACCGCATCAACCGTGAGCGCCAGGCGTCGAAGCCACTCTTCAGGGCGGGGGTGAATTACCAGGCGGGGAAATACACCTTTCTGCGCGGCAGTTTCGGGCAGGGATTCCGCTATCCGGCCATCGCCGAAAAGTATGCAGCCACCGCGGTGGGGGCGCTGAAAATATTCCCCAACGACACCCTGATGCCGGAATACGGCTGGAATGCGGAGATGGGCATCAAGCAGGGCTTTTCGCTGGGGAATGTGCAGGGATATGCCGATGCCGCCCTGTTCTGGACCGAATACAGGGATATGATTGAATTTACCTTCGGTCAGCATTACCCGCCCGGACTGACCAATCCCACCCTGATTGATTTTTTCAACTATACCGGTTTCAGGGCATTCAACATCACCAACGCCCGCATTGCCGGTATGGAAGTCAATTTCACAGGCAGGGGCAGTGCCGGCATCGCGAAGTTCACCTTCAGCGCCGGGTATACCTATACCAACCCTGTTGACAAGGATTTCGGCAAACGCGAAAATACCGCCTCCACCAATAAAAACATCCTTAAATACCGGTTTTACCACAATGTGAAAGTGGCGTTCGACGTCTCCGTAAAAGAGTTTTCCACCGGCCTTAACCTGGATTATCACAGCCACATCATCAACATCGACCGCGCTTTTGAGGATTCGCTCAGGGTAAACGGCGTGGCGGTGCCCATGTTTATATTGCCCGGTCTTTACGAATCCCGG
>CAZDBX010000260.1:1068-3927 GCA_964503805.1 uncultured Lentimicrobium sp. | reverse complement strand
AACCGGTTAAGCTCAGTAATATCGGCATGGCCTGGTACAATCTGAAAGATTATGAAAAAGCGCTTCAATATCTTAACCGGGCGCTTGAAATTGATACGAAATACAAGCAATCCATCCGGGCTGGAGTCAGGAAAAATGAAATCGGCAGCGTACTGGCTGCTATGGGACAATATACTGAGGCCATCCGGTTGCATGAAGAAGCGCTGGCCGTTTTCAGGTCGGCCGGCATCCTCGAATCCCAGATCATTACCCTGGCAGATATGGGTGACTTATACCGTAAAACAGGCAACATCACAGCGGCAGAAACATGTTACAAAGAAAGCGCCTCGATTGCATCGCGCAACCAGTCGTTACACCATCTGATACGTAGTTACAAAAGCCTTTTTGAGCTGGCGAAGGAACAGGGAAACAGCGACCTTGCATTAAATTACTACCTGGATTACTCCCGGGTAAAAGACTCCATTTTCACAAATGAAACGAATGACCTTATCTCCCGTTATGAAATCATGTATGAAACCGAAAAGCATGAAAAAGAAAATCAACTGCTTTTAAGGGACAATGAGATCAAGGCAAGAAGGCAGAAAATGCTGCTGATTTTTACCGCAGGACTATTGCTGCTGCTGATCATGGCTTTGAGTCTTTTCAGGATAAGGTCAAAATACCTGAATCAACAACAGTTGATCCTGCAGCAGGACAATTATCTGGCAAATCTTGAAATTGCCCGGAAGGATACCGCGAATCAGGTACTGGAGGAGAGGATATTTGCCGAACAGCAGATCAACAGGCTTGAGCGGGAGAAACACACGGCTGAAATTGAAGTTAAAAACAATGAACTGGCCAACTCGCTGCTCAATATTGTCAGGAAAAATGAAATCATGTATGAAATCCGGGAACGGATCCGGACATCCGGCAACGGTGATGCCCTGAATGAACTTGTCCGGTTTATCAATTCAAATACGGATACCGATCACAACTGGAAAAAGTTCAGGCTTGAATTTGAGCAGGTTCATGCGGGTTTCTTCGACCGGCTGAAGGAATCCTATCCTGATCTTACCGAGCACGACGCCCGCCTGGCCGCCTGTCTGCGCATCAACCTGAGCTCCAGGGAAATTGCCGGCATGATGAATGTGTCCCTTGAAACCGCGCATAAAAACAGGCAGCGGCTGCGAAAAAAAATGAATCTGCCTCCCAGTTGCGACCTGACGTCCGAGCTGAAGAAGATCTGAACATATATTCCTGCTACAAAAAGATTTTATTCTTGTCCCCCTCTTTGTCCCTCCCGAAAATTTGCCGGACCCCGGGTTGGCAGCTTAAATTTGTGTATCCAGCGCAAACAGCTATGACCATCTGCTCCATGATTACGTTTCACCGGGCCACCTATGATGACGGCTTCGGTTTTTCATGCATGCAGGCAGCCTATAAACTGGGTATCCGCGGGAGAATGGATTACAGCCCCCTTCAGGGGGTCACCATACTGGCCGAAGGGGAGGAAGAGAGCCTTTCGGCTTTCATCGACTGGATCAATCAGCATGCCGGCCTTATCAACCACTTCAGTAATCAGCAATTAAACCGCCAGCCTTTCAACTACAAGGAATTCGACATCTACCGGCACACCGCTTAGTATTTGATTATCATTAATTTATACAATTCTGCTTTATAAAAAATACTGAAATCATGAAAACACTGACCCGCCTAAGTATGGTGATGGCCCTGACGCTGATCACATTTTTATGTTCCGGACAAATTTCTGAACAGGCTCCTGAGAAACCAACCTCACCCACCCTTGGCAGTCTGGATTACTGGCAGGAGAAGATTCAGGACAGAGATATCAACTTCTTTGAACTAAAAAATGAGTTTCGGAATTACTGGAAAGATAAAACTCCGGTAAAGGGTTCCGGATACAAGCAGGTAAGCAGGTGGCTGACGCATCAGGAGGCCTATGCCAAACCGGATGGTACACTGCGGTTGCCGGAAGACGATCTCCAACAGGCATTGGAACTTATGCAGCAAACGAATGCAATGACGATTACCGGAAATTGGTCTTACGCAGGGCCTTTTCAGCCAATCTATTTTGTAGGTGAAACAACCAGTGCCACCGCAGCAATGGGACGCGTAACCACAATCGGATTTAATCCTCATGATAACAACACAATTTATGTTGGAGCACCCCTGGGAGGTCTGTGGAAATCTACAAACTATGGCGCAACCTGGTACAATATGAATACAGATGTCATCACCTCATTGGGTGTATCAGCCGTAGCCGTGCACCCGACAGACCCCAATACTATTTTTATAGGCACCGGAGACAGGGATAGTGAGAATACCCTTGGCAAGGGGATTTACAAATCAACAGACGGTGGCCTCACCTGGAACGCCAAGCCAATATCAACAAGACATGATAAAATAGTTCATAAGATATATTTCAACCCTTCCGATCCAAACATTATGGCCATTGCCTCTAACTATGGAGTTTTTTATTCTGTGGATGGCGGGGAAACCTGGGAAAAAAGACTTACAGCCTACATTATTGATATGGAGCAAAAACCAGGAGACCCCTTAACCCTTTATGCCGTTAGTAAAACAACTTTTTATAAATCAACAGATTTCGGGTACAACTGGGATCCTCAGATGACAGTTCCGACCCACCGCATGGCAATAGGAGTCACGGCAGCAAACCCCGGGAAAGTGCTGCTATTCACCACCAGGGATTCAAAGTTTTACAGAGTTTATCGTTCATATGATTCGGGTGTAACATTTGATACGATTTTTTCAACCGGAACCTCGCCGGGTGAAGGGCAGGGAGGTTACAACCTGGATGTAGTCATTGACCCCAACAATGAAAATATCGTTTATGCAGGC
>CAZDBX010000260.1:0-1058 GCA_964503805.1 uncultured Lentimicrobium sp. | reverse complement strand
GGTGGTGTAACTTTTGTAAACCAGGAACCGGTTTATGCCGATGATCAGCACATCTTTGAGTTCCATCCTCTTACCCACCGGCTTTATATCGGAAATGATTCAGGCATCTGGTACACAGACAATGGAACAGATTACTACTATTCAAGCAACGGGCTGAATATCACTTCAAGCTACCGCATTGATGTTTCGGCACAAAATCCAAACCGTATTATCTCAGGGAATCAGGATGCAGCTACTTTTATTACCCTTAACAGCACTACCTATAAAGTTTGTGGAGGGGATGGCATGACCTGCCGTTTTGATTATACAGATGAGAATTATATCTATACAAGCAGCCAAAATGGAAATGTAAGAAGAGCTATAAATGGAGGCGTTATTGATTCCCTGTATAGAACCATTGCTTCAAATGGCGTTAATGGCATCACCCAAAACGGGAACTGGCAAACTGCATACGCAATCAGCTATTTTAATCCCAACATGATGTTTTACGGGGCCCACGATGTTTATTGGAGTAACAACATCAAGACAGCCAATCCTGACAATGTGACTTTCTTTCAGATATCCGACAACATATCAGGTACCGATAATAGCACTACCATTGAGTATATGAAACAATCCAGGGCGCAGGAAAGTCTTCTTTACATTGCTTACAACAACGGAAGGATGTTCCGGACGAGTAACGCACTTGACTACTCTCCCGTCTGGGTGGAATTAACGCAACCCAATAACATGGGTGGTGTAAGATTTGAAACGCATCCGACCAACCCGAACATTGTCTATATTGTAAAAGGCATCAATGTTTACCGTTCCAGCAACAGGGGCAACAGCTGGCAGGACATTACAGGTAACCTGCCCGAACTTGGCATGTTGTCCATTGCCTATATGCTCGGCTCACCGGAAGGATTGTATGTAGGAACTACCGCCGGGGTATATTATAAGGATACGACCATGACAGACTGGGTGCCCTTTAAAACCGGCCTTCCGTTGACCCAGGTAAGAGATATGGTTATCAATTATTCAACCACACCGGCTCAGCTTTTTGCAGGAACTTTCGGCAG
>CAZDBX010000259.1:0-3943 GCA_964503805.1 uncultured Lentimicrobium sp. | reverse complement strand
AAAACTGGGCTTCATCAATACCGACAACATCCACGTTATTGGCATAAATCAGAATCTGGGAAGAGGCCTGAACGGGTGTGGAGGTAATGGAATTTTCATTGTGCGAAACCACATTGGTTTCATCGTAGCGGGTATCAATGGAAGGTTTAAAAATTTCAACCTTTTGTTTAGCAATCCGTGCCCGGTTCAACCGGCGGATCAGCTCCTCTGTTTTGCCCGAGAACATGGAGCCGCAGATGATCTCTATCCAGCCCCGGCGGTGCGTTGGGTTTATGGCGCTTTCTAAAAACATTCAGTGCTTGTTCATTTTTCTATTACCTTTATCCACGCAAAACGGCATGAATCAGGGATTATGGACTTTTATGCCACCGCGTATAATTGGCGGTCGTTCACGTACAAAAATACCATGATTCGGCGTTTTACTTCCTGATTTTTTATTTTTTTACTAACATGAGCGATTTAAAGATTGAGATCAGCGACTTACTGAAAGAGCTGAATGAACGGATTGAAAAAATAAGTGCTTCAGGAGAAACGGTGTCTGCCATAGAGGCGGATATTGTACTCTCCGTATTGCGCCGGCTTTATGTAAAAACGGAGCAGCTTAAGGATCCGCTAGTCCGTGAGTTGGTGGTAAAGGCGGAACCCGTTCAGTACCAGGCTCCGGTGCAAGAAGCCCCTGTAAAAGTTCCGGAGTTTACCCCTCCGGCTCCGCCGCATATTCCGGAACCGCCCCGCATGGAAGTAGAGCCACCCATGCATCAGGCCCCGGAACAAGCTGTTCCTGTTGTTCCTGCGCAACCGGTAATTGCCGTTGAGCCCCCGGCAGAAATCCATTATGTACCGGAACCGGAGCCTCCGGTACCAAGCCCGGCCGCGCATCCCCAGCCGCCCAGGCGCCCCGAAGGTATGCCCGATCTGTTTGGCACTGCCCCGGATGATAAGCATAAAACCATTATCCCCTCGGTGAATGAGCGCATCCACTCAGCGAAGAACGACCTTTCCCTTTCCGATAAAATGAGCCTGAAACCCATCACCGACCTGAAAGCCACCATCGGCATCAACGAGAAGTTTCAGTTTGTGAACGAGTTGTTCGACGGCTCCACCGAAATGTACAACCAGGCCATTGCCCTGCTCAACAACTGCTCCGGCCAGGCCGAAGCCACCTCCCTGTTTGCCGGCTTGCAGCAGCGGAACGGCTGGGACCCGGAAAACCCGGTCTTCCTGAGACTGCAGGAGTATGTAACAAGGCGTTATATTATTTCAGGCTAGGCAATTATCCCGGCAAGGAACTGTAAGTGATCTTTTATGAATTAAAAATGAAAAGCGTACTTTTATTTCTGACCTGCATTTTATACTGCCTGACAGGTCCCGGAAACGGGGCAAAAGCACAGGAGGTGGATTACGCCAGATATGTTATGGATACCCTCTCGGCTCCGGGCCTCTACGGCAGGGGTTATGTAAATTTCGGCTCCCTGCAGGCATCTCAGTTTATCACCAGGCAGCTTTACGATCATGGTGTAAGGCCATTTTCTGACAGTTATGCACAGGAGTTTTCCTTTCCGGTGAATACCTTCCCCGGCAGCATGATGCTGAACATCAGCGGCAGGGATCTGATTCCCGGTGTTGAATTTGTGGTGCGGGCCGATTGTCCGGCGGTGAACGGCGTTTTTAAGATTGTTATCCTTGATTCCGCTGATTTTGCAAATCAAAGGAAACTGGACAAGATCCTGCGTAAGGACTTGAAAAACAGTTTACTATCATTTGACAAAAGTTTGCTGAAAGGGGCATTATCCCGTCAGTCTGATTCCATGTTACGCACCAACTACCCCGGTGCCGGGGGTTACCTGCTGGTGAATCAGGGCGAAAAGCTTATCTGGAGTGTATCTCCGGGCCTCAGGCAGCTGGACTATCCGGTTGTTGAAGTGCTGGGGAAGGCGCTTCCGCGAAAACCTGAAAATGCGGCCATCATTGTGGATGCGGAGTTTTATCCCGCTTACCGGGTGATGAATATTACCGGTTATATCGAAGGGAAGAAATTCCCGGATTCCATGCTGGTTTTCACCGCGCATTATGACCATCTGGGGATGATGGGAAGGAATGCGCGGTTTCCCGGCGCCAACGACAATGCCAGCGGGGTGGCCATGATGCTGGACCTCGCCCGCCATTTTGCCGATTCCGCCAACCGGCCTGACTACAGCCTCGCTTTTCTGGCTTTTGCAGGGGAGGAAATGGGCCTGAAAGGCTCGGAATACTTCGCTGAAAATCCGGTATTTCCATTTGAGCGGATTAAATTCCTCATCAATCTGGATATGGTAGGAACAGGTAGTGAAGGCATCACGGTGGTGAACGGAACCATTTTTCCGGAGTATTACCGGCGGATGGTGCGCATCAACGCTGATAATGAGTATATCCTGAAGGTGGCGGAACGCGGGGAAAGCTGCAACAGCGACCATTGCCCGTTTTACCGCAAGGGCGTGCCCTCCGTGTTTATTTACTCGATGGGTAAGGAACACATGGAGTACCATACCCTGTACGACTTGTCGCAGCGGGTTCCCCTCTCGGAATATGAAGATATTTTCAGGTTGCTGCGCGATTTTATACTCACATTCTGAGCCTTATGTCAAAGCTTTATCTTGTGCCGACGCCCCTGGGAAACCTGGAAGACATGACCCTCCGGGCCATCCGCTTGCTGAAGGAAGTGCAGCTGATCCTCGCTGAAGATACCCGTAAGACAGGTTTGTTGCTGAAGCACTTCGGCATTGAAACGCGCATGCAGTCGCACCACATGCACAATGAACACCGCACGGCCGAAAGCATCGCCGGCCGTATTGCCGGAGGAGAATCCGTGGCGCTGGTCACCGATGCCGGCACACCGGGAATTTCCGATCCCGGGTTCCTGCTGGTGAGAACCTGCATCGGCATGGGTATTGAGGTGGAAACCCTCCCCGGAGCCACCGCATTTGTCCCGGCGTTGGTCAACTCGGGCCTGCCCTGCGACCGGTTTTATTTCGAAGGATTTCTGCCCCATAAAAAAGGGCGGCAAACAAGAATTGCCTTCCTGGATGCTTTGGCTTGTACTTTTGTCTTGTATGAATCGCCCTTCAGGCTGGTAAAAACACTTGAACAACTGGCCGAAGTGATGGGCGGCGACCGGAGGGCCTGCGTTTCCAGGGAACTCACCAAATTTTTCGAAGAAAACCGCCGCGGGTCACTGGCAGAGCTGGCAAAACACTATACGGAAAACCCTCCCAAAGGGGAAATCGTGATTACCGTTGGTGGTAAAGATCAGGTAGATGCCGCCATAGCTGAGGAGCCGCAGGACTGATTTTCCTTTTTTACCGGTTCGCGGTAACCTTTTTGTTTTCTGTCCGTCTTAAGGTTGTTTACGTTCGTTTCCGGACAATTGTCCTTTATTTCCGGACGTTGGTATCTCACAATTGATTTTTAATCAACTAATAGTCAATTAAATGCGATTTTGGCACGGAATTGGCTAAAAGCTTGTTATCAAATATTCATTACGATGAAAATGAACATGCAGATACCATTGGTGATGGTGGTTAGCCCGGAAGGATGCAGGTCGATGTTTGCCGCTTCGGAATACCGCAGCTTCAGGGAAGAAATCAGCAGAACCATTTTTTATCCTGATTTTGCGCGCAGGAGTTACCTTGAGGGTGTGGTGAATGTTGAACTGATGACCGACAATAACGGGAATATCGTGGTGAATGAAACCAATGCCACCCATGCCGGATTGCTTGATTATGTAATGGGACGCATCCATAGCCTGATGGTATCCGACGATGAATCCATGGGCAAGCAGTTCAGGCTGATGCTGAAGTTTATGATGTATTGATGAAATAAAAGGAATGGTCCGGGCAGAATCCCCACAATTTTGCCTGTGATTATAAAAACATATCCAGGGTTTGTGCCGGATATGGAATTTTTT
>CAZDBX010000258.1:0-3967 GCA_964503805.1 uncultured Lentimicrobium sp. | reverse complement strand
ATTCTGATTTATGCCAATAACGTGGATGTTGTCGGTATTGATGAAGCCCAGTTTTTTGACGATGAACTGGTCTCCGTCTGCAATAAACTGGCCGCAGGTGGCATACGGGTGATTGTCGCCGGCCTCGACATGGACTTCACCGGGAAGCCTTTCGGGCCTATCCCTGCCCTGATGGCCACCGCCGAATACGTGACCAAGGTGCACGCCATCTGCATGCAGTGCGGCAATCTGGCCCACTACTCCCATCGCAAAACCGCCGATGAAAAACTGGTGATGCTTGGTGAAACCGAGAGTTATGAGCCGCTTTGCAGAGAATGCTTCACCAAAGCCCGCAGTAAATAGTCTGGCGGTTGTGGCATACAAATTGCGCTGCAGCAGTTACCTCACTTTTTTGTAGTTTTGCATCTTCCAGGATTGAAGAATTATGCTTCAAAAGTCGTGTTATATATTTATTTCGCTGGTATTTGCGCTGTTCGTGGCTGCGCTTGAAACAACCGCACAGCCGGCAGGGCAGGAGGCGCTGGTGGTGATTTCGACCCCCAGGGGCGACATCACCCTGAGGCTGTTCGACGACACCCCCAAACACCGGGATAACTTTCTGAAGCTTGCCCGCGCGGGTTTTTACGACAGTACCCTGTTTCACCGGGTAATTGACGGCTTTATGATACAGGGGGGCGATCCCGACTCTAAGGGTGCCGCACCGGGCATTGAACTGGGTAATGGCGGCCCCGGCTACAGCATTCCTGCCGAAATCACCCCTGCACATTTCCACCGCAGGGGGGTGCTGGCTGCGGCCCGTGAGGACGATAAGGTCAATCCGGCCCGCCTCTCTTCCGGTTCACAGTTTTACATCGTTCAGGGAAAAGTGTTTACTGCAGAAAAACTTGATATGCTCGAAAAAGAGCAAAACTCCCTGGCAAAACAGCGGATATTTGTTGATATCATGGACCGTCCGGAAAATCTGACACTGAGAAATCAGTTTTTCTCGCCCGATGCAAAAAGCGATACCGCCCATTTCAGGTTTTTGCTGGACACCCTGAACCAGATGATCGACAGGGAATTCACAGCTGATAAAATATTCAGGCTTTCCGTGGCCGCGCGTGAAGCCTACACCACTGTGGGCGGCGCTCCCCACCTCGACGGCAGATACACCATCTTCGGCGAAGTCGTCAGCGGCATGGAAGTTGTTGATGCCATTGCCACGGAAAAAAGGGACGAAAATGACCGCCCCCTCCAGGATATCCCGATGACCGTTAAAATTATTACCCGTAAAAAAACACAACCATGAAAAAACTGAGTTTACTTGTTTCATTTACCCTGCTCTCCGTTGCCCTGTGTATGGCCCAGGCTCCAAAGACCGCAGCCGGTTCGCAACAACAAACGAAAATACTGATTGAAACCGAGTACGGCAATATGACCGCCATTCTCTACAACGAAACCCCGCAGCACCGCGACAACTTCCTGAAACTGGTGAAGCAGGGCTGGTACAACGGCTCCATCTTTCACCGGGTGATCAACCGGTTTATGATTCAGGGCGGCGGTCAGGAAAGCAAGATGAACGACCCCGGTTATACCATTCCCGCAGAGTTTGTTTCCAAATACTTCCATAAAAAGGGAGCGCTGGCAGCCGCCCGTAAACCCGATCAGGTAAACCCCAAAAAGGCTTCTTCCGGCTCGCAGTTTTATATTGTTCAGGGTCAGAAACTGAGCGATCAGCAACTGGATATGTACCAGAAACAAACCAACAGGGTAATCAACGCCGAAAGGCGCGCCGCTTACAAAACCGTTGGCGGAACCCCTCACCTCGACGATGATTACACCGTTTTCGGCGAAGTAATCTCAGGCCTTGAAGTGATTGATAAAATCGCCGCCGTGCAGACCGGCCCCGGTGACAAGCCCTTGAAAGACGTGAAAATGAAAATCACTGTTATTAAGTAAATTATCTCCCGGCAGGTTCCCCTTAAATCATGAGCCTCCGGTTACTGCTGCCTTTACGGCAAATACCAAACTGAATGAAAGAAAAAATCAATCAATACCTGGCTGAAATTGAATTATTTACAGCCAAAACAAAAGATGAACTGGAACAGTTCAGGATCAAATATTCAGGGAAAAAGGGCATCCTGAATGATTTGTTCGCCGACTTTAAAAACGTGGCTGCAGAGGAACGCCGCGAGATGGGCGTGCTGCTGAATGAACTGAAAGGCAACATCCAGCAAAAAATCGACAGCCTGCGCGAAAGTCTTGAAGAGCAGCAAGCTGCTTCCACTCCGGAGCAGGACCTTACCCTGCCGGTGAATTTCCGCGATGCCGGTTCGCGCCACCCGCTGATGATCATCCGCAACCGCATCCTCGACATCTTTTCGCGCATTGGTTATACCGTGGCCGAAGGACCGGAAATTGAAGACGACTGGCACAACTTCTCAGCCCTGAACTTTGCCCCGGAACACCCGGCCCGTGATATGCAGGACACCTTTTTTGTTGAAAAGGAACCGGATGTGGTGCTGCGCACGCACACCTCAAGCGTTCAGGTGAGGGTGATGGAAAATACCCGGCCGCCCATCCGCATGACCTTCCCCGGAAGGGTTTACCGCAACGAGGCCATCTCTGCCCGCGCCCACTGCTTTTTCCACCAGGTGGAAGGGCTGTATGTGGATAAAAACGTAAGTTTTGCCGACCTGCGCCAGACCCTGCTCTATTTTGCCAAAGAGATGTTCAGTCCCGATACCCGTATCCGGTTGAGACCTTCTTACTTCCCGTTTACAGAACCCTCTGCCGAAATGGATATCTCGTGCAACCTGTGCGGCGGTAAAGGCTGCGGCTTCTGCAAATATACCGGCTGGGTGGAAATCCTCGGCTGTGGCATGGTGAATCCCAATGTGCTGAAAAACTGCGGCATCGACCCGGAAGTCTATTCAGGCTTTGCATTCGGCATCGGCATCGAACGCATTACCAACCTGGTTTTCAATGTGAAAGACCTGCGCATGTTCTCCGAAAACGACGTGCGTTTTCTGCAACAGTTTGAGTCTGCCTGGCAATAAGCTGAAATAATCTGCCACACATAGATTTATTCATTATATTTACCATTGAAACCGGGGATTAAACTACCCGGATTCAATGGTTTATTTATATTATACCCTGGATCATTATTAAACTATTGTTATGAGATATTTACTGATTGCTCCTCTCTGCCTTTTACTTTTATCCGGGCATTTAATCCATCTGTCAGCTCAGGAAGTAACTAAATCAAAACCGGTCTGGGGAGTTCGCTATAGTACCGGCTATACGACCCAGGTAAAAAAGGATCAAAACTACGGAGCAGTGCACTTTATGCCGGTGTTTACTGCTGAATTTAATAATTCCTGCTTTTACCTTGGCCCGGAATATGCTTATTTCCTCCCCCCTTATCCGGGAGGCTCTATTATATATAACAAAAATGGTTGGGGAGTAAATTTCGGATACAGGATAAGTTCACGGGAATTCATTAGTAATCTGAAAGTCTTTTGTCAGTTTAATAACTCAATCTATCAGATCCGAAGCCGTTTTTTTCAATCCATGGGTACTCGTAGTTTTGATAAGAAACTCATTTTTACTGAGCACAATCTGGCAATTGGTTTAAATTACAGATTAAGCCGGTCTATAAATTTATTCTCGGGTTTCGGGACAAGTCTGATAAGTTCGATAGGTGATCAAAGCGCATATCTTGATATGGAGCCATTTGTTCCCACAGTTCTTCTTGGGATCGATTACAAATTCGGCCCCCGGTAACAATTTTTAAGTCCAGGGGTGAGTCACTATGTTGATTATCTTTATTTTGCGGATAAATGTTGATTTGTCCAAAATATTGTTCAAAGATTTCTCATGCATTTACCTTTAAGTATAAGCCCTTTCTGCTGATTGCCGGTTTCGCGCTGATCAGCCCCCTGTTTTTTGTCAGGGCAGGAAGTATATTTTTCTACACCCTGGGATT
>CAZDBX010000257.1:0-3973 GCA_964503805.1 uncultured Lentimicrobium sp. | reverse complement strand
CCTGCATCGATGCGCAACTCAAATACAGGAACCGAAGCTGCAAGCAGGCTGCCGTCGGAAGCCAGAATGTTGCCCCTGTTGGCCTCGATTTTATCATAACGGATGGTTTCTTTTTCCGCCTTTTCGCGCCATTTATCTCCTTCAACAAACTGAATATAGGCCGCCTTGCCGATAATCGCCAGGCCAACAGCGACCATAACAAAATAGACCAGATAAACCTTCTTTAATATTTCCCGCTTATTGTTATCCATCCTTTATTTCTCTGATTGATAAATTTTTACAGGCGGTTCCAATGACTCTTTCAGCCCGCTGTTCTTCAGCCTGGAAGCAACTTCCGACTGTTTGCTGTGGAACATCAGGTTCGATTTGGTTGTAATGTATTCGTAGCGAAGCTCCTGCAGCTCCCTTTTTGTCCGTGAGATGTCAATGATTGTTTTCTCGGCATTGTAAGAATTGGCTATATAGAATATCGCAATCAGGGTGAGAAACAGGATAAAAGGTACCTGTTTCACAAGGTTATCCCGTGTGAGAAAACTCCCGTCAACGATGCTGTGCAATGAACTTCCCACATGCATCTTGCGGTTGAGCGTGGTGAATGCTTTCAGTCGTCTTTTACGGGCCGGTTTTTCAACCTGTTTGGGCTTGGGCGTATTCCTGACGCTACTCATCATTGCTCCTTTCTGCCACTCTGAGTTTGGCGCTGCGTGCACGATTATTGGCAGTCAGTTCTTCCTCTCCGGCAACTATCGGCTTTCTGTTGACAGGGCGGAAAGGCGCTATGAGGTTGCCGAAAAAGTCTTTGTTTTCGATGCCTTCGAAATTTCCGGTTTTCATGAAATTCTTTACCGGCCTGTCTTCCAGAGAGTGATAGGTCAGAACCACCAGCCGTCCGCCCGGTTTCAGCACCTTAGTGGTCTGAGTCAGCATTTCCTTCAGGACATCCAGTTCGGCATTTACTTCGATGCGCAATGCCTGGAAGACCCTGGCAAAGAACTTGTTTTCCCTTCCTCTTTCAGCCAGGGGCTGCAGGATGTCTTTCAGCTGTGTTGTAGTTATAATTTCCCCGGCCCCCCTTACATCAGCAATTCTCATTGCAATGCGGTAGGCATTTGGCAATTCGCCGTACTGGCGGAATAGCCTTATAAGCTCATCGGTGGTATACTGATTGATCACCTGCCGGGCAGTCAATCCGGATTTCCGGTCCATTCTCAGGTCCAGTTCCGCGTCGAAACGGGTGGAAAAGCCCCTTTCGGCCTGATCGATCTGGTAAGAAGAGATGCCCAGGTCGGCAAGTATGCCGTCAACCAGAACAGCCTTGTAAAGGCGGAGAAAATTTACGAGATACCGGAAATTCTGGTTGATTAGTGTAAATCTGGGGTCATCCGGGGCATTTGAAATTGCATCTGCATCCTGGTCAAAAGCAATCAGTCTGCCGGTGCTGAGCCTGCCGAGAATGGCCCGTGAATGCCCACCGCCACCGAATGTGAGATCCACATAGGTGCCTGCCGGATCAATGGCCAGGCCATCAATGCATTCTTTCAACATCACCGGATTGTGATACATAAGCTAATCCTCGGTTTCGTTTATCTGCCCCATTACATCCTCGGCCAGTTGCGAAAAGTCACTGAGACTCTCGCTGATGGATGCTTCATACTTTTCCTTGTCCCAGATTTCAATCATGTTCAGGGCCGAAGCCAGAACAATGTCCCTGCTGATTGATGCAAATACGGCAAGGTCTTTCGGAATCAGCAGCCTCCCGGTGTTGTCAGGCTCTACCTCCCTTACCCCTGCCATGAAAACCCTGATAAAATCATTGTTTTTCTTCACGAAACGGTTCAGTTTATTCACCCCTTTCACGGCCCTGTTCCATTCGGATTTTGGATACAATTCGAGACAGGGCTGAAAAATGCTCCGCTTCAGGATAAAACCATCGGCAATAACGGCGTCAAGCTGCGCCTTAAGGGCAGAAGGCAACATCAGCCTCCCCTTGGCGTCAACTTTACAGTCATGTACTCCAATGATTTCTATCATGATAGATTTTATCATTTTGTGGGGTAAATATAGTATGCTTTTACCACTTTTTACCACTTTTTACCACCATTGTTGATAACTTTTTGACCAATCCTGCTTGTTTCGGAAATTTTAACTTCCTAAATATTTGAATATCAATAACTAATAATCGGGATTACAGAGGATATGCCCTCCGTTTACTTAAATGCAGTATTTTGAGGGGTAAGGGATTACCGGGTAAGACCGATTTTCATAAATTTGTATAAATTTTTAAGAAGAAATTTTTTCGATATGACGGAGTTTCCGGATCGGACAGATATAAAATCAGCGCCAGGTTTTATTGATCTGGAGCGGGTTATTGCCGGTAAAAATCCCCGGTTGCTTAAAATATTGCCTGGATTTATCATCAGCTATCTGAAACGCGTTATTCATCAGGATGAGTTGAATAAAAGCCTGAATGATCACAAGGACAAGGTAGGTCAGCCGTTTCTTGAGTCCATACTCCGGGATTTTGGCGCGAACATAGTTATCAGGGGCGAACAGAATCTCCTGAAATCCGAACGCATTGTGGTTGCCTCGAACCATCCGCTGGGTGGTCTTGACGGAATGGCGCTGATGTATGCAGTTGGTAAAGTAAGGCCTGATATCGTGGCACCTGTGAACGACTTCCTGATGCACCTGCCCAATCTTAAACCATTGTTTATTCCTATAAACAAGCATGGGTCAAATGCTGAAAATATCGCGTTGTACGACGAAGCCTTCGCTTCAGACAGGACTATTCTTTATTTTCCTGCCGGCTTGTGTTCGCGGAAAATAAAGGGTGAGATTATTGACCTGGAGTGGAAGAAGACCTTTTTGAGCAAAGCAAAAAAATTCAACCGCGACATCCTGCCGGTGCATATCAGCGGAAGAAATTCTGATTTTTTCTACAATCTGGCCAATGTGAGGAAATTCCTGGGACTGAAAGCCAATATTGAAATGCTATATCTTGTCGATGAGATGTACAGGCAAAAAGATAAGGATATTGTCATTACTTTTGGCGAGCCGGTTCCTGTAGCTTTTTTTGACAAGCGTTTCCGGGACGGAAAATGGGTAGCGCTGCTCAGGGAGCATATCTACAGACTGAAGGATGATCCTTCGGCCACATTCAAAATCTAAACACAGGATTGTTCTAAATTGCCAACCATGAAGATGGAACAGATTATACCCCCGGTTGACCGGGAGTTGCTTGAAGCTGAATTGACTGCCGAAAGAATGATACGGAAAACCAATTCAGGGAATAACCAGATATATATCGTCAATCATTTCAATGCACCCAACGTAACCCGTGAGATCGGGCGGTTGCGCGAAATTACCTTTCGGGATGCAGGAGGAGGGACAGGGCTGGCCTGTGACCTTGATTATTATGACACATGCGAAAATCCTTTTGAGCAGTTAATTGTCTGGAATCCGGTTGATAAGGAGATCGTGGGTGGCTACAGGTATCTCCACTGCAAATTCCTTGCAAAAGGGGAAGATGGGGAATACCACACACCTACCTTTAAACTTTTTCACTATTCCAAAGAGTTTGTCGAAAATTATCTGCCTCATACCATTGAATTGGGCAGGTCTTTTGTACAACGGGCCTACCAGCCTACTAACAACATCCGCAAAGGGATGTATTCCCTCGATAATATCTGGGACGGACTCGGTGCGCTGGTGCTGATTTATCCGGATGCAAAATACTTTTTCGGAAAAATTACCATGTATCCTGATTTCAACCGCAAGGGCCGTGATATGATCCTTTGGTTTATGAAAAAGTATTTTGGAGACCGCGACCGGCTGGTTTATCCCATTCATCCCCTGAAGATTGAAACTGATGTGAACGAACTGAAACAGGCATTCCCCTATGATGTGTATGATAAGGATTATAAAATGCTGATTCAGCAGGTGAGGGGATTGGGCGAAAATATTCCACCACTGG
>CAZDBX010000256.1:0-3976 GCA_964503805.1 uncultured Lentimicrobium sp. | reverse complement strand
CGCCCTTCAGGCCATAACTTTCCCACTCTCCGGCCAGTAACTCCATATCCATGGGGTTCATGGCCCCATCCCTGACAAGGTAGTTGTCGAACCACACCCGCCCACCGATCAGGTTGATGTAATGGGTTTTATATGCTGAAAAACCACCGGGATAATGAGACTCTATTTTTGCGATGGGTATGATAAAATTCAGAAATTCAAGTGCTACGGGCATGGTCACATAATTTTTGTCTAATAATGAATCTTCAGGTTGTTACAGGGCACAAATTCCGGAACAGCCGCGTTGCCGGGCAGCCCCGGGGAGGTTAAAAACAGTTTGAAATGTGTTTTAAACAGCATTTCCATTCAATGATTATCAGGTAAACGCATAACTATAATAAGGGATTTTCCCGCAAGCAGCAACGCGATTGCTGATTTTTCCCTTCGAAATCCGGGGTAATTTGTTATTTGATGTGTCTGAAAAGAAAAAAAACAAAATCCCGTTAGTGATTAAGTAAATCTCCTAATGCTTGTGTTGATTGACCCTAAATCCGGATTCAGACGTCAGAATTCAGATAAATAGTAAGATAATTTTGTTTGCTTTACTCCGGGCTGAAGCCCGGGGAAAAAGCAGAGCCCCGAACCAACAGGCTTTAGCAGAAAAGCCGGGAGAAGCCAGACCAGGGGAATTTCCGGGCTAGCCGGTTTTTACTTTTGCCGGGCAACGAATAAACTTTCAACGCCGCTTGGGCTGAAGCCCCTGCGTTTGTATGCAACTTATTACCCCCGGCTTAAGCCGGGGGTAATAAACCGGAATTGAACATCTTCAGAAACTACAGAATTTAAAAAAAGTTGAGTTTGAGGCTGAACAGAAACAGGTCAAAGAATTAATGATTTTGAATACACTCAGGCACATCAGATAATGAAAATCCCCTTTGCCGGCTTTCCCGGATATGATCATAGTATTCTCTGAAATATCGGCGTATTTTTTATAAATTGCTGCCGGTAAGCCAACAGATTAAGTAAGATTAACATTATTCTGATATGCCATTCTGCAGTAATTGCGGCAACACATTAAAGGCAGGTTCAAAGTTCTGCAGTAAATGCGGCGCCCAACTCAGTGCACCCGGTACAGGCGCCTGCCCGGTTTGTCATAAGCCGGTTACCGGAAACGAAAAGTTTTGCGTTCATTGCGGCGCTTCCATCGGCAGCGCCGAGAACGGCCCCGCGTCCGCCCCTCCCCCGCCGGCAGCGCCGACAGCCGGATACCCACAAAACACCATTCCCCCTGCACCCCCTGCCTATAATGCCCCGCCGGCTGCTCCTCCGGAAAAACGCAAAAAGAAGGGCGGATGTATCCGGAAAACCCTGTTGCTGATTGTGTTGCTGGCCGTTGCCGGGCTAACCGCCCTGTATTTCCTGGGCGATGATCGCAATGTTCCCGGCCCCGGGGAAGGCGGGCTGACGAGCACTGATATCCCGGGAATTGTTTCGGTTGACGATTCCGTTCCCGAAGAAACCGTTACGGAAACCCCGGTAGAAACCGGCGATCCGCGCCAGGCTGCCGAAACCGTGGAAGAAGCATTTGCCCGTGGCGATACCATTCTGCTGAAACAAATGCTTACGCTACGCAGTCAGGTAATCTACAGGGATGCATTCAGAGAAATCAAACCTTATATGAGTGAGTATTCCAAAGCCTTCAAAAACAGGAAACTCAAAATATCCACACCTATTTACGCATTGTATGAGTTTACCGGTGATGACGGGCAAAAATACACGGCGGAATTCGCCCTGAGCGATGATGGTCAATGGAAACTGGTAAGATTCTGATAACAAGACATTATGAGACATATCAAAATATTTGCCCCGTCCCTTTTGATACTTACCCTGCTGGCATTGTGGGCCTTGTTTACAGGGTATGGCAATCAGAAAAACCATCCCACCCTCAATAAATTTATGGTAAAGGCTTTTCTCGAAAAGAACAACAAGGGCGGCTTTTCAATAAAGAAATTCAAACTGTATGAGTTTAAGCTGGATAAGGTAAAACTGAAGGGAAACTACATCAGTAAACCCGGGCTGTTCAATCCTTCAGAGGTTGACCGTTTCCACGAGGATATGGCCAACTGGCTTTACGGCGAAACCACCTTCAGCGAAGAGACGGGTGAAAAAACACCCCTCGAATGGATTGCGCACGGCGGGTACTCAGCCGATGTGCCCGAAGTGCCGGCCAGTTTTCGCCATTTTTACGACCCTACCCGGCCTGATGGTGCCCGGCACCTCACCGACGATGTAAACAGCAAACTGATGAACTGGATTCAGACAAAGTTTACCAATCCCAACACCGACGGTGTCAGCTGGGCAATCGGCAAGGCGGGTAATTTCGGGGTGCTGGAGCACAATTACACCTGGGAGAACGGCAAGGTTTTTATAAAAGGAGCCCTGGAAGAAAAGAACACGGAAAAGCGCAACGCATTGATGGCCAAAGCATGGCGGTCGCTGGGAGAAACCCTGCACATGATTGCCGACAACGGCTGCCCCTCGCATGTACGCAACGATGCCCACCCTTCCATCCCCTTCCGCATGATGTCGTACTTCGGAAACCCCGATACCTACGAAGAAATGATGGCCGATTTTCAGACCAGTAATGATGGCGGGCTGGATGAGTTTCAGGCGGGGAAAGCCGACCCTGACCTGACGCTGAAATTCGAAAAGTCAAGCACCATCAGGGATGTGGCGCACACACTGGCAACCTTTACCAACGAAAATTTCTTTACCACCGAAACCATCTCGGGCACCGACTGGAAAGGCAATATGGTGAAACCCATCACGCACCCCGAATATGTGTACAACTCTCCAAAGCTGAGCGCTTCCAATTATTCAGGAAATTACTACCGGCGTCAGGTGGGAAACCGGGAGGTGCTGCTATGCACCGATACCTGGTTTTTCAACAAATATCCCATCTCAAAAACCTATCCCTACCTCGACGAGGCTTGCGTTAAATCGCAGGCTTCCGCGCTGGTCCCCGCCATCAGGGAAGCCGGGCTCCATGCCATCCGGCTTTTTATTCCCGAGCTGAGTGTGAAAATCACTTCACTCACCGATGACGGAAACATCACCGGTGAAATTATCCATAAAACCGATCAGGAATACACCAAAGCCATCAGTTACAACGGACCTGTGGAAATCAAAACAGCCACACTCGATGTGGCCGGAAGGTTAGAAGCCCGCAATGGCCGGTTTTCGGGTAAAATCACCCCGGTGGACAATGCCTGGATTCATGCGGAGATTGAATTCGGGGGCGTGACATTGAAATCAGAACAAAAGAAAATGTTAGCCCCACCCCCGAAACGCGAACCTGTAGCTGCCGCAAACTATGAACTTGACTTCCGGATTCATGCCTACATGCACTATACCGACGGACACGACATGGATGATCAGCAGTTCAGCAAAAGCGACTTCAGGGCGATTGAAAGTCCGGGTACCGGCGGCAGTTTCCCCGGCTTTAAGATTTCGAAAGGCGGCAGTTTCAGCGGAAAGCTGTTTGAGGGCAGGCATCAGGACGGCTGGGTTGAAGGCGCCTACAGCAATCAGCGGCTCAGCTGGTTGAAGTCACACATGCACCTGACCTGGTTCAAACAGGGTGGCGGTAAATCAAGAGAGCAATGGATTGACGTTGAATTGCGCAATATTCCCGTCGACGAAATCGGGACAAGCGATTATGGCATCCGGTTTCACCGCGACGGATGGGATTGTGACAACCTGCGTCCTGATCCCGAGTTTGAAAAAAGCATCGTAAAGATCAAACACCGCATAAAATTCTATCCCTCGGGCCGCGAAGTGTCATTCGATTACATTGACTACGGAAAATCGGAGGTTCAGGGCTGCAAGGACTGGAAAAACATGTGGATACCGAGGTCGTTTATTGATGTGAGCATCAGCTATAATAATAACCGGTAAAATGTTGCGGTGCGCTGCACCTGATAATGTTACGGTGCGA
>CAZDBX010000255.1:0-4069 GCA_964503805.1 uncultured Lentimicrobium sp. | reverse complement strand
CTTGAAGACTCAGGAGCAAACCTGATTCCGGTAAGTAACGGTAGCATGGCAGTCGACTTCTGCCGCGAGAACGCGGCAGTTGACCTGGTATTAATGGATATCAGAATGCCCGTAATGAATGGATTTGAGGCAACCAGGCTCATTAAGGAGTTACGCCCTGAACTACCGGTAATTGCCCAAAGTGCCTACATTGAAAAAGACAGACAGTTGCAGGTCAGGGATGCCGGTTTCGATGATTTACTGTTTAAGCCATTCTTAAAGGAAGAATTAATGGGAATCATTGCAAAATGGATTATAAAAAGTAAGGGCAATGCTTCTCCTGAGTAATCAGTATTCAATTGTCTGAATTATAAACAAATTCGTTTTAAAGCTTTGTGAACGCCAACAGATCCTGAAAATTTCCGTGCTTTACAAAATCAAGGCGAACATTATAAAAGACGATCTTATTACTACCATAAATTGTGCGCCCATCAGCACATTCAGGAAGTATTTTATGAAAAGCGGATAGAAATTGAATCTACGCAATATTGTGCTTCGCACAGCAGAAATGCAACTACCGGTAAGGCTGGCTTTTGAGAATATATACTGAATATTATTATTGATACAACCGGGCAAAAAAAGAACAAACATGATATTAGATTATCAGGTCTTTATCATAATTTTGGCACCATCATATCAAGCATATTATTTGTATTGATCATAATTAAAATGCAGGCATTTACGAAATATTCAGGTTTTCTGGCATTGACAATTCTGTCAATTTTTGTTACAAGTGAGGCACATACACAGGAGCGATTCCGCAAGGGGTACATTATTACCAAATCAAATGACACCATTTTCGGTTATTTGCAATACAGAGGCAGCAAAACATCGTCACAAATATGCCATTTCAGAAGGTCGGATGATCATCCCGTTCAGAAGTTCAATCCCCATGAGATCAGCGGATACAGATTTGAAGATGGAAAATACTTTATTTCCAGAAAAATAATTGATCAGGGGGAGCCGGTTGAACGCTTTCTTGAATTCCTGATAAAAGGTAAAGCTTCTGTCTATTTCCTGGAATCCGGTGATGCATCACGTTACTTTTTGGAAACAGAACGTGAAGGATTGATCGAATTATCGGAGCCTGAGAAAATCATCCATAGTGACAGCGGGGCTTATTTCAATATTCCGAAATACAAAGGAAAACTGCTCTACATGCTGGCAGATTGTCCCGAAATCAGGGAGGATATTATCCAGACACCGCTGAGGCCGAAACCAATGATAAAATATCACGATCTGGTCTGTACGGATGAAGCATGCACTGTGTTTGAACGCAGGTATAAAAAATTAAAACTGCAGCCGTCTGTTTATGCAGGATATGGCATGAAAAGACTGAAGTTTGGTTCCGGGCTGATCTCGGATTATACCCCTGTAATGAATGCCGGGGCAGCGCTGCAGCTATTGAATCTTTTCCCGAACAGTGAAAATATCACGCTTGAAACATGTCTGCAACTATCCAGGTTAAATCAGACTACCCTTAAATCGCAGAATCAAAATATTTCGGAAATAATCATCCTCGGGAATAAATGGTATTATGTGAACAACAGGGAAGCTTATTATGTCAGCGACAATTATATCAAAGTATTCTCGGTCAATCCGGATCTTAAACTCACCTCAATTCATACTCCGGTATTGATAAAATACAACATCAAAAGCAGTCGTTTACAGTATGGATTCGGATTGGGTCCGATGTTCACCTTTAATGTCACGGAAAATAAAGATATTGATTATAAGTTATTTACCGATAGATTCGGCCGGAACATCCCGGGAACGCTTTTTGGCGGGGCCGGCAATGTAAATATTTCGCTCAGAACCGGCCCGAAAAGCAGTATTCAGTTCAATTGCAATTATTTGCTGGACTTTCTGGCCGGAGATGTCAATAAAGCTTACCGGTTCAGTTCACAAACCTTTCAGGTAAACCTGAGATATAATTTTTATTGGTAGACCAGCATTCTTCAGCACATGCCGGCCGGAATGGGAATCGTGGCATAATGGCAAACCTGCATGCATGATCCCTACGCAGAAATCGCGGGTAAGTCAATATTTTCAGGGTAAACATATAGAAATTAAAAGGAGTCCCGGTTGATGATCAGAAGCCTTATTACACTTCCGGTCTTGCCTGAGCCACTGTGATTTATACTATCTTTGCAATCAACTACCAATAATTCTGCTTAATCCATGCATATGTCAGTTTCCCGCAATCTGCTTATAACCTTATTATCCTCAGCTTTTCTGTGGCTTTTACCGGCAGCCTGTTCCGAAAAATCGCCTGATCCGGAGCCACAACCGGAAGCCCTTATACTTAAAGCCGCCGACTTGTCGTTTCTTCCTGAAATCGAAGATGCAGGCATTGTGTTTTACAACCAGTCAGGGCAAGAAGAAGATATGCTGACCACCCTGAAAAATGCCGGCATGAATACCGTAAGGATCAGGCTCTGGCACTCGCCCGCCGGCGGCCGCTCAGGGTACGGTGAAGTGAAGGCATTTGCCGAAAAGGTCAGGAACAAAGGGTTGAAAGTGTGGCTGACGGTGCATTACTCCGATACCTGGGCCGACCCCGGACACCAGCAAACTCCGGAAGCCTGGCAGAATCTGGACCTCACTGCTCTTTCCGACAGCGTTTACCGTTACACGGCCGGCATCATTAACGGAATAAAACCGGACTATATCCAGATAGGCAATGAAATCAATGCCGGCATGCTCTGGCCCACCGGAAAATACACCAACCTGGTGAATCTTAAAGCCCTGCTGTCCTCAGGGGTTAAGGCGGTGCGCGATCATGACAAAAACTGTAAAATTATGCTGCATATTGCCGGTCCCGATCAGGCGGAGTGGCTGTTTTCCAATCTGCAAAGCATTGATTATGACATTACCGCGGTTTCATACTACCCCTTCTGGCATGGCAAAGACCTCTCCTCCCTCGGTTCCAAACTAAAAAATCTGAACACCCGTTTTCTGAAACCTGTCGTCATTGCTGAAACAGCCTATCCCTTCACGCTGGGATGGAACGATTGGACCAACAACATCATAGGCAGTAACGATCAGATTCACCCGGATTATCCTGCCACCGAAGCCGGGCAACAGGCATTTATGGAAGAAATCAGCCGGATTTCATTTTCCGCCAACGGACTTGCCGGTTTTTGTTACTGGGGTGCGGAGTGGGTTGCCTATAAAGGCCCGCAGGCATCCAACGGATCATCCTGGGAAAATATGGCGCTGTACGACTTCAGTAATAATGCCCTGCCGGCTATTGAAGCATTCGGTGGTGACCAATAACTTTCGGCTGTTACAAATTACAACTGCCATAAAAGCCATATCGCCGGAAATATGAAAAAGATGCTGATCCTTGTCCTGACCCTTACGGCTGTTCAGCTAAGGGCCCAGCTACCTGAACTGAGCTTCGGTCAGATTATCCGGCACGAGCAATTCCCTTCGGCATTTGTTTCGCCGAGAAACGTTGATGTCTGGCTGCCCGATGGTTACAGTTCCGGAAAAGAATATGACGTGCTGTATATGCACGACGGCCAGATGCTTTTTGACGCAAACCTGACATGGAACAATCAGGAATGGGGAGTGGATGAAACCATGGGGAAGCTTATGGGCGCCAAAAGCATCAGGGATTGCATTGTGGTGGCAATATGGAATACGTCTTTGAGACACATCGAATACTTTCCTCAGAAAGCATGGCAATATCTTAAGCAGGAAGAAATTGACACCCTGAGAAAGGTGACACGCAGTGTCGGTTTGCCGCCGTTGTTCGAACATGATATCATTTCTGACAACTACCTGAAATTCATTGTTACGGAGCTCAAACCATTTATAGACTCAGCTTATGCAACAATAAAAGGCCGTGAAAGCACCTGTATAGCCGGTTCAAGTATGGGCGGGCTGATATCCTTGTATGCCATCTGCGAATATCCTGATGTTTTCGGAGGTGCGGCCTGCCTTTCAACGCACTGGCCGGGCATCTTCAGCACCGAAAATAATCCGGTCCCGGATGCGCTGCTCCATTACCTGCATAACCACC
>CAZDBX010000254.1:0-4083 GCA_964503805.1 uncultured Lentimicrobium sp. | reverse complement strand
TACAGTTGTTATCTTTGCCTGAACAATTTGCCGGTTACCAAGCGCCAGGCAATCTATACGCTGTTGATGAGAAATAAAATACTGATACTGGTTGCATGCCTGATTCCCTTGATTGCTGCCGCTCAATCCTGGAAATCAAAACCATTCTCCATCAGCCTGTTGAACAATGCAACCCTGTACCCGCCCAAATCACTTACTGCAATTTTTAATCAACCGATACATCCCGGTTTTTCAGCAGGTTATGAATTCGGATGGCGCGAAACAATCAAAAATCCGATGTTCAGAAATGTCAATACCCATGCGCTTGGCGGGCGCCAGGTCTATACCGGGAAGTGGTTCCAGAACATCGGCCTCACCTATTATTATCACCGCTATGTCAACCATGCCGTGCTGATTACCACGCATGCCGGTTACAGGAAATATCTGGGGAAATTTTCAGCCGAAGCCTCCTTACATGCGGGATATATGCACGCCTTTCTGCTTACCGGGCAGTTTGTAAAGCAGTCAGACGGCAGCTGGGACAGCCGGAAACTGCCCTCAAGGGCTCAGATTGTGGGTGGCGCCGGTATTGGCATCGGGTATGATGCCGGCTACCATTACAATACAAGGCGGATATTTATCAACTACGACTTCAGGCTGCAGATGCCATTCATCAGGAACTATGTCCCGCTTTTGCCCAACGGCATCCTTTCTGCGGGAATACAGTTTACCATTTTCAAAAACCCCGGCAGCCAAAGCAAGCCTGCCCCAAAACAACTTGAATGTCCAGAATCCTGACCATCGTTGTACTTGCCCTGACAGGCCTTTTGATGACAGGCTGCAGCAGCGATGAAATAAAAAAGCCTGTCGTCCTGGATTGTCCGGTTGAGGAAAATCCGTCATTCCAGTCAAATACGAAAAGCATTGCCTATAGAAAAATTCTTGATGATTATGTCAGGCGCGGACTTCCCGGCATCTCGCTGCTGGTAAAGGACAGTACGGGCTTCTATATCGGTTCCGCCGGCATGGCCGATATTTCGGAAAATATCCCCATGCAACCCTGCCATGCAGCAAAAATTGCCAGCGTCACCAAAATGATGATCGGTGTTACCGTGTTGCGGCTGCAGGAAAAAGGCATCCTCTCGCTCAATGACCCTGTAAGTAAATACATTCCGGAAAATACAATTAAAAAAATTGCCAACGGAAATGGACCCGTTACCATCCGGAACCTGATGAACCATACGACCGGATTTTATGATATAATTGACGACGAGGGATTTTACCTTCAGATACTGAATGATCCTGTCCGTAAATGGACTGCCGGTGAGTTGCTGGAGTACGTTTACAAGAAAGATGCCATGTTCTCCTTCAGGCCTGCTGACACCGTCGGCTATTCAAACACTAACTACCTGCTGCTCAGCATGGTAATTGAATCGGCTACCGGGGTTCCGCACGCGGTGGTTCTTCGCGATGAAGTCATTAGCAGGCTCAGCATGAACGATACCCGGTACTACTGGCATGATCCGCTTCCGGAAACGGGCATTGCCCAGGGATATTATGACCTATACAACACCGGCCGGATCGAAAACCTCTCACACTGGAATACCGGTAGCGGCAATGGCTTTACAGGCGTATATTCAACGGTGTGGGACATGTACGTGTTTGCCGATGCCTTGTTTGAAAGCAAAACCTTACTTTCCCAGTCTTCATTGGATGAAATGCTGACCTTCCATCCGGATATTGAAGCGCGCAAACAGATTGGCGTAGCCTGCTTTAAGGATTTCATTGATATCGGCAATCCTGAAAGGGATTATGCCTGGGGCCACCGCGGCAGGGAGCTCGGTTACAGCGCCGATCTTTATTACTTTCCGGAATATCAGACCACCATGGCACTCATCGTGAATTACGGCACCGATGGAAACAGTCCCTTAAGACAGGCCTTCCTGGAGATGCGCGATAAAATCGCCAGGACAATCACACAGAACTGAAAAACCTCCATAAAAAAAGGCTGCAGTGCGTTGAGCAAGGCAGCCTTTCGGACTTTTTCCGGGTTCAGACTAATTCAGCAAAAAAAGGCTGTAATTACCCGAAATCCTTTCCGGAATTACGGCAAGCGCTTTAGAGTAATTTAAAAGGTTCCGGATAACCGACTCGCTCGGCGATGCATTGACCGGGCTTGTCCTGATGCTTCTAAGGTTGTGCCCTGCCGGCTGCATAAAAGGAACCTGAAAAGAATGGTTAAGTGTAAAGTTTTTAGCCATAGGCAGATGATTGTTCGGTTTTTGAGGGTTTTAATAAAGTAACGGACAGGCGAACCGATTATTATCTGAATTGATTTTTTTTCATCCAAATAAAAAATTCGCTGCTTAATTCACAGTAGATCAACCGGAATGAGCTGCAAACAAAAAACAGGAGGCAATAACGCCTCCTGCCCCAAACATGAAAACAAGAAAAAATTATGCAGACAACGAAATTTCTTTCTTTTCAATCATTTTCCTGAGGTTGATCAGGGCATAACGCATGCGGCCCAGGGCCGTATTGATGCTTACATCGGTCTGTTCGGCGATTTCCTTGAAGCTCATATCGGCATAATGACGCATCATCAGTACATCACGCTGTTCGGCAGGCAAAAAATCAATCAAGGCCCTCACGTCCTGGTGAATCTGTTCCGTAATCAGCCTGTCTTCTATTGATTCATCATAAATCCGGAGGTTATCAATAATATTGAACTCCTCACTCTGGCTGTCAACAACGGGGATTCTCCGCGATTTCCGGAAATGGTCAATCACCAGGTTGTGCGCGATGCGCATCACCCACTGGATAAATTTACCCTCTTCTTTATAAGTACCTGATTTCAGTGTGTGAATAACCTTGATGAAGGTATCCTGAAAAATATCATCAGCATGTTGCTTATCCTTCACAACCATGATGATGTAAGAAAAAACCTTGCTTTTGTGACGGTGAATCAACTGTTCAAGGCTTGATTCATTACCGGACAAATACCTGTTAATCAGCTCCTGATCGCTAATTGACTGGGCATACATAACGCCTCCTTCTGTTAGTAAGTGAAAGCGTAAATGTTTATCCGATAAGTGCCTCCTATGATTAAGTTAATAAACTGAACAGTCAGGGAACAGGAAAATTCCACCCTTAGAGCCACAAATATACGGCAAATGAATTCACAAAATCAAGTGTCTGCCCAAATTTTCTCTAATTTTGTTGCCTGAAGTGCTTATTGAAACATGAATTCTGACTATACGGCGGATAAAACCCCTGAAACCCATATCCTTATCAAAGGAGCTAAAGTACACAATCTCAAGAACATATCGCTGGCTATTCCCCGCAATCGCTTTGTGGTGATAACCGGCCTGTCCGGTTCGGGAAAATCTTCGCTCGCCTTCGACACCTTATACGCCGAAGGGCAACGCCGCTACGTGGAGAGCCTCAGCGCTTACGCCAGGCAGTTCCTGGGCCGGATGAGCAAACCTGAAGTTGAATACATCAAAGGTATTGCCCCCGCCATTGCCATTGAGCAGAAGGTTAATACCCGCAACCCCAGGTCTACCGTGGGGACTTCAACCGAAATCTATGAATACGTAAAACTGCTGTTTGCCCGCATCGGGAAGACCTACTCCCCTGTTTCGGGTAACCTCGTCAGGCGGGATACGGTCACCGATGTCTGCGATTACCTTATTTCATTGCCTGAAAATTCCAGGGCCACGGTAATGTGCCGTCTGCTGCTCAAACACAACCGTTCGCTTCAGACGCAGCTCTCCATACTGCTGCAACAAGGATTCAGCAGAATCAAATACAACGGCACCTTTGAACGCATCGAGGAAGTAATCAGGCAGGGCGCCGACGAGCATAAAAACTACTTTCTGGTGGTTGACCGTGTAACCATCAGGCCCGACGATGAAGACCTGATGCAACGCCTGGCCGACTCGGTGCAGACGGCCTTTTATGAAGGCGACGGCGAATGTGTCTGTGAAATCGAGAATGATGACACCATCAGACAGGAGGTGTTCTCAAACCGATTCGAAGCCGACGGTATCAGCTTCGAAGAACCCACCTCCAACCTGTTCAGCTTTAACAATCCTTATGGCG
>CAZDBX010000253.1:0-4112 GCA_964503805.1 uncultured Lentimicrobium sp. | reverse complement strand
AGGTAATTCAGCACACTGCCTGTTTCATAAATCCCGATCATCAATCCCGGGGTAAACGCAATGTTTCCGACCAGAATTCCAAAACCGATCGGGATCAGCAAAAGGGGTTCATATTCCTTGGAGATCGCCAGATAGATAAAAAGCAGACCTACACAGATCATAATAAGATGGCCTGCAGTCAGATTGGCAAAGGCGGTGTAGGTAAAAAACTCGCCGAGAT
This sequence comes from uncultured Lentimicrobium sp., assembly GCA_964503805.1. GTDB lineage: Bacteria > Bacteroidota > Bacteroidia > Bacteroidales > Lentimicrobiaceae > Lentimicrobium. The sequence goes on along the minus strand of CAZDBX010000253.1, from coordinate 3,892 downwards.
GTTCACCCACGAAACTCAGAAAATTACCAGAATGTTCCATGCGCTATTCTCCTATCACGATTAATACATCCCCTTCCATCACTGCATCCCCTTTATGAACCTTCAGGGATACAATCCGTCCTTCCTTGTCCGCGTTGATATTATTCTCCATCTTCATCGCTTCAAGGGTGATGAGCTTTTGTCCTACCTTCACGCTGTCACCCTCTCTCACATGCACGTCAAGAATCACCCCCGGCAAAGGAGATTTTATACTACCGGTTCCTTTTGGAGCTGAAGGACTGGCCGTTTTGGCAATACTGGGCGCCGAGTCGGTGCTGGGCACACTTACCGAACGCACAAGCTTAGGTGTTTTGGTCGATTGAATCGCTTTCTCGACTTCCACCTTGTAAGTGGTTCCGTTAACTTCAATTTCTGCAATGTTATCTTCGATATTCTGGATATCAACTTCGTAAACATTGCCGTTTATGGTGAACTTGAATTTTTTCATTCTATGTTTTTTCTTTTTATGGGTTATCCCCTGAATTAATCAATTTTTCAGCGCGGAATATTCCTGAGTCCGTAAATCTTGGAGCTCCAGGGAGAATATGTCCGGGCAACCTTCTTAATGGTAAGCACCGTCTCTTCATGGTCATGCAGGGCGTTTACATACATATGCAAAGCCAGGGCAATGGCTGCATTTACTTCACCTGAGATCTCTTCCCCGGCAGGCTTTGGCACCTTAACTTCTACTTCGGGTCTGCTGAATAACTTCCGAAGGTCAATGCTGTAAATCTTTTTGGTGTTCTTAAATACAACATAAAGAAGAATAAGAGCGAAAAAAACCACAGACATCGCGATAACAGCCATTCCAACGCCGAATGGATCCATCGCTCCAAATTTCTCGCCTGCAGTTACAACCACTCCGGTGAAATTATTGGCACCTGGAGTAGTCTTTTCCAGAAATCCCCATTCTATACCTCCGTCTTCAAGTCTTCCATAAGATACATCAGGTTTCTGGGGTCCCAGTTTTACCGCATCAATCATTGTTCTGCCGTTCGATTCAAATAAGGCCAGGTACCCGCCTTCCTTCAGCTTAAAGTTCAGGTGCTGAATTCCTCTTGTTGCCAGGCCATCGGCAAAAAACAGGACATAGTTTCTCGGGGCAATACTGGTAATCGGATCGCCTTTGGGAATCCAGTATTTGGTTGGATTTGCCGGATCGTCCGTCAGATACATCCCGCCAATATCTACTGTATTATATGCCGTGTTGAAAATTTCTATCCAGCCATTACGCCTGCCATAGCTGTCAACGTAATTCGAATCGTTGATAACCAACACCTCATTGATCCTGAGGTCAAGGGAGCTCTGCGTATAACCGTGGCCGGCAATCAACACCATGGCCAGCGCTAAAACCGCGCGGGCAATGTTTATTGTTTTTTTCATTTCTGCCATGGTTGTTTATAATGGTAAATTCGAATGTTTCTTGGGCGGGTTCACGTCCTTTTTGGTGGCCAGCGCCTGGAAAGCCCTGATAACGCGAAAACGGGTATTGCGTGGTTCAATCACATCGTCAATATAACCGTATTTTGCCGCATTGTAAGGATTGGCGAACTTATCTTTGTATTCTTCTTCGCTTTTCTGCACAAATTCTTCGCGCTCCCTGGGATCGGTGATCTCGGCCAGTTTCTTGTTCTGTAGTACTTCGATGGCACCCTTTGGACCCATTACGGCGATTTCGGCACCCGGCCATGCATAGTTAATATCACCACGCAGGTGTTTGGAACTCATCACACAATAAGCTCCGCCGTAAGCTTTGCGCAGAACCACGGTAACCTTGGGAACAGTAGCTTCACCGTAAGCATAGAGCAACTTGGCTCCGTGAATGATGATTCCGCCGTATTCCTGGGCCGTTCCCGGAAGGAAGCCCGGAACGTCAACCAGCGTAAGGATAGGAATATTGAAAGCATCACAAAAACGCACAAAGCGTGCTGCCTTGCGGGAAGCATTGATATCCAGTACCCCGGCCAGATAGTTGGGCTGGTTGGCAACAATACCCACCGGCATCCCGTTAAACCTGGCGTAACCAATCACGATATTCGGTGCATAATGCCGCTGGATTTCAAGAAATTCATTCTGATCAACAATGGAATGAATGATGTCTTTAACATCGTAAGGCTTATTCGGATTATCCGGAATAATATAATTGAGGGAATCCTCAAGCCTGTCAATAGGGTCAGTGCACTGAAATACCGGCGGATCTTCAAGATTATTCTGGGGAAGGTAACTGACCAGTTTACGGATCAGTGCAATGCCTTCCTTTTCATCCTCTGCCACAAAATGCGAAATGCCGGATTTTGAACCGTGTACCATGGCTCCGCCAAGCTCCTCCTCGGTTACGACCTCGCCGGTAACAGTTTTTACCACTTTAGGGCCGGTAACAAACATATTTGAGGTGCCCTTGCTCATCAGGATAAAGTCGGTGAGTGCCGGCGAATATACCGCACCACCGGCACAGGGGCCAAAAATGGCAGAGATCTGAGGGATAACTCCTGACGCAAGAATGTTGCGTTCGAAGATCTCGGCATATCCCGCCAGGCTGTTTACGCCTTCCTGAATGCGGGCACCACCTGAATCGTTGATGCCGATAAGCGGAGCACCCACCTTCATTGCCTGATCCATCACCTTGCAGATCTTATTGGCAAATGCCTCGGAAAGTGAACCGCCAAAAACGGTGAAGTCTTGTGAAAACACATAGACCACCCTGCCATCAATGGTACCATGTCCGGTTACCACGCCATCAGATAAAAATTCCTGCTTTTCAATGCCGAAATTGGTGCAGCGGTGTGTAACAAACATGTCGAACTCCTCAAAGCTGCCCTCATCTAAAAGCAGTTCAATTCGTTCACGGGCAGTCAACTTTCCCTTGGCGTGCTGGGCGTCAATCCTTTTCTGGCCTCCGCCTAACTTAGCCAGCTCCCTCTTTTCGAGGAGCTCCTTAATTTTACTTTCAAAAGACATTTGTGAATTGGGTTTTAATTAAACACACGCATCGGATGAAAGCCATGCAATGCGGGCGTTTCGTTACTATTTCGGATGATTTTTATTTCTCGGGATGCATGCAAAACTCGGTGAGTACACCAAAAGTCGACTTCGGATGTATAAAGGCAATGTCGAGGCCCTCGGCACCGCGCCTGGGCTGCTTGTCGATCAGCTGCACGCCATTGGCGGCTGCATGCTCAAGCATACCTGAAACATTCTCAACGGCAAAAGCGATATGGTGGATACCCTCGCCCTTTTTCTCGATAAATTTGCCAATCGGCCCTTCCGGATCAGTGGATTCAAGCAGTTCAAGCTTGGTTTGTCCGACCATGAAAAATGCCGTCTTTACCTTCTGGTCCTTAACCTCTTCAATAGCGTAACATTCCAGTCCGAGCACCTTCTCATAGTAAGGAATGCTCTCCTCGAGGCTCTTTACCGCGATACCAATGTGTTCAATATGTGTAGGTTTCATAGAGTTTGAATTTTGCGGCAAAAGTATAGACTAATTTGTTACTAATGAAGCAAATCGGCGAATTTATCCGAGATTTTGTTATATATAATCAGTCTAATTAAGGCTTTGATTATCACATTCTTATAACTATATATGTTATCTGTAATATATAACCTGACAGTGAACTGTTTGCTGACTAATATGCATGCTGATCTATGATGAAAACAGGTAAATAAATCCCGAATTTCATGGAAACAAATTACGGGAATCCTGAATTACAGATTGCTGACCGGGGGTTGGATACCATTAAAAGCAGAAAGTGTTATTTTTGTTTGGATCAAAACCATGTACCATGAATTACCGGAAATATTTGCTACCAGCATTGCTTGCCATTCTGCTGACAGGCTTCAGGGCTGATCTGGC
>CAZDBX010000252.1:0-4183 GCA_964503805.1 uncultured Lentimicrobium sp. | reverse complement strand
TAACTACATTACTTCACCAACGTCACACTCCCCTTCAACGTACTCACCTTCCCCATATAATCCGCATAAGTAATCACCCATACATACACCCCCGCAGCAGCATCTTTGCCATCCCAGCCTTCAGCGGGCCTTGTGGTTTCAAAAATGCGCTGTCCCCAACTGTTGTAGATGACCATGCTAAACCTGCTAAAGCGGTCGTAGTCGGTTACGGGGCGGAAGCTATCGTTGAGGCCGTCGCCATTGGGGGTGAAGGCGTTGGGGATGTTAAAGGGGAACCAGGTGTCAATGAGCGTGACTTTTTCAAGGTTGGTGCAGCCTTCGGTGGTTTTAATGATTACGGAGTATTCGCCTTCTTCAGTTACTGTTATGAAGTAATTGGTTTCACCGTTACTCCATTCGTAGGAGGCATAGCCTTGCCGGGCTTCGAGGGTATACTGATTTTCGAAGGGGATGGGGCTTTCTGGGAAGTTGGCGGTGGGTAGTGGGACTACATTAAGTGTTACTGTATCTTTTACATTACAGCCGTAATCATCGCTTACTGAGATAATATAATTACCTGACTGATCAGCACCCAAGTCAAATAACCATATTGGAGTGTCATTGGTTGTTGACCCATCAGGTTTTGTCCATTCCAACACATATGGTGGTACTCCCAGAAAAACATCACCTGATATTACCGTGAAATCACCTTCACAGAGACTTTTATCTCCATTAGTAACCAATACAGGCGGATCGCTAATTATTACCTCTCCGTCAATAGGGGCACATGGTATATTATTCCCGTTTTCATCCTTGAAATAGCTGCTTCCGGGTATATCCCAGTGAACTTCAGCCAATCCTGTCTGTCTTGTTTCAAATACAAGGTTGGCAAGGGTAGTTGTATCATTCAATGCAAGCGGACTTGCCCCATGCCATTCCAGTTCTACCCTGTTAGGGAATTCAGTAACAACTAGAGCCGGGTGAAACAATTCATCATAACCAATGCAATCCATCAACAGGCTATTGAACTGTACTGTTGCTTTAAAATCTTTAACGCCATTAAGGTTAGAAACCTTTAATACGGAGGTTGCCATCTTATACATGCATTGCCGGTCTTTTCCAGCAAGTGCCGATAACTGGTAACCGGTCTCAGAGGTAACCGTTATAGTCACTGTTGTATCACAACCATATTTATCAGTAATAGTTACATCATACACATCAGGTGCCAGTCCCTCAAAATAACCGGTATCTTGTGCGCCTCCTCCGTTGAGTTGATAGTATAAACTATCACCTGTTGCTGTAATTGTTATTGTTCCATTCGCATTAGCACCTGTAGCATCGGTCGATCCGGTGAATGTTACTACAGGGCCTCCTGAGTTATTCACCCATACAGGATTATTATCATATATTGCTTCACAGCCCTGAGCGTCTTTTGCCCATATCATGTAATCGCCCGCGGGCAGATTATCAAAAACACCCTGGTTGTCATGCCATGTATTCCCGCCATCGGATGAAAAAAGGAGCAGGTCGCTGAATACTGAAGTTTGAACCTCAATACTACCGTTCGATAGTCCGCAGGTGGCATTATTTCCTTCTGCTGATTCAATTATCAGGTTTGCATCCGTATTAATTACATTAAATGGAGTTGGAACTTGTGTAACACATCCGGTAGTGTCGATTACAGTCAGAAAGTAATTGCCAACCGGCAGGTCTGAAATCTCAATTTCTGTTCCAACCAGATTTCCATTGCCATCATGCCATTCAACAGTTGCAGCCGGTGATACCTGAATACCTCTTATAGCACCGGTGCTGTTACCACAAGTGGTGTTAGAGATCTGAACATTTGAAATATCAAGAAAAACAGACGGATACAAGCCAATATGTATAGTATCGGAGCCATAACATCCTAGGTCATTACGTACTTTTACCGAATAATAACCCGTATCAGTAACCGTATAGTATTGGTTTCCCGGAGGGAATTGCTGATTCCATACATATTGTGTAAACCCAGTCCCTGCATCAAGTTGAACAGTTGTTGCCGCACACATCAGGGTATCATTCCCAAGCCAGGGCTCAGGTGCTGCAAGTACTTCTACTTCCCTCGATGTCTCTTCAATCCTTCCATCAGGATAAACAACATGAGCATGCACTTCATAATTGCCTCCTGACTGAAAAACATGTGTGGGGTTAAAATCAGTTGATGTGGTACCATCACCAAAGGACCACATTATACTATCCGGTTCAGGTATAAAGCGGTGGCGGAAAGTGAAGGGAGTTTTGGCACAAGAACCAACAAAAATAAATCGATAGAGTAGTTCCGAAGGGAATGATGGAAGTGTAGTACTATTATTTTGTGTTCCTAAGTCCACTGCATTCTTTTGAAAGTTACAAAATGCCCCTTTTTTCCAAACATCATTAATGACGCCTAGATATCTGTTACCTTGTGGGTCGAATCCACTTGTTGATACATATATTTTACCATCCGGAGCCAGCTGAAGATCACCGGCATTATTATTTGTATTAACAACAAGCCTGGAATTCAAAAACTCAAGTGAATCTTTTTTTGTTAAATCATATTGATATATGAAACTATAATGTTCATTAGCAGGAACCAGATTGAGTGCATCAAATGAGATGTATAGCAGTTTAGAGTCAGGGGAAATCTCCATTCCATAAATTCCAAAACACTCATAACAATGTTCCTTAATACGGTATTTGTGGGTGATTGTTCCGGTTACCCTATCAAAATCACATACATCAAAACTGCCATGGCTATTTGCGCTACCCGATTGAACTGAAATAATTTTTTTTTGGTCATGAGAAACTTTCACCGGTCCACTTTGCATTGTAAGTGAGTTATAAGCAGGAGTAATTACTGGTGGATTTATGCCGGCAGAGGTCAGGCTAAAGCAGGCCCATGCATTCGGAGAGTCAAGTTCCTGAAAACGCGTAATTATCCACCAATCAAGGTTGTTCGCCTGCCTGACTGCTGTAATTTTGTGTTTCGCAAATTCTCCTCCCGAAACAATTATATTTTTATTTACTATTGCACCTCTTCCATCATCGAGGGTCATATCAACAATGCTATACTCTAAACCTTTATGGATATCCCAAGATCCCACTGTGAAAATAAAATACCTGTCCGGATTGCCAGGATCAGGGCAAATAACTGAAGGTTGCCAATTATTAAAGTCCCCATCAAGGCCAGTACCATTCATCATTACTTCGAGGTCCTTATTCCATACAGTTTGCCCGTCAGTAAAAAAAAGCAAATTACCATTTGTGTCAGAAATACAGTTGCTGTATTTCAACCAGCGTGGACAATCGGCTAAATGGATCGGATAGCCTGTATTGAAGTCTAATCCGTTTTGATGTCCAAAATACCAGATATTTGCCTGATTCTGAGCGTTTATATTTAACTCAATAGCAAAAAAAATGAAAAGCCAAATGGTAATTTGCTTTGACATTTGATTATTATTCAAGAGTTACTGGTTGAACTGGCACTCCATTTACAAAACTTTCGCAAGAGAATAATTCAGAATTTATGTATGTTCCCTTACAGATTCTCGAACTTGGATCTACAATGTATGCCTTAAGTGCATCAACAACAATTGTATAAATACTTGTATTATCATTCACGCAAAATTCAGGAATTTCGACAGATAATTGATTTGTTGTTGTCATGGAAGTAGCATAACCCTCAGCCTTTAATACTGTGCCCTCATACACTTTGACATGTACACCATAAAAAGTTCCTGTCTGGGTGTAAACGCAATCGCCATAAAGAGTAACGGGAATAGTAAATTGACTAAACCCACTCAAAGTAAGCAAAAATAATCCGGTAATCAAAATTAGTTTTTTCATGGTTGGTAAAATTATTATTTTGGAATTTTGATCTTAATGATCATAAGAAAAATGACGTATGAAATAGTGAAGATCCCTGATGCAAGGGGATAGGAGTGCAATCATTTAATACTGCAAAATGATCACACCACCTAAGGAGGGAATCTCTTCAAATAGCCCGAGAACTTCAGGGCTTTGCCTGTATAGCGGTAACAGTGTTTTAACAGGCTTTGGCAGCAATTGGCTGGCTTGCAATACCCCCCCCCCGGAAAGAGTCATAATACTGCAATTTGGCAGAAGAAGGATGCTTTCGGTAAGGTATTGCAGGTTCATAAACGGGTGAGGTTTATAAATGAAACTC
>CAZDBX010000251.1:0-4184 GCA_964503805.1 uncultured Lentimicrobium sp. | reverse complement strand
TAAAATAGAATACTGTAGAGTAGTCTTTCGAACTGCATTCTTGTTTCCGAATTAGTGCTTGACTAAACCCACTATTAATTAGTGTTGCAGATATTGCAGTAAAAACAGTAACTATGCCAATCAACCCAAACTCTTTTGGCGAAACTAATCTAGCTAAAATAATTCCTACAATAAAAGCAACAGCTTGATTTGTAAAATTGTCAATTGAACTCCAAAGAAGTCCGTCTATTGTTTTTTGTTTAAGGGTCACTTAAAATATTGTCCAAAGGGATTAGACCATCTTATAACACTAATCCGATATTCTTACATTAGCACTCACCAACCCCAAAATGATTTACTCTTCAGTCCTCAAGATCACACTTAATCATCTTTAACATGAAAAGGCTTCAAGAAAAGATATAATACACATATTTTTTCTTTTGAACCTCCACTTCTGGCTGATTAATTTCCCGCTAAATGTGTTTCATCACCAAACAATAACAACCTTTCCGGATAATCCCTTGAAACCTTCCAGACATCTTCAGGTATAATTATCTCATATCCGATCTTCCGCTCCGTCAACCCCTCAGCCCTTTCGATATATCCTGCAAGTGCCTCCTGATTAATCTCTTTCCCAATCAGCAGCAGACTGATCGTGTCACTATCCCTCCCCCTCGCAAAATCACCCACCAGCCAGGCCTGCTCCAGGCCTCCCAGGCGTTTCAGTACATTCTGAACTACCTGGTCTATACCGGTGTATTTCAGCAATATACTGTTAATATCTTTAAAAAGCGGATGATTGATATTGGCGGAGAAAATCTTCTTGTTGCCCTCAAAATGACTCACCAGCATCCCCGCCTCTTCAAAACGGTTCAGCTCAACCCGGATACCGTTGGTCGACTCGCCGAATTCCACCTCCAGGTCACGCAGATAGGACCTGGTGGAAGCGTTCAGAAAGAACTTAACCAGCAGTTTTAAACGGGTTTTGGAAGTGATAAGGGTATCGAGCATCAGAAGGGAGGCAGAGACTCCGGAAACAGGGCAATCTCAGGCAGATTTCCAGGCTGGCTATAAAGCTTCGCCACGTCAGTCCCATATTGGCGCTAACCGTAATCTGAGAAATCGAGTAACAAATATACTCATTAATTATTGAAAGTCAAGTTTTTTTACACTTATTTTCAGGCTTTGCACCTGCTATATAGAATAAAACTATGACTCTCCGACATTCCGGGCACAACAATCATTAATTGCAAATTATTGAAAAAAGTCATTTGCAACATCGTAAGCCAAGAAAACCAGCAGTTTCAGGAGCAATACGTCCTGGAACGCCTGAATAAACGCACAAGTATGAGAATATGTTTATGGAAAGCCTGATATTAAAGAAAATCAGGCACAAATTACTAAGGAATTCTCTAATCAACAGTATCGTATTGATCTTATAAATAAATGATTAAACATTGATTTATAAGACGATCGCAATTCCGTTATTCAGAACAATGCATCCTTCAGCAAGAACAATTTTAACAAAAAAATAACGCGGTTCACGCTTTATAATTATCGCTTAAAACCTGATTATTGTATTCAAAGGCTTGCCGGGCGCAACAAAAGCATTATCAACCGTAAAGCCAAGGGGAATTGAACCCTGTGCTGCGGCAGTATCACCCTTCAACCTGATGGACATTTCAATGGTGGAATAAGCAGGCAGATCCATGGGATAGATCAAACCATAACCTTGCGCTTCTTTACCGGGAATCAGATGAAAATCAATTCCGCTGTAATTGGTAACAAAAACACTTCTGCTGCTATTTACTGACGCCCTGGCATTATTCTCCTGGCCGGTGCAGGCTGCAAATAATCTTTTTAACCATTCCTCACGCCCATAAAGATTACCATCGAATAAAACCGCGGTCTGTTTTTCGAAAAGCGCATCTTTTACTCCTTTAATTGTCCGTTCCCTTGCAAATACAATGGTTATCGGCCTCTTCTCTCCGTGCGCCGGATTGTATTCCTGGGCAGTTGCTCCGTGAATATCTGAATCTCCGAGTAAAGTCAGGTCTTTTTCGAGGGCCCAGGCAAAAGCCGCCGGGTAGTATTCCTTATAATTAACTATTTCAATACCATGTAACATCCCCTGGTCAAGCAATCTGCTGTGCTCATCAAACCAAATGGTGGTATCCGGTTGCTGCGCTTTCCATCCGGGATGGTTCCAGAATATGAAAGCGCCCTGCTGTTTCGCTTCAGCGAACGCGTCTTCCCACTTTGCCGTATCCAGCCGGTTCACATCATCCAGAAACAAGGCATTGGAATGACCCGGAGGCATTTTCCGGGTTATTTCCCCGCCCTGTATGAGCAAAATGCCCAGTTTTTCTGCTTTATCAGCAGCCAATTGATATGGCCGGTTCAGGTCAGGATTAACATCAGACTTAAATGGCTTATACTCGATGTGATCCGTTATGGCAATTACATCCAGCCCCTCCTGCCAGGCTTCAACAACCCGTAGTGTCGGCCACACAAGCCCGTCAGAAAAAACCGTGTGAATATGAAAATCACACTTTAACGTATGATATCCCGGAATATCCGGAATATTGAAGTTTCGGCGCGCACCATCCTGAGCAATGAGGCCGGTAAATAAACCTGAAAAGACGAATAACAACAGAATAATTTTTCTTTTCATTCTTTAATGATTAATGGACTTTCATCCGGATTAAACCAATCAGTTTCACTTTTCGCAAGCCCTTTCTTATCATTTGTCAGGCGGAAGGGAGAATTTTTCAGGATGGCGGGGTTGTTTATCCTTATAAAATTGCCTGATCATGCTGAAATCTTCATCATAATTTCCCGAAGGCATAAAAGAAGGGCCAAACCCCCCTTCTTTGGTTTTGTAATCCAGGAATCCCATAACTACCGGAACATTTGAGTTCTCGGCAATAAAATAAAACCCGCGTTTCCAATTCCGGTTCAGTTTTCTGGTGCCCTCAGGAGTAATGGTAAGAATCATCTTTTCTTTCTTTTGAAATACCTCGGTCAACTGATGAACAATATTGGAGCTGTGCCCCCTGTCGACCGGGATGCCCCCCATGGCACGCAGAATTCTGCCGGTAAACCAGTTGAAGGCTTCCTTTTTAATCAGAAAATAAGACTTATGACCAAGGCTTGTATAACCCAGCCAGCCGTAAAAGAAATCTATATTTGCCGTATGCGGCGCCATCATAACCACACACTTTCCGGCGCCTTCGGGAATATTCCCCACAATGCGCCAGCCAAGGATTTTCAAAAGGAATGATGCAATGTATTTTTTTATCATATCCGGTAAGGAGGGGCACCCTGCCAGCCAATGAAATTCTCCCGGCTGCCGCACACCTCTGCTGCAAAGATAATCGCCCTCCCGATTGCTTCATCCCAAAAAACTTTATCGGGCAAAATATTTCCATGATGATGGATTACAGATGCCAATCCTGCATTGAAGCTATCCCCCGCACCAACAGTGCTGACAACGGGCACAACCGGAACATGATAATGTTTTGTAAACCAAGGCGTAAACAAATCCACGCCTTCCCGGTTCCGAGTATAAACCAGCAGCTTGCATCCTGATTCCCTAACAAAATCATAGGCTTGCAGACCATTCTCCGCACCTGCAATCAGGTACATATCTTCATGTGAGGCACGCACAAGGTCTGCCATCGAAATATTTCTAATAATGGCTGAGATGGTTTCAGGCAGACTATCAAGGTGTGGCTTCCTGAAATTTGGATCGTATAAGACATGGGCACCTGAATCAACCGCCCTGCGGACAAACCTTTCGATATTGCCCTGATTTCTGTCTGATATGGAATAATAGGAACCAAAAATCAGCAAATCAGCCGGGTAGAAATCAGGCAATCTGAACTCAGGGGCGACAGTTGGCAACTGATGATAAAACTGATAGTCAGCATCACCGCGATCGTCGAGAAAAGCCAGTGCCAGCGTGCTCTTCCCTTCATACTCCATTAAGTAGTTTGTACTTACACAGTTTTCCGAAAGAAAATGATGGATCAGGTCCCCGATCCGGTCATTTCCCGTTTCTGAGACAAACGCAACAGGCCCACCATATCTGCCAAGTGATACAGCGGAATTGAGCATACTGCCGCCCGGGCAGGACCATTCCGGTTGTCCGTTTCTGAACACAATATCCAGCAGACATTCACCGATAGTGTAGATCATAGAAT
>CAZDBX010000250.1:0-4184 GCA_964503805.1 uncultured Lentimicrobium sp. | reverse complement strand
ACCTGTCCCTGATGAACATAAGATCCCTGTTTTACCTTTATACTGCCTTTCTTCAGGTGACTGAGTTTGGAATAGAGCCGCTCCGAATGTCTGATTATAATGGTATTGCCCCAGTTGCGGCCAAGGTTGATTTCTCCGGGGGGATTGTCATCAATGCTGTCAACAATTTCTTCAACCCAGCCATTGGCCGGTGCTGTTACAGGTTTATCAAAACAATAATAATCGGAAACTTTAGCCCCTTCCCCTGAAAACTCTTTACCGGCTTCATCCGTAATCACAAAATCCCAGGCATGCCGCCACTCCTCCTGATGGGTGAATTCTCCGTTGTGGCCCTGGTTTACAGTCCAGACTCCGAAAAAGGGAAGGGAAACGGGCAGGTAGCTTTTGTTACGGAACCTTTCCCCGGAGTTTTGGCCGATGTATAAATTCAGTTCAGGAGAATAGTGCTGAACGGCAACAGGTTCCGGTTTCATTTGCATCTTTTCCCTGAACTTCATGGCATAGAGGAAAAGCAATACCATCAGGTTAAATGGCAATGAATACACCGGCAGTTGGATTATTCCGAGTAATTCCGCAAATCCTGCGGTAATCATTGAAATAATGGGTGTTACCAGGATAACCCACAAAAACGACCAGCCTGATGCGATCATAAAGAAACCGCCGATGGCAATGGCGGTAAGAATATGGTTGAAACCGATGAAACCATAGTTCAATTCATTCATGTTTGCCCCTATCAGCAGATAAAAGCCCCAGGCTGAAGCAAACCCGGTTACTGACAGCAGGAAGGCTATCCGGGAGTAAAAAAGCAAGCCTGCAGCAATCAATAAGCCTGCGAAGAGATGATATTGAAAGAAGATGGCTCCCAGGGATTTAAAGTAAGTTTTAATAAACAGTGGCCAGCTGACATCTCCGAACCATTCGTAAATCCTGACAACCAGCGGGCCGCCCCTTTCATAAATGGTGCTCAGGGTATATATGCCCGATTCCCCGGGGATCATGGTAGAATAATTCCGGGCGGCAAGTGTCGCTATCCAGATTGCTGAAAGGAAGGGGAGTGTAAGGTAGGGCAGTGCATATTTACTTAACAATCCCTCGAAGGCAAGGGTAATAAAGAGGGTGGCAAGGGCAGTGGCAATCAGCAGCAGGTAAAACTCAGGGCCCGGCTGAAACGAAAGTCCGAGGCCCAGCCCGGTCAGCAGGGAATTGAAACCATAGAAACCCGACAATATATTGCGCCGGTTCAGCCCAAGTCCCCAGGCCAGGCCATTGGCCGTAAGCAGCGATAGCAACCCGGCAGCACCTGCATACACATCGAAGAATGAAACCACCATGAGTAAAAGGCCGAACCAGGGGTTTTTCGAAAAGAAAACCATGGTATAGCTGTTTACCGTACTGGTATATACCTTGCTCAGAAGGCCGGCTGGTGCTGACATAAAAATCAGTCTGAAGATTGAATAAGCAGGGGGAATCAGTCGATGTAATCTCTCATTCTCGGATCACTCATAATTGCCTTTTTCAAGCGTTCCTTGCAGTTGTACTTCTTGGTTTTGGCATAATTTTCCGATCCGTAGCCCATGGTGTCTGCGATGTCCTTTGATGAAAATTTCTGAAGCGAAAGCAGCAGTATCCGCTGGCAATCCTTTTCCATGGCATTGAAATGCTCCCGGTAGATCCTGTATTTCATCTGTTCGGCTTCAGCAGCCTCCCTGGTGGCTGATTCCGGTATGTTAAAGAACTTTTCGATAAGGTCAAAATTGGCGGCTCCCTTACGTTTTGTCTTGAGCTTTTGCATCCATAGATTCCGGCTGATGGAATAAAGGTAGGTCAGGAAAGAACAGGTAAGGTAGAAGTCATCTTTCTGAACATTTTTGAGCACCACGATCAGGGATTCCTGGAAAATATCTTCGGCATCTTCATCATTGCCGGTATTTTTCTTGATCAGGTACCTGATAGTGGGAAAAAACTCCTGGTAAACATGCTTGATGATATAATCGCTGTTGAGCTTAAGCCCTTCCACGATCGCCCTGTCGGAAAAATGTATCATCCAGCCCTTGAATTAATGACTTCTCTTATACTTCACGCAAGGCATTGACGGAATTGCTCAGGAATACCCGCTGTTTAGCCCTGCTGTGGTTAAATATGCCCTGTTTGAGATCATAAAATTATACAATTATGTTTGTTTGGCAAATAATTTTACAAATTATCTGAGTTTAATCAGGTGTTCCGGTATTTTCTCACTTCCGGTCACCGTTTCCATTGTTTCGTGTTCCCTGATCACGTGGGCTTTTCCGTTTTCGCCGATCAACACCACGTTTGGCCTGAGGGTAATAAACTGCATCCACTGGGTTACATTATACGCGCCAGTATGATGGATGACAACCTGATCGTTGATGTTGAGCATCGGCAGGTTGACGCTTTCGCGCACGCAATCGATGTTCATGCACAGGGGACCGTAGAGGGTGGTATCTTCGCGATGCTGCGAAACGCCCTGGGCGACGGTGACCGGGTGCTGGTACCAAAAGGCGGTGAAAAGAAGATTAACGCCGGCGTCGATGATGGTTGCCCTCCTGCCCGATGAAAGCCGTTTATTGGCGATCACGGATGAGATAATGAAACCCGCTTCATCTACCAGGGCGCGGCCGGTTTCAAGTATAAGCAAAGGCAATTCCCCCGGGCTGAAATGACTGTTAATCAGCGCGCTGCTGATGGCTTCTGCATATTCGTCAAACGAAGGATTGGTATCGCTGCCCGGCAGGTATGACCCTTTGAGCGTATTTTTTGAAGCAAATCCGCCGCCGATGTCGATGTATTTCAGCTGGTGGTTGAATTTCTGCTGCAGCGACCGCGCCAGGTCTGCAAGCTTTGTGGCGGCAATGGCATAAGCAGTTGCTGTCATGATAAATGTGCCGATGTGGGTGTGAAGCCCCATCAGCTCAAGTTTGCCTGAATGAATGATTTTGTTCAGGGCATCCCACGCCTGTCCGTTTTCGTAGTTGAACCCGAAGCGGTCCCACATGGGGTAAATCCCGGTATCCATATTTACCCGGATGGCTACCCTTGGCTTCTGCGTGGTGGTTTCAGCCACTTCAATCAACAGGTACAACTCGTCCAGGTGATCGATGTGGATCAGGCTGCCCTTTTCAGTTGCCAGAATAAGTTCCTCGCGGCTTTTACCCGGCCCGTTGAAGATGATTTTTCCCGGATCCACGCCATTGGCAAGGGCTTTATCGTATTCGTAGCCGGATACCACTTCCGCCCAGGCTCCCTCCTGATGAAAGATATTGCATACGGCAGCAAGATAATTTGTCTTATACGACCATGCAAACTGTACTTTAGGGTACCGGGTCGAAAAGGCCTTGAAGGCTTTGCGGTAAGCGCTTCTGATCGTATTTTCGGAAAGCACGAACAGGGGGGAGCCATATTTCGCTACCAGTTCTTTAACAGCCATGCCATCAATATGGGTGGTCGGGGCCTGTTCGGTCCTTATCCCTGATTTTCCGGGCATACCTGCTTCCAGCTTTGTTATATGCGGGCGTTCATAATGTTTCTTTTCCATGTTAATCTTTATTAAAGTTCCCCGTTTACTGAGTAATTTTCAAATTCGCTGCGGTCGACAATCATATCCCAGGCGTACCGGATAAAAAGTTTACCCACTTCGTAGCTTGTATATGGCCCGACCTTCTCGCCGAGGGCAAGTCTGGTGAGCGCTTCAGGGATATTCTGACCTACACCGACCGCCAGGTAAACCCAGGCAGGAATTCTCGGGTTGATTTCCATCAGAAAATACCGCCCGTCGTTTGATTTCATCATCTCCAGCTCAAATCCCCCTCTCCATCCGGTTGATTCAACAAAACGGCGGGTCAGGCCCAGCAGGTTTTCATCGTCAATGCTGATGCCGGCCCAGGCTTTTCCTTTGTCAGTGATGTATTGCTTGCGCATGGGCACCGCAGCTATGGTATTCCCCTTGCCATCGCCAAGTCCGGTTACATTGTATTCGGTTCCGTGCACAAATTTCTGGAGGATCACCGGATATCCCCATTTCGCGACAATTTTGTTAAAATAGTTCCGGGCCTGTTCCAGATTATAGGCAATATAGGCGTCATACCACTTTCCTTTAACCATCAGCGGGAAGTCCAGTTCCTTTTCATGCTTGTATATCTCAGCCTGATCAGTGATGGCTATGC
>CAZDBX010000249.1:0-4192 GCA_964503805.1 uncultured Lentimicrobium sp. | reverse complement strand
GTAATTTACTATTCAATCAGATAAATTATGTAAACGTTCCGATACTTAATTATTATCCCCATTTAATGAAAGCATTCACAATTTGGCGTGCCTATGGTAAAGTAAAATTTGTCCCTAACCGTATGCTGTATCCTGGCGCGGAGGGAGAAGGGGATTATGGTGGGAAATTCAACACGAATGTCGGAGTATTAAATACCTAACCTCTTGATTATGTATTCATTATGAACATCTGATTAAATCTGCTCACCAGTTTGTTGAGGATTGCTTCCTTTTTGCATCAAGGTATTTTGAAACTAACTCCTTTGAAATAAGTGATACTGTTTTGCTGATTTACTGTACAGATAATTTTGAACCATTATAAGATTGGAGCTTTAAATGAACACTATGCTGAACACACTCAATTTGGAAGGCTTCGTAGGCCGGACAACGGCCGTATTTTTTAATTCTATGCTTATATATTTTTGTGCTATTTTGAGTTTTGGTGCTTCCGCGGATTAATAATCAACACATCAAATAACAGTAGTCCGTTAATAATTTTTAAAGAATTGACTTACAGTGGATTATAAAAACTTGTTTAAAGATAACAATTCATTCATAATCAAGTCGTTGCGTCATTGCGTCCTTGCGTGATTCTTAAATTTAACGGACTATTAAAATAAGGAATTACCCTTTAATTCCGGCACCGTTTTGGAAAGCCGGTTATGAACAACACATATTCCCGGCTGTTTAAATGGTTACGCTATATTTCCCTAAATTAGCAATCAGTTAACCGGAAAACACTTAAACCCTCCCGCTTTGTACCGCATCGAATCGAAAATTGACACAAAATCGGCGGAATTCCTTTCGAATTCTGAAGCCTTTCAGCAGTTGCTGGGGCAATACAGGCAGCGCATGGCCGATGCCATTCACGGGGCGCCCGAACAGGCCGTGAAGAAACACAAGGAACGCGGCAAACTGCTTGCCCGCGAGCGCATCGACCTGCTTGTCGACCCCAACACGCCCTTCCTCGAATTGTCAACCCTGGCGGCTTTCGGCATTCACAACAACGAGTTCCCGTCGGCCGGAATCATTACCGGTATCGGTGTAATTCACGGCCGTGAAACCATGATCGTGGCCAACGATGCCACCGTAAAAGGGGGGACCTATGTGCAGGAAACCATCAAAAAGCACGTGCGTGCCCAGGAAATTGCCATGGAAAATCACCTGCCCTGCGTGTATATGGTGGATTCGGGCGGGGTTTTCCTTCCCGAACAGGCAAAGGTTTTTCCGGATAAATACGATTTCGGGCGCTTTTTCTTCAACCAGGCGCGCATGTCGGCCGAAGGGATCCCACAGATTGCGATCGTGATGGGCAGCTGCACCGCCGGTGGCGCCTACGTGCCTGCCATGAGCGATGAAACCATCATTGTGCGCAACCAGGGAACCATTTTTATCGGCGGCCCGCCCCTGGTAAAGGCCGCAACCGGCGAAGAAGTCACCGCCGAGGAGCTGGGGGGCGCCGACGTGCATACCTCCATTTCGGGGGTGGCCGATCATATGGCGGAGAACGACCAGCATGCCATCCGCATCTGCCGCGATATTTTCAGAACACTAAAACCTCCCGCCCGTCAGCCGCTGGATCTCCAGCCCATTGAAGAGCCATACTACAACCCGGAAGAACTCTACGGTATTGCTCCCCTTGACCTTCGCAAACCGGTTGACTCGAAAGAGATCATCGCCCGCATGGTTGACGGCAGCCGTTTTCATGAATTCAAAGCCCGCTATGCCCCTACCCTTACCACCGGATTTGCGCACATCATGGGATTTCCGGTGGGCATACTGGCCAACAACGGCGTGCTTTTCGGCGAAACCGCGCTGAAAGGCGCCCACTTTATCGAACTCTGCACCTCCCGGAAGGTCCCCATACTTTTCCTGCAAAACATCACCGGCTTTATTGTGGGACGGGATTATGAACGCCGGGGAATTGCCCGCGACGGAGCCAAACTGGTTCATGCCGTCGCCAATGCCCGTGTTCCCAAATTTACGGTGGTATTCGGCGGTTCGTTCGGGGCCGGAAATTACGCCATGGCCGGCCGTGCCTATGAACCCCGGCTGTTGTTTATGTGGCCCAACGCCAAAATATCGGTCATGGGCGGCGAACAGGCTGCCGGAGTGCTTACCACCGTAAAGGAGGAGCAGCTTAAAGCCCGGGGCAAAACCCTGCCCGAAGCCGAAAAGGAAGCTCTCCGGCAATCCATCCTGAAGAAGTACGAGGAGGAAGGCTCCGCCTACTACAGCACCGCCCGGCTGTGGGACGACGGGATCACTGACCCGGTGGATACCCGGAAAATCATCGCCATGGGCATTTCAGCTTCGATGAATAAGCTGTGGGAGGAGACGAAGTACGGGGTGTTCCGGATGTAAGCGGAGGTAAGAGGTAAGAGGTAAGAAAAAAATTGTTAATCACTAATAAACAGGATATTATGGAAACAGGATTTAATCCCATAAGATCATTTATGGATCTTGAAGTATATCGGTTAGCCCATAAGCTTGCAATGGATGTTTTTTGGATAAGCGCCGGATTCCCGGTTGAAGAAAGATACTCATTGACAGATCAAATCAGGCGATCATCGAGATCCGTTGCTGCCAATATTGCTGAAGGCTGGGGGAAGAGGAAATATCCGCTTTCTTTTAAAAAACAATTAGTAGATGCCAATGGCTCACTTGAAGAAACCAAATCCTGGTTAATGTTTGCCCGTGACTGCAAGTACATTTCAATTGAACAATTCGATTCCCTTTTTCCAGAATATGAAACTTTAGGTGGCAAACTCTGGCGACTTGAAGAAAGATGGAAATAACATACTTTTTTCTCAACAGACTTCCTACTTCCTACCTCCTACTTCTTACTTCTTCATTCTTAAAAAATCAATCATGAAATTAAAATACACCACCCTCGAAACCGAAATTACAAACCAGACAGCAACCGTCTGGCTGAATCGCCCGCAGATACACAATGCCTTTAACGAGGTTATGATTTCGGAAGTGCTTGAGATCTTCACGGAAATCGGTAAAAGGGACGACATCCGGATAGTGTTGCTCCGCGGCCGCGGGAAGTCTTTCTGTGCCGGGGCCGACCTCAACTGGATGCGCGATGTGGCAAAGTACAGCTACGAACAGAATTACAAAGAGAGTCTGCAGCTTTCGGAATGTTTCTACGCCATCTACAACTGTCCGAAACCCACCATTGCCGTAGTGCACGGAGCGGCCATAGGCGGAGCCAACGGACTGCTTGCTGCCTGCGATATGGCCATTTGCGATGATGAAACGGTTTTTTCGCTTTCCGAAGTCAAAATAGGCATCGTACCCGCCTGCATTTCGCCCTATGTGATCAAACGGGTGGGCGAATACGGGGCACGGGAGCTTATGCTTACCGGAAAGCGCATCAAAGGGAAAGAGGCCGAACACTTCCGGCTGGTAAACAAATCGCTCCCGGCGGATGCGCTGGAAAGCCACCTGAATGAGCTGATCTCCCTGCTGATGAGCAGCGGCCCCAAAGCCATGACGCACTGCAAAAACCTGATCGATGAGGTGTGCAACAAAATAGACCTGGAAGAAGCACTCGGCTTCACCGCCCGCATGATCGCCGAAATTCGCGCCTCCGAAGAAGGACAGGAAGGGATGGCGGCGTTTTTGGAGAAAAGAAAAGCTAAATGGAATTTATAATTTCTAATTTTTAATTTCTAATTACTAATCTCATTATTATGGGAACAACCAGATCATATGACCTTTTGGAGAGAACAGCCGTATTTGGTGAAAATATTATAAGATTTTGTATTTCTCTTCCAAAAACTGTTGTAACAACACCGTTAATTTATCAATTGGTAAAAGCAGGCACAAGTGTCGGTGCAAATTATACCGAAGCAGATAATGCTGAGAGTAAACCGGATTTCAGGCACAAAATATCCATTTGCAGAAAAGAATCGGCAGAGTCCGGATTTTTCCTGAGGATGATTAATGTGGCTGTCCCTGACAAAGAGCCTGAATCCTCTGTATTACGGCAGGAAGCAATAGAATTAAACCTGATTTTCAACTCCATTTATCAAAAAACCAAAAACAAATAAAGTTTTTGAAAACAACACGCTTTGTTCAGCAGTATCTGTTTTCATTTTCTGCTGTTTAAAAATTAGAAATTAAAAATTAGAAATTTCTACCA
>CAZDBX010000248.1:0-4218 GCA_964503805.1 uncultured Lentimicrobium sp. | reverse complement strand
AGATGCGACCATCCATCATGCTCGCTGGTAATTACAAAGTGCCTGCCATCGGGCAAAAAGCGGAGGTTATCAAAATTTCCTTCATCAATGTATTTTTCATTTTCCTCGACATACATGACTGATGAAGCGCCGTTCAAGGCATTTACCTTCAGCACCTCCAGTTTGTTCTGCAGGCGGTTCAGCCTCAGCACAGCCAGAACGGAGGGATCCGTGGTAAACCTTATGCGAGGGATATACTGGTCAGTTTCATGGCCGGTATTTATCCTGAGGGTGTTCCCGATTTCAAGACTGTACACCAGTACGCTGACCTTTGAGTTATCTTCTCCTGCCTTGGGGTACTTAAACTGGCTGTTTGCAGGATAAAGGGCATTTTCGTCAAGGGCAGGCTTCTGACCCTGAAACATGGTCATATTGAACATTTTCACGGCACGCTCATCAAATTTCATGTAAGCCAGCCGTTTACCATCGGGCGACCAGTCAAAAGCCTTGTTGAATTCAAACTCTTCCTCATAGACCCAGTCAGGGGCTCCGTTGATAATCTCATTAAATTTTCCGTCAGCGGTAATCTGCTTCTCCTCCCCTGTTGCAAGATCGGTAATAAAGATATTGTTGTCGCGCACAAAGGCAACCTTAGTGCCATCTGGAGAGAAAGTAGCCAGCTGCTGCATGCCGTAGCGGGACAAAGGGGTAAATTTTGCAGCAGCAATGTCGAAGATGTAGTAATGTGCCTTAAAAGACCTCCGGTAAAGCGGTTCATAATCCGCCTGAATCAGTATCCGTTTTTCATCGGCACTGAATTCGTAATCAACAATCATTTTTACCCCCGGATCCTCACTCTTCTCCAGGTCAAGAATTACGGAAACCACCTCCCCTGTTTTATAACTCGATTTCACCAGTTTAAGGTTATTGTCAGTCAGGGTGGTATAGTGCAGCCCGTCGTTCATCGAACGGACTCCCTGCACGGAAGAAGCAGCGAAAATCCGCTTTTTCATCAGATCCTCCAGGGAGAAAGTCTTTTGGCCGGTCTGAGCTGAGAGCTGACCCGGCGCCAACATGAACAGGGTAAAAAACCAGATGGAAAACAGTAACTTTTTCATAATCAGCAGAATTAGTGTTTGCAAATCCCATCCAGAGTTTTTATCACGCAAAGTGCGGAGAATGACAGGATTGAAGCGCCAAAGGTAACCAGCCTGCCCGACATGGCGAAATCCTGTCCTCAAAAAAAAGCTGCTGAACGGGTAAATCTTTCTATTCCTGCGAGTAAAAACCTCATCATACCCAGAACCGGGAAAGCAGGTAAAAACCGGCAATAATGCAGATTCGTGTATGCATCAGAATCAGGTCTGCACCCTGGAAAATGCTGACCGGACCATGGGAATACATAAAAAGTCCCTGGCAGAAAAGAAAAATTTCTGTGATTGGATTGATTTCAGTAAAAATTATTAATTTTGCACCCCTCCGGGATGTTAGCTCAGTTGGTTCAGAGCATCGCCTTGACAGGGCGGGGGTCACTGGTTCGAGTCCAGTACATCCCACAGAAAAGACCGCACATTTATCGTGGCGGTCTTTTTTCATTTAATCAAACAGGCCTCCTGAAATTCCGGAGGCCTGCCTGAACTCAAATTATAACCACATTGCTAGTGAGCCCGGATAATCCGCTGTACCCTGATGGCTGTCGGGGTGCGGATTACACAAATCAACACAGCAAAGCTTTCATTCCTGCTGACATTGTAAATTTCGGTGCGCTCCTGCCCTGCTTCCATATTGCCTTCGAAGAGGGTTTTTACCAGATTTCCCTGCATGTCGTAAAGCTGGGCCTGAACCCTGCTGGCTTTATCGACACTGAAGGATACCTCGGTAAATGAACGGAAAGGATTGGGTGCAACCATTAATTCAATGCCCACAGGCAATTCGTTCCCTAACGGAAGTACCAGTGAGGACTTGGGCTTGGGAATGAAGAAGATAAATCGGCAATCCTCAAATGCCTGGTTAATCACCTTCACGGCATCCCTGATATCGCTGAGGGTAGGTCCCAGGTTCGGAGGAGGTGCCACACCACCCAGTGCCGAATTGGCCAGATCATAAATATCCTGAATGGTCGGGTTGATTCCAAGATAGAGATATACCGAATAAGGAATGACGAAATGTAATGAATCGTCCAGCGGGTAGCTGCCATTGGAAGTTCCGCCTCCGCAGGCCGACGAAGCCCGGGTGTAGAATTCGGGACTGGTAAGCACTACATTGGCCAGACCCGGCGACAACCGCATATTCAACTCAAGGGCTATCATCTGCGAAAGCAGCGTGTTGTAAAGCTTGCCATCATTGTTGAGCAGATAGCCAAAGTTTCCACAGCTCCAGTTGCCGGTCAGTTTATTGGCAAATCCTTCACCCGGCAATATATCCATAATACACTGGGCGCCGCCATCCACCGGCACACTGAAGGTGCGGTTATTGGCAAGCAAACCGAGCAACAGCGGATCATCCGGATACATCAGCGATTCGATCAGATCGTAAATGGTCTGTCCGTTGCAGAAGTCACCATACTGATCGCTGTATGCTTCCTCCGTCAGTGTACATACCTCAATCATCGGAGGCTGGCTCCAGGATTGGGTATCTTCGGCTGAGGCTGTCACAGGCGTTGTACCGAAAAATCCGGTTACGAACGCGGTATTGGTGAACGACCCGGCTGCAATATCCGTTTCCGTCAGGGTGTACACGGCCGTATAGGCGCTGCTGTTGGTCATTCCCGGAGAAAGGTGAGCGATGGCATTGCCACTGAGAACTGCCAAAGGATCACTCAGCACAATATCAGTGAGTGTTACATTGCCGGTATTGGTGATATCAAATGTATAAGTGATCTGATCTCCGGCATTGTAAATACCTATGGGGAAATTATCCGCAAAGGTTCCTGTTTTAACCAGACCAATTGAAGGAGCCTGGGTAAATGTCTGAACGTCGTCATCAGTGTCATAATATGCATTGACACCTGCCAGACCAATCACCGTCGCGGTATTGGTGAACGATCCCGCATCAATATCCTCCTGAGATATTACATAAACTCCTGAGAATGTTGTGTTATCGGAAGTACCGGGAGTCATATTCACGATAGGACCGCCGTTTACAGTGATCAGCGGATCGTTGATGTAAACGCTGGAGAAGGTCAGGTTACCGATATTGGAAACTGCAAACTGGTACGATACCTGATCTCCTGCATTATGCACACCAAACGGCTCATTGTCAATGATCGTACCGGTTTTGGCCAGTTCAATCTTATTGGACAAAGGAGGTACGAAGTAGATAAATCCGCAATTTTCAAATCCTTCGTTTATCCATTTCAGCGCATACTTGATATTTGCCAATGTAGGAGCATTCGGACCGGGAAGAGTTGGAGAACCTAAAGCCAGATTGGCCAGATCAAGGAGATCCTGTACTGTGGGATCGGAACCAAGATAACTATATACTGTCGGATGAATCTGGTAATAAGTGGAGTCATCCAGCGGATAATCATCTTCACCTCCGCAACCTGAAGCCGATCTGATATAGAATGCAGAATTTTCCAGCAATAAATCACCCAGTGCGGGAGTCATCCACAGGTTAAACTGCATCGTAATGGCTTCCACAAGCAGGGTATTGTTAAATCTGCCATCCGGTTGCAACAGATCTCCGAAATTGCCGCAACTGTAATTGCCGGTCAATACAAAGGCATTGTTCCAGCTGGGGAAACGATCAATGACACACTGGGCTCCGCCAACCACCGGTACGGTAAATGAACGGTTATTGGCAGGAAGTCCCACTACCAGCGGTCCATTCTCCTGCAACAGAGATTCCATCAGATTGTATGAACTGGTCCCATCGCAGAATGAGGCAACAGAGCTGCCCAACGTAAACTGGGTCACGGTGCAGTATTCCTCTTCGCACTTCGGAACCTGAATAGTTTGTGTGAAGGATGCGGGATTACCGCAGGCATCCGTAACAGTCCATGTTCTTGTATATATAGCAGGTAAAGGAGCCGTTGCCGCAGGATCAATCACATCCGAAATAACCGTTACCGTTCCGCAATTGTCAGTCCATTCGGGCAGCTGCCAGGGCAGCAGATCAAACGGGGTACCGCATGGTGCAACGATGGTTGAGGGCGGTGCGTTGGTGAGGGCGGGAGGTAAAGCATCTCCGGATAAAGTAAAGCTGCGCGTAATGCTTGCACTGCTGCAAAGATCTGTA
>CAZDBX010000247.1:1507-4354 GCA_964503805.1 uncultured Lentimicrobium sp. | reverse complement strand
CTTTAATTCTTATGCTTTTTGATCTTGACCTGATTCAACGTGTTTATGCAGCGATGCCCGAACGGGTGAAAAATGCCAGGGTGATGCTTGGCAGACCCCTGACCCTGAGTGAAAAAATTCTTTATTCCCACCTTTTTGAAGGGGAGGCATTTAAGCCATACGCCAGGGGAGGTGATTATGTAAATTTTGCACCCGACCGGGTTGCCATGCAGGATGCCACAGCCCAGATGGCCCTGCTGCAGTTCATGAATGCAGGGCGAAGCAGAACTGCCGTTCCTTCCACTGTGCATTGCGACCACCTGATTCAGGCGCATTCCGGCGCTCAGGCCGATCTTGACACTGCCCTGGATCAAAACAGGGAAGTTTTTGATTTTTTGCAGTCCGTATCCAACAAATACGGCATCGGTTTCTGGAAGCCAGGCGCCGGTATCATACACCAGGTGGTACTGGAGAATTATGCTTTTCCGGGAGGAATGATGATAGGTACAGATTCTCATACCGTGAATGCCGGCGGATTGGGGATGATCGCCATAGGTGTCGGGGGTGCCGACGCCGTGGATGTAATGGCCGGAATGGCATGGGAACTCAAAATGCCCAGGCTGATCGGGGTTAAACTTACCGGCAGGCTTAACGGATGGGCCTCAGCCAAGGATGTGATTCTGAAAGTGGCGGGCATCCTTACTGTGAAAGGCGGTACCGGTGCCATTGTTGAGTACTTTGGCGAAGGGGCAGATGCAATTTCTGCAACCGGAAAGGGTACCATCTGCAATATGGGTGCCGAAATCGGAGCCACAACCTCCATCTTCGGCTATGATGCAAAAATGAGTGCATACCTCAGAGAAACCGGCAGGGCCGTGGTGGCGGATATGGCGGATAAAATGGTGGCAGACCTGCGTTCGGATGAGGATGTGTATCAAAATCCGGAAAAATACTATGATCAGTTGATCGAGATTAATCTTTCGGAACTGGAACCTCATATCAACGGACCGTTTACGCCGGATGCCGCTTACGGTATTTCGGAATTTGTAAAAATTGTCAGGGAGAAAAATTATCCGCTGACGCTTGAAGTCGGGCTTATCGGATCATGCACCAATTCATCCTATGAAGATCTCACCCGTGCTGCTTCTGTTGCCCGTCAGGCAAAGCAGAAAAACCTGAAGGTGCGGAGCGAGTTCATCATTACGCCGGGTTCGGAGCAGATACGTTACACTACCGAACGTGATGGATTGCTGGAGGTTTTTGAAGATATCGGCGGCGTAGTAATGGCCAATGCCTGCGGCCCGTGTATCGGACAATGGAAACGCCATACCGATGATCCGGAACGCAAAAATTCAATAATTACCTCTTTTAACAGGAATTTTGCCAAACGCAATGATGGAAATCCGAATACCCATGGTTTTGTGGCCTCCCCTGAAATAGTCACAGCAATGACCATTGCCGGAGATCTTACCTTCAATCCGCTCACCGACAAGCTGTTGAATGAGGACGGAGAATGGGTTTCCCTGGATATGCCCGAGGGGCTTGAACTCCCTCCGGACGGTTTTGAGGTGAAAGATGCCGGTTATGTCGCACCTTCGGAAGACGGAAGTGGTGTAACGGTAGCAGTTAAACCGGAATCAAACCGGCTGCAGCTGCTTCAGCCTTTTCCCGCCTGGGACGGGAATGACA
This sequence comes from uncultured Lentimicrobium sp., assembly GCA_964503805.1. Lineage (GTDB taxonomy): Bacteria > Bacteroidota > Bacteroidia > Bacteroidales > Lentimicrobiaceae > Lentimicrobium. Next base: position 2,686 of record CAZDBX010000247.1, on the reverse strand, counting down.
TGAAGGGATTGCGCCTGCTGATTAAAGCCAAAGGTAAATGCACTACAGATCATATCTCCATGGCCGGTCCCTGGCTTCGCTTCCGCGGTCATCTCGATAACATTTCGGATAACCTGCTGATAGGCGCGGTAAATTATTTTAATGAAAAAACGAACTTTGTAAAAAACGGACTGACCGGAAGTTATGACGCCGTGCCTGCGGTTGCCAGGGCTTATAAGGCTGCTGGTGCGGGTTCAATCGTGATCGGTGATGAAAATTACGGGGAAGGTTCTTCCCGCGAACATGCCGCCATGGAGCCCCGTCATCTCGGGGTGAAAGTTGTGCTCGTTAAATCATTTGCGAGAATTCATGAAACGAACCTGAAAAAACAGGGAATGCTCGCGCTGACGTTCGCCAATAAATCCGATTATGACAAGGTGCGTGAAGACGATACCATTTCAGTATCCGGTTTAAAGGAATTTTCTCCCGGCAAGCCGTTAACGCTTACGCTTGATCATGCTGATGGTTCTTCGGAATCCTTCAGCGTAAATCATACTTACAATCAGTCGCAGATTGAGTGGTTTATTGCAGGCAGCGCACTGAACCTGATCCGGAAGCAGATCGGAAAGTAGCCAATCTGTGTTTTATTTACGCCGGAAGGAGAATTACCTGCCGGCGTTTTTATGTGAGGTTCAATGAAGGTTGAATCCGGATATGGCGCTTTGCCGGAGGCTGATAAATTCAGCAATTTTGACCGATTTTGTCTTTTTTCTGCAATATTCAGTTCCTGACATCGTTTGTTAGCAGATTGTCTGCTGATCTGTTACTTTTGCACACTGATATTAAATCCTATACCGTGATCCGAAAATTATCTTTACAACTCATTATTTTTCTGAGTGTTTTTAGCTTCATGAATGTTCAGGCTCAGATTGGAGGGACAAGTACCTACCGTTTTCTGAATCTGCCCAATTCTCCCCGTGTGGCAGCTATGGGAGGCAATTTTGTGGCTATTTCGGATAATGATTTGTCTGTCGGATTGAATAATCCTTCACTGATTACGGAAGAAATGCACAATGCCGTTTCATTGAACTTTGTGGATTATTTTTCAGATATAAATTACGGGTTTGCCAGTTATTCGAGATCTTATGAGAAGGCCGGCAGTTTCGCGGCCAGCATGCAATATATCAATTACGGCCGTTT
>CAZDBX010000247.1:0-1407 GCA_964503805.1 uncultured Lentimicrobium sp. | reverse complement strand
GCCCGGAATATCGGAAGACAGCTTAAAACCTATACCGCCGGTAATAATGAGCCCCTCCCGTTTGAAATCCAGCTAGGCATTTCAAAAAGACTGCAGCACCTGCCGTTCCGTTATTCGGTGTTGCTCACCAATCTCCAGAAGTGGGACCTGACATACGAAGATCCCGCTGCGGATGAAATTGATCCCTTTACAGGTGAAGTAAAAACGAAAAGCAAAGCCGGTGAGTTTGCCGACAAGGCAATGAGGCATGTAGTGATCGGAGGGGAGTTTATTCCTACAAAGAATTTCAGTTTCCGGCTGGGCTACAACTACCAGCGCCGTCAGGAAATGAAAGTTGACAGCAAGCGTTCTACCGTTGGTTTTTCGTGGGGTATTGGCCTGAGGGTCTCCAAATTTAACTTTTCATATGCCCGTTCAGCCTATCACCTGGCCGGGTCGCCAAACTTCCTGAGTATCGCGTTTAACCTGTCTGATTTCGGCGATAGCAGGAAAAGCGCGGATGGCGGACTGCAGTAGTTTTTGCGTTATCTGCCTGCAGAAGTACCGTTTTCATTGCTTACTTTTGCAGCATGAATCCTGCAATTCCCGTAATTGAGATTGACCGTTCCTCCGGATTTTGTTCGGGCGTTGAACGTGCCATAAAGATTGCAGAGGATAAACTTCTGCAGGAGGAACCCATTTATTGCCTGGGTAACCTTGTGCACAACGAAGAAGAATTGGAACGCCTGAGCAGCCTGGGGATGCGGTTTATCCGGCATGATGAGATCAACGGTGAGATGAAAACCGTGTTTATCCGTGCCCACGGAGAACCTCCGGAAACATACAGTATTCTCAGAAATAACAATGCTTCGGTAATTGATGCCACTTGCCCTGTTGTACTGAGGTTGCAGCATAAAGTGAAGGAAAGCAGCCGGCAGTTCCGGGAGACTGGCAGCGGCCTGGTAATTATTTACGGCAAGCCGGGTCATCCTGAAATAACCGGTCTTTTGGGTCAGACAGAGGGCAATGCTATACTTATCAGCAAATTGGAGGAAACCGGTTCAATTGATTACAATCAGCCATTACATCTTTATGCCCAGACGACGGCAGGGGAGGAGCAGTATGCTTCTTTGTGCCGGCGTATTTCAGAGAATTCTTTACAACTGACCGGCAGGAACGACCTGGTAACCGTCCACAATACCATTTGTCGCCAGATGAGCCAGCGGGCGCCCCGGATGAGGGCGTTTGCACAGAAGCATGATGTGATTATCTTTGTCACAGGGTCGGAAAGTTCCAATGGGCGCTATCTGTCAGGTGTAGCACGCGAAGTTAATCCTGAAACCCATGTCGTTGGCAGTCCGTCTGATGTTGAAAACTGGTTTGCCGGCGCCCGCAGCATCGGCATTACCGGTGCCACTTCCACCCCGT
>CAZDBX010000246.1:0-4400 GCA_964503805.1 uncultured Lentimicrobium sp. | reverse complement strand
CGGAAAAATCTCCGCAGCATTCATTTCTTTAATATTTTAACCCTTGATTCGCATTAATCATTAACTTTGTAACAGTATTTAACTGCGACAACATGATAACACAGGTTTTACTGGGCGTAATCGGCCCCTGGCAGGTAGTAATTATTCTGGCAATTGTTCTTCTGTTATTCGGCGGAAAGAAAATTCCCGAGCTGATGAAAGGGCTTGGAAAGGGGATTAAAGAGTTTAAAGACGGGATGTCGGGAGAGGAGGCTGAAGAGAATAAAAAGAAAGACGAAAAATAGGTTACACCCGCCCAATCCTTAATAAAAAAGCCCGTAAATCAATGATTTACAGGCCTTGTTTGTGGAGCGTAGGGGAGTCGAACCCCTGACCTTTAGACTGCCAGTCTAACGCTCTAGCCAACTGAGCTAACGCCCCGGAGATCAGGCTTCATTGCTGAAACGGGATGCAAATTTAGAATATTTTCCTGAAAACAAAGAAATATTTTTCAATTCTTTTCCATCTTTGCAAAGTCAATTCGCGTTACGATGGAAACCAAACGACTTTTCGCAGCAATCAGGATTGAACCGGATGAAGCTTTCTCCGATATTTACCATAATCTCCGGCAGGTCCTTGGTTTTCATATCATTAAATGGGTTGAACTTCACAACATTCATATAACCCTTCGCTTTTTCGGTGAAACTCCTGATACCGAAATACCGGTTATTACTGAAGCACTGCAGAAAGCCACCCGCGAAATTTCTCCTTTTAACCTGGAACTCGCCAAAACAGGCATCTTTGGTAGCTATTACAATCCCAGGGTTATCTGGTTTGGCATTACCGAAAATCCGGTTCTTACAAAACTCATTTCCAACCTCAATCTTTCCCTTGAAGAAGCCGGCTTTATCAGTGACCGGCAAAATTTTGTCCCTCACCTCACTGTCGGCAGAATCAGGGAGATCAGGGACAAAAATCATTTTCAGGAAATCATTGCCCACTTCAGGGAGGTGAAATTCCGGGTACAGCGGATAGAGGGCTTTGAGCTTTACGAGAGCGTACTGAAAAAAGAAGGCCCTGAATATACCGTTTTACAGGAATTCAGGTTCGGTTAATCATCCGAAATTTTCTTCCGCGGTACCGGTACTTTCCTGCTTTTGTTTGTTGTTTCTTTTGGTAATACTCACTTCAAGGATATAATCAATGATGAGGGCAATACCACCAAAAAGTGAAACCAATGAAAAATACGCGGCTTCCCGGTCCATCGCCCCGATTGAAACCAGAATATTTGCCAGGAGCAGACCAATGCCGATACCGGTAAAAAGCAGGCCGTATTTCAATGAGGAAAATCCGGTTTTGTCCGATTCAAAAGATCTTGGATCCAGTCCACGGTCGAGCAGGGCCATCCGCTCCCTTTTGCGGATAAACAGGTAAATTACGCCATAGATGGTAGCAAAAACTGTGGCGGGTATCAGAAAGTCATTCATGGCTTTAATGTTTTTGGGTTCGTTGCCAGTTTGACGCAGAATGAATTTGCCGGTTACAGAACCATGCATAAATCACATGATGAATTATCAATGAAATGAAATCGTAAAATTTCCAGTCCGTTTGTAACCCCGTCACCTGCCTGACGTCTAAAACACAACGATGAGCCAGAATGACGATATAAAAATTATCGGCAGCATACTTGAAGGCAATACTGCAAACTATTCAGTATTGGTTGACAGGTATAAGGACATGGTGTTTTCGTTGATTCTGAAGGTCATCAGAAACAGGGAAGAGGCCGAAGAAGCCGCCCAGGATACTTTTCTCAAGGCATTCCACGCCCTCCCGGGTTTTAAATATGAAGCCCGTTTCAGTACCTGGCTGTTCAGGATTGCATACAATACCGCTGTTTCCAGGACAAGGAAAAAAAGCATTATCACGCAGGCCATTGATGAGCGCATGGTTGAAAACTACAGCACGGACGAGGTAAGGGAGAACGCCGGACTTCTGGACGAACAGCAACGGATTGAACTCATGAATGCCGCGCTGAAAACGCTTCAGAAAGATGAACAGATGCTGATTAACCTGTTTTATCAGCATCAGCAGAGTGTGGAAGAGATCGGAGTAATTACCGGACTTTCGGTTTCAAATGTAAAAGTTAAACTTCACCGCATCAGAAAAAAGCTTTATGCAGCCATGGCTGAGCGGATGCAGTTAAAATTTGCGTGATAACATTTATCACAGGTTGATTAAATTTGCAGATTATGATAAACGATAAATTCAGCGAAACGGATAACGACAGGTTCCTGGCACAGCTGATGGCCAATCTGCCGCTTGAAAAGGCTCCCGAAGGTTTCACCAGCGGAATTATGCAGCAGATCCAGTCAGGTATCGAACCCCTTACCGACACACCGGAATACCGCAGGCAAATGCTTTGGGGATATCTTTCCCTGTTTGCGGCTTTGGTTATAGTTGTAGTCATGTTGTTCGCCCAGTGGCCATTTGTGAAAATCAATCTATTCTCAGATACCGACCAATTACGGAACCTGCTGAATGCTTCACTTGGAATTCTTGAAGGCTTTAACAGCATCATTGCATACCTGAAAGATTCTTCAACCATGATCATTATCTTCCTTTCCGTGGGTTTGTTGCTTCTGTTTGAACGACTTATCAGAAATGGATTTCAGCAGAAACGTTCCTTTCTTTTCTAAATGAGGTCTCCATGATTCCGCCGGCCATACGGGAGGCAGTTGAAAAATGGCTGAACAAAGTTCATCCAGGCCACCAGAAAATAACCTCGGTTTCGCCCGTTTCCGGCGGATCCATTAACCGGGCATTCACCATACGCACAACATCGGCCGGGTATTTTATCAAATTCAACGATGCCGCCCGTTATCCGGGCATGTTTGAAGCGGAAAGCAGGGGACTGGCAATTATCCGTAAAACTGCCTGTATTGAAGTTCCGGATGTATTCCTTTGTGCGCAGGCCGGTAATTTTTCCTTTCTGCTGATGGAAGATGAGGCAGGCGGGGGAAGCCAGTCAGACTTTTGGGAAGATTTCGGGCGCCGGCTGGCCTGCCTGCACCGGGTGAATACGGGTTACTTTGGCCTGGATCATGATAATTACATAGGTTCCCTCGTCCAGCAAAATACGCCCTGTGATCAATGGACGGATTTTCTGGCAGCACAACGCCTTCAGCCAATGGTAACAATGGCACGAAGATCAGGATTACTCAACAGCCAGGATTGTAATTCTTTCGACAGGCTTTTTCTGAAACTGAAAGACCTGATACCGTCAGAATCACCCTCTTTGCTGCACGGAGACCTCTGGAACGGAAATTTTATCAGGGGTAAAAACGGTCATGTTTGCCTGATAGATCCGGCCGTGTATTACGGACACAGGGAAACGGACATTGCCATGACCAGGCTTTTTGGAGGATTTGACGCCCGGTTTTATGCTGCATACAACGAGTCATTCCCGCTTGCCTGCGGCTGGGAAGAACGGATATCGCTGAATCAGCTCTATCCGTTGCTGGTGCATGCAAATCTTTTCGGAGGAGGATACGTTTCAGGTGTTAGGCAGGTACTCAGGCAATACCTCTGAATTCTTTGCAGGTCACCTTTCGGCTATTTTCTGATTTTCCCTTCCCTGCGTTCTTCCCACAATTGTTTGAAATTATCCGTAGCTATCTCCGGCAATTCTCTCCTGGGGCCCCATAAGCCGGAAAAAGCCTTTTTAAAAACCATATTTTTCAATTTCGCGCTGCCTGTATCCATCCATTTCCGGTTCAGCATGATCTTCTTCCAGGTAAACATCGAAAATGCATCAAACATGGTGTAACTGCCCTGCTTTACGCTATCGTTGCGGTTATAAAGCAGCAATTCATGAAGATTGATATTTACCGGACATACTTCGGTGCAGCTGCCGCAAAGGGAAGAGGCAAAACTAAGGTGATTGTATTCATTCAGCCCTTTCATCCAGGGAGTGATGACCGATCCTATGGGTCCGCTGTAAGTGGTTCCGTAAGCATGTCCGCCAATAGTTTTATAAACAGGGCAGGCATTCAGGCAGGCCCCGCAGCGGATGCAGCCCAGCGCACGCCGCTGGTTTTTCCGCGACAATACTTCCGAACGGCTGTTGTCAAGCAGAATCACGATCATCTCCGCTGGTCCGTCGGATTCGCCTTCCTGACGGGGTCCGCTGATAAGGCTGTTATAGGCAGTCATCTTCTGACCTGTACCGTGAGTGGCCAGCAAAGGCCAGAAAAGATCTAGGTTCTTTACCGATGGAATCACCTTTTCAATACCGGCTATTACAATATGCACATCGGGAAAAGCGGTACTCATTAAACCGTTGCCCTCATTTTCAGTAAGGCAGACAGAACCTGTATCGGCCACCAGAAAATTGGCTCCGGTAATTCCCACCCTTGCATGAA
>CAZDBX010000245.1:0-4429 GCA_964503805.1 uncultured Lentimicrobium sp. | reverse complement strand
GATCGGCAACCCGGCTGATTATATGCCGTTGATTGGCAAAGCAAAGGTTACGGAGCTGAGCGCTGCCGTATTTGAAAAACTGGCCTACCGCGAAGGCTCCGATGGCTGTATTGCACTGTTTGAGCCGCGCTGGCTGAAAATCGGCGAGGTAAAACTGCGTCCCGACCCCCTGGTGGTGATCCTTGAATCGGTGGAAAAGCCAGGCAATCTGGGCGCAATCCTGCGCACTGCCGATGCCGCCGGGCTGGATGCCGTGATTGTGTGCGATCCCTTGACCGATATTTACAATCCTAACGTGATCCGTTCAGGCGTGGGTTGCGTGTTTTCGAGACAGGTGGTAGCCTGCTCCACGGAAGACGCACAGCAATGGCTGAAGGAGAAAGGAATCCGGAGTTATGCCGCTGAATTGAAGGCCTCTTCTCAATACCATCTTCATAACTACCAGGGGCCAACCGCCTTTGTGATGGGGACGGAAGCCGACGGGCTTACACAGAAATGGGTTGACTTCTGCGATGAGCGCATCATCATTCCCATGCTGGGCAGCATCGACTCGCTGAATGTGTCGGTTTCAACTGCGGTGTTGGTTTTTGAAGCCATGCGGCAGCGGGAGTTCAGCGTGGTCTGAAGTTATTGCCGGCCATAGCGGCCTCGCAAGGCGATACTCAGAAACTGTAAACCGCTCCCAGTCCGATGCGGAGGTTGCCGGTTTCGCTGCTTTTGATCACCCTGTATTTTTCATCATTCTCCCCATATGCGGCTATAGTATATTCCATCTCGGCGATCAGGCTGAATTTTCCGGTAATATAGGTTATCATAGGTGCTAAACGGTATACGTACCCGATATCGGCATCGCGGGCGTAAACGGGACCCGTCAGCTCCTTAGCGGAACCGTCGTTTTTGGTGAAGCCGGCAAACAGCGAAGGTTGGCACCGCCCGAGGTTGAGCTGTGTATTTATCCAAACGGAATGATAATTCAATGGGCTATACTCCCGCTGCTTTGTCAGCGGATCGGTTTTACTCACCCCGAAACCACCCATCATCAGGTGGTCGTTCAACGCCTGTCCGTAAACGTACTGAGTTTTAATGGCTGCCTTTCCGGGATTCCATGTAATGAAGACGGTGTATGAAAGGCAGTTCAGGGATTCGTCAGCTTTATACAAGCTGTCGGTAACCAGGCGAGGTGTCAGTTTTTTAAAATCAATTCCTGCTCCGGCAAATATTTTTTCTGTCTTAACCTGAATCTGTCCGTGCAGGTTGGGGATTACGCTGTTTCTCAGGTAAACGGAAGTGCTGCCCTGGGGACCGTTGTTGACATAATCACGTTGTGAGGCAGCCACTGCCACCATATTAAATTTACCGGTCTTATAATCTATCCGTATTTGAGGCTGGCGGCTGAAGGAGTGAAATGGCGCGCCGGTATTGAGCGAGAGCACGTTGGGGATCATTTCAGGAAGGTCGAGGGGATGCCAGTATTGTCCGGCCAGCAGCCGCGTTTTCTTCCATTGCAGTGAAATGTAACCATGGCGCAGGCGCAGGCTGTTGTTTTCGCTGTTGGAGGCCCCGGTGAAATCCGCTTCGATAAATCCCAGCACTTTCGCTCCCAATACATCAGGTCCGGTTGCCCGGGCATTGATGCGGGTAGTCATGGCGTACTGGTTAAAAGTCGGGTGCGCGTTCAGATCATTTCCGTTCCGGTCGTAAACTGGTTTTTTGGGGTAGAACAGCAAAAATCCCTCACGCGCTTCCACCACCTGACGGCTGTCGAAAATTGCATCTGCCCTGACAAATCCGGCAAAACGAAGGCTGTAGGGGCTGCTTTCCTGCTGGGCTGACAGCTGATTGAAACTCAATAACAGGCTACAGGTTGCCGTGATCAGGAGGCGGAAAAATGACTGCATCTTTTTTCGGGCAAAGTAAGGCAATGTAATCTGTTTGTGCAACAGTCCCGGTTTGCTTTTCAGGTGAGCACCAGCGCCCTGACTCCCGCTACCAATGCCTGCAAGGGCAAATATTGAGTGAATCCCATTTTAAGGCTGGATTTTTTTTTATAGGTTTGCACCATCCAATATTATCGGCAAATTGATGATTACCGCAAAGTCCTTTATTAGAAAACTCTTCCGTCTGATCCGCTTTGCCGTTTTCTTCTTTTTCTTTTCCACGGTTCTTGTTACCATTATCTACAGGTTTGTAAGACCTCCCGTGACTCCATTGCAACTGATCAGGGTTGCTGAACACATTGCACAAGGCGAAAAGGTGAAGATGAGCCGCGACTGGGTGAAACTCAGGGATATTTCCCCGCACATGGTTCAGGCGGTGGTTGCTGCTGAGGACAACAATTTCATGAAGCATCATGGTTTTGACCTGGAAGCGATCAAAAAAGCCAGGGAACTCAATAAAAAGAGGAAAAACAAGCTGGGGGCGAGCACCATTTCGCAGCAGACGGCCAAGAATGTTTTTCTGTGGCCCGACCGGACCTGGCTCAGGAAGGGGCTGGAGGTTTATTTCACCGGACTGATTGAAATATTTTGGGGGAAGCGGCGCATAATGGAGGTGTACCTCAATGTAATTGAGATGGGCGACGGCATATATGGTGTGGAAAGGGCCGCCGGCAAGTATTACCGGAAACCCGCGTCAGACCTTAACCGCGCCGAGGCCGCGATGATTGCCGCCGTGCTGCCCAATCCCCGCCGCTGGAGCCCTGCCGCGCCAACGGCTTATATTCAGCGGAAACAACAGCGGATTATGCGGGTGATGAACCAGCTGGAGCAGGTAAAGTTTTGAAAACATCTGATTGAAACGACCGGTATTTTTTCTGAACTCAGCCAACGGCACTATATTTGAATAAAATTTTTACCACACGGGATTACGAATGGAATCGACGGGTATTAATATCTGTCTTCTGAAATCTGTTTATTATAATTCATATTCATCAAACGCTCTGACCCACATGAAGCAAAAATTTCCCTTACTGCTGATCATTGCAGCGCTATCCCTTAATCTCAGTGCCTTTGCACAACTCAAAACCAACCTTGTATTTTTTACTGAGCAGGGCGAAAGGTTTACCCTGATCCTGAACGGTATCCGCCAGAATCCGGTACCGGAGACCAATGTGAAGGTAACCGATCTGATAGCTCCAACCTATAAGGTTAAGATCATTTTCGATCAGCAGGGGATTCCTGATCTGGATAAGACCCTTACATTTAATCAGGGAACTGAAACTACATTCACCATTAAGCGTAACAACAAAAACGAGTATGTGATGCGCTGGATGAATGAGGTGCCCATAGAGCAGGCTTTGCCGCCGGCCACGGGGCAGCAGGTGGTTGTTTACACCACCCAGCCGCCGGCGCCCTCCACGGTCACCCAGACAACCACTACCTACACGGAAACAACCGGCGAGCCACAGGGCAATGTTTCCATGGGCATCAGCATCAATGATCCGGAACTGGGCGTGAATATGAACATCAATGTCGGAGGGGCCATTCCGTCAGGTTCGCAGGCAGTTACTACCCAAACTACCACTACCACATACTCCACCACTACCACCGCTTCCGGCGGGTATTACCAGGAACCGGTCCCGCCTCAGCAGCAGGCGTATGTGATGCCGGGGTATAATGGTCCCGTAAGGTGTCCGTATCCTATGCATCCGTCTGAATTTCAGGAAGTAAAGAGATCTGTTGAAAGCAAGTCGTTTGACGATACAAGGTTAAGAATCGCCAAACAGGTTATTGCATCCAACTGCCTGCTCAGTGCGCAGGTCAAAGAAATTATGCTCCTCTTCTCATTCGAGGATACCCGTCTCGACCTCGCAAAATATGCCTATGGATACACCTACGACATCGGAAATTATTACAAACTTAACGATGCTTTCACCTTTGAATCAACCATCGAGGAACTCGATGAATACATCAATGGTTTTCGCAGGTGATACAAGCTGATTTTTTTCAAGTTAACCATGGCCGGGAAAATTTATCCCGGCTTTTGTTTTTGCTTTTTTAACAGTCTTTAACAGGCTGATTTTGATAATTCCCTGAATTTTTTTTTCGTACCTTTGCACCCGCGTTTGCGCGGGGTTAACCCGCAATAAATCAAGCTTTGATATTACTAACCTTAATTCAATAAAAACAAAGAAAAATGGCAAAAGAGAAGACCAGAAAATCGGTTTATACTTTCGGCAACAAGAAAGCCGAAGGTGATGCCCGCATGAAGAACCTGCTGGGTGGTAAAGGTGCCAACCTTGCCGAGATGAACCTTATAGGGGTTCCTGTACCTCCGGGATTCACCATCACCACCGAAGTGTGCACCGATTACAACAAATACGGCCGTGAGAAAGTAGTTGAAATGATCCGCCCCGAGGTGGAAGCCGCTGTTAAATATGTTGAAAAGATTATGGGTTCAGGCTTTGGCGACAAAAAGAACCCCCTGCTGC
>CAZDBX010000244.1:0-4529 GCA_964503805.1 uncultured Lentimicrobium sp. | reverse complement strand
TGTTTTTCTCATTTAGTGATACTTAGTGTCTTCGTGTCTTTGTGGCAAATTCTTTTCTTATTTTATCCGGACAATGGTGAAACAGCATAAGTAAAGCGAATTTAAAAATTCCTGAAATTACTTCGACACATCTGCCCGGGGTAATTTTTCAACAGTTTCTCTTTGAAACTTTCCGGTCGATTAACTGCTGAAGCTACAGAGCAAAGCTCTCGCTCAACCCCGGACCTGATTGTCAATTCTTTGCATTGAAACACGTCCGGATTCCGGGAATTAAAGTCCGGCTTGCTATCTTTGCATAAAAACCGGAGATGAGCCAGAGGAAACCCCGCATACTTGTATGTCCGCTTGACTGGGGCCTGGGTCATGCCACCCGCTGCATCCCGGTGATCAGAAGCCTGATGAAAGCCGGTGCCGAACCGGTTATCGCGGCCGATGGCCCCCAGCTTCAATTGCTCCGCCTCGAATTTCCCGGGGGCGAGTTTGTCAACCTCCGCGGATACCGGGTCCATTACAGCAAAAGAATTCCTGCCGGCATCCATATCCTGTTTCAGACGCCCCGCCTGCTTTTCAATGTTTTCAACGAACACCGGAAACTCAAAAAACTGATAACATCTCTGGATATTGATGCGGTGATTTCCGACAACCGTTACGGTCTGTGGCACCATTATACCTGTTCCGTGCTGATCACCCATCAGTTGTATATCCTTCCGCCTCCGGCTTTAAGCGTTTTCACACCTTTGGTGCATAAACTGGCCCGGTTTTTTATCCGCCGTTTTCATTTTTGCTGGGTACCTGACCTGGCAACCTCCCCCAACCTCTCAGGGCAGCTCTCGCATGGGAAATCCCAGCCCGAAAACACAAGCTACATCGGGCTGCTGAGCCGGTTCGATGAGCTTCCCGGAAATGAAAAAGGATTAAAATCATACGATATTGTGGCCCTGGTGTCGGGGCCTGAACCACAACGGAGCATTTTCGAGGAGATACTGATTGACCAGCTCCCGTCAGCCGGGAAAAAATGTTTGTTACTTCGCGGACTTCCGGGCGATCAGGAGATCATATCCATCAGGAAAAACCTGGATGTGGCGCATCACCTGCCTTCAGATGAGCTTGGCAAATTGCTACGAAGCGGCCCCCTGGTGATTTGCAGGGCAGGATATTCAACCCTTATGGAGATCGCAATGATGGGTAACAAGGCCATTCTGATTCCCACTCCCGGCCAGACCGAGCAGGAGTACCTTGCTGAAACACTTGATAAATCAGGCATTTATCTGACGTGCAGGCAGGGTCAATTAAACTTGCGAACAGCCATTACAGAGGCGGAGCGTCGACCGGGCCTCTGCATTCAACAGGAAAATCAACTGCTTGAATCAGCAATAAAAGCACTTATGGAAAGCATTGAACAGGGTCCTGCAGCCGGCCGCAGGCGGAACGGAACTCTGTAAATCAAAGCAGCGTCCTTTGCCAATTTAATCGTTACATTTGCACTTTAATCCATTTTTATGCTACTCAATCAGATAAGCTGGGACATCAGTCCGGTCATTTTCAGCCTGGGAAGCCTGCATATCAGGTGGTACGGCCTTTTCTTCGCCTTATCCTTTTACCTGGGTTACGTCATCCTCGAAAAACAGGTTTTCAGGCGTGAGGGCCTGCCCATCGGCCTGCTCGACCGTCTGGCCACATACGTGGTAATCGGCACCGTGGTTGGTGCCCGGCTGGGACATGTATTTTTCTACGAACCGGCCTCATACCTCCGCGACCCCCTCAGCATACTGAAAATATGGGAGGGTGGACTGGCCAGCCACGGGGCTGCCATCGGAATACTACTTGCCCTCTGGATCTTTAAACGCAAGTCGGGCAAAACTTACCTCTGGACCCTCGACAGGCTGGTGATTGTTGTCGCGCTCGGAGGCTTCTTTATCCGGATGGGCAACCTGATGAACAGCGAAATATACGGGCATTACACCTCTCTGCCCTGGGGATTTGTTTTCCTGCGCGACGGAGAAACCGAGCCCAGGCACCCGACACAAATTTATGAAGCGCTTTCATACCTGATCCTGTTTTTCGCCTTGCTTAAGTATTACATCAGCAATTATAAAAAACTGAAAGAAGGTTTTATTTTCGGGGTCTTCCTCATCGTGCTGTTTGGCGTCCGTTTCCTGATTGAATTTGTAAAGGAACCTCAGGTCGCCTTTGAACAAACCATGACGCTGAATATGGGTCAGTGGTTAAGTATTCCGTTCATACTTGCAGGCGCAGGACTGCTCTGGTGGACCAACAAAAAGAAATAAGACTGCAGTGAATGGTTGAGGCTGCCGGAGGGTGTTTATAAAAACAATACATCCTCCTGATTCAGAGAATCGTTGTAAACCTGGAAAACCAGACTAAAATCTTAAACGCCTACACAATTTTTTGTTCAAAACCCTGGAATACCGGCATACTGAATGCGCCTTCAGCAGGGAATAAACATTACCCTCCGAATCAATTATAAAATCAAACGCCGGCTGTGCATACAACCGGCGTTTGATGATTTCAGTAAAGAACACAAGTCAGTTATTTGAATATTTCCTTCAGGTCATCGGGAATCATCATCTTTGACTTGAACTCCTCAAGCAGTGCCTGTTGTCCGTATGCTTCCGCCCATTCCCACACGCGCGACATAACAGCGTATGCCTGCATACTATCTTCCTGATAGTAGGATGCAAATGCAGGTTCCACTGAATTATAATAGTTCAGGTTCTCGATATAGATACCGGCGATGGTACGGATAAAATCATTGGCTTTTTCAGTGGCACCGGCTTTATAGTAAACCTCAGCAAGTGGCAGCATATAATAATCAAAAGTGATCTTGTTGTTCGGGAATTCAGCCAGGCAACGGTCCGCAACAGCCACGGCCTCAGTATTCTTACCTTTGCGCTGCAGCGCCTGGGCCAGGCGCATGTAATTCTGCTTGGGCATCATGGAGTTGCGGTAGCTTTCGCGATCCACATAAACCCCCGGCTGGTTCAGGTTGCCCCATTTGCAATTATTCATCAATATATCGTAAGAAGCATCTGCATCAATACCACCCAAACCGGGAACATAGTCTTCAGCCAGGACCGGAATAAATTTATATACAATACCGGTAAGATGACAGTATTTATCGATATCCAGCACTTTGCTTACACTTCCCGGACTGGCAAAATACAGGGGGCGTTCCCAGTTACTGGTAGCCAGGAAGTCCATCAGCATCAGATCGTTCTTATAGAGATAGTTGCTCTTGACGTCCCATTCAATCACCGGTACGATGCCGTCGGCCATATAGGCAGGAACTACTCCGCTGCTGACCGCTTTTGCTGAATCTACCGTTAGCTTCAGTTTTTTTGTAGGGAAATAATTTATCCGCTCCCCGCTTTGAAGGGTTACTTTACTGCGGGCCGATTCGTCGGCAATAAATCCGATCAGGTCTTTTAATTCCACCCGTTCTGTAACCTCGCCACGGCTGAAATAGGGGAGAAACTCATTCACCCCTTTATTGTATTGTTCAGGGGTCAGTGTAAAACTGAGGGGTTCTGAGTCGTAGATCTTCCGCGCCAGTTGATGTACATACCAGTCGCCGGATGAAAGCATATAATTCACAACACGGATATCCGTGCGGATGCCTTCCACTTCCTGGGCATACCACAAAGGGAAAGTATCATTATCGCCATTGGTAATCAGCACAGCGTTTGGTGCGCAGGAATTCAGATAGTTGGCAGCAAAATCGCGGGCCGGATATTTACCGGAACGATCATGGTCGTCCCAGTTTTCGACAGCCATGATTCCTGGTACCAGCACCAGGCAAGCCGCTGTTATTCCGCCGGCAGCCACAAGCTGACTTCCTTTCAGCCTTTTGGTGACTGCCTCATAGAGTGAAAGCACTCCCAGTCCGATCCAGATCGCGAAAGCATAAAAGGAGCCCGCATAGGCATAATCCCTTTCCCTTGGTTGAAACGGTGTCTGGTTCAGGTAAAGCACGATGGCGATCCCAGTCATAAAAAAGAGCAGGGCCACCACCAGTCCATCCTTGTAATTCCGGTTGAAATGGTAAAGCATGCCTACCACGCCAAGGATCAAAGGCAGCAGATAATAGGTATTGCGGGCGGGGCTTTGCATGCTTTGGGGCAGGTCGCTTTGCTTGCCCAGCCTGGCTTCATCAAGAAATTTAATGCCGCTGATCCAGTTGCCGTTACTGATTCCCCCATGTCCTTCAACATCATTTTGCCTGCCGGCAAAATTCCACATAAAGTAACGGAAGTACATATGGCCGAGCTGGTAACGGAAAAGGAAACGCATGTTTTCTCCGAAAGTCGGCCTGATGATGGTTTCCGGTTCCCCGCTGTTATTTGTGGCCGCGATGGGAATCCCCTGTATCTTTCCCCAGCTTTTATAAGCCCTGACGTGATTATCCTGCGAACTCCACATACGCGGAAAAATCGTGGTGAATTTCGGATCGTAGTTCGGAATTGAATTTTTACGCGCGTCGGTGATCACATATTTCCCCGATTTTTTAT
>CAZDBX010000243.1:0-4555 GCA_964503805.1 uncultured Lentimicrobium sp. | reverse complement strand
TTCTTCTGCTGATGCCCTGGATCCTGACAAGGTTAATCCGGACTGGGTGGTTGTGAATGCCGTTAAATACGGCCGTGCGCTGAACCTGATGTTTGAAAGTGACGAATCCTTCTCTTCGTATGGGATTGATGTGCATGCGTATGCCAATTTCCTGGTTGCGGGTGCCAGTGTTGATTTTTCGATGCGGCAGCAGAGCTTTCTGAAACGGACTTCGGTGCGGCTGGTGGCCTACGGCGGGAATCCCGGACTTACCGGACAGATACTTACAGCCGGAAATCAGGCAGAACTGAAAAAGGCAATCAATAATTATTTCGCCGGCACTATGGATGAAGTCCCCATTGCCTATTCCCTCAGCACGCTTGACGGGGAAAACATCGGGGTACACCTGACTTCAGAATTTACCAGCAGACAATGCGCTCCGGTCGCCGAAAAATTTGAAGTATTATGGAAAAGCGTCCATTGCGCCAGCGCTGATGATGCCTCAGGGGATGAAGAAATCACCGCCTTTTTAAGGATCAGGGCTTTTGAAGGCAACGGAAAAGAAATCCTGGACGTCGAAAAGAAGAACAAATCGATTCTCGAAGCTGAAAAGATGAGAAAGGAAACAGGCTTCAAATTCCCCATTCCATGGACATTTACCAAAGGAACCCGGCAGCATCCGCTTCAACTTGGATTCAGGGAGACCCGGGAAATTGATCAGCGGATCATTTTTAAAGTTCCGAAAAATGATCCTAATGCCAGGGTCGGCATCAGGGCAGATGTGCTTGAGTATGATTCCACTTCTGCGGATGACGATTTCGCCGACGACCACAAATCATACAAATTCAGCGAAACGGGCAACAAGAAAGAGGTAAAACTGGTTTGTGACCATGAGGGATCACGCATAGAGTTTCATCTGGAAATCAGACCGGTATATGACTGACAGGCATCCGGCAGCCACTAACCGGCTGTGAAGCGAGCAGCGATCAGGAATCTTCAAAAGTGAGTCAACCTGATCCATGCATATATCAAATCACTGCAAAAAGTGGCACCTGTATTGATATTATCCCGGTTAAGTGTTTGTAATCAGCACAATTTTTATTGCGCTGAACTTATGCTTAACCGGGATTATCCTTATGGAATCAAATGATCTTTCAGAATCAGCTGGTTTCCGGCCTCAGAGGGCCTGAAGGACAAGTTCGCTTCAGCGGATACGCTTTTCCTGATATCCGGAACCAGTGGTCACATGTATGCGGAAAGTTTACTATTGCCGCCCCTTTACTGAAAAATTTTAAGCATCTGGAAGGGTTTCATATCCTGATTATTGTACATATTGTTTCCGGTTGTCGTTATTACAAGATTTGATTCAGGTATAACAAAAATAAACTGACTTCCAAACCCATGCGCATAAATGCATTGAGGCGAGGTTGTTTTGATCCACCACAAATATCCATAGTGATCGCCTTTATTCCCCGGAACTTCAATCTGAACCTTTGTAGATGCATTTATCCAGTTTTCTGAAATAACCTGTTTTTCATCAAACCTACCTTTATTTAAAACCAGCATCCCGATCTTAACCATATCAACCGGGCGCAGTTTAAGTGAGCCTGTACATAAAGGCAGGGTGTCGGAAATACTGGCCTGCCATAAATAATCTTTGATCTCCAGCGGTTGGAACAAATATTTCTCAGCAAATCTCTCCAGCTCCATTTTCGTCGATTTTTCAATAATTCCTGCAAGAATCTGCATCGCCGAATTATAATTAAATTCCATTCCGGTTTTTCCTGTAACGGGTTTCTTCAGCATATCTGCAATGCTCTCATCCTTATCCCAGGGTGAATCAGGATCATCTTTTATCCATTCCACACCGCTGCTCATGGTAAGAAGATGTCTGATGGTCACGGTCTCCCAGCCCTTCGCATATTTATAATCATCAAAGTAGAAAACAACTTTATCATCAGCCGAATCAATATAACCCTGGTCGATAGCTATTCCTATGAGCAATGATGTAATACTTTTCGTAACTGATTGAAGCTGATGAAGCTGACCGGAGTCAAACCCGTTAAAATATTCTTCGAGCACAAGCTTCCCATCTCTGAAAACGAGTAAAGAGTTGATCTCCCCATATTTCCCTTGATTAATGTCATTGACCAGTTTGGTGATTTTCGTCCTGTCCGGATCTGATTCATTCAACGAAGCGATAGGTAAGACCTTACTGACAGGTTGTTTGTACTGATACCCGGACTCTGACAATTTCTCATTCGTTTTCCGGGTTAGAAACAGTTTTTTCTCAGGAATCTCCGGATCCGAATATTTAAAACTTCCGTCAAGCTGGGATAAATCTTCCGACATCCGGCCTGCGTATGTTATCAATAAATCGCCGGCATTGATAAACAATTTAAAATCAGGATGATTGTATTCAATTTTTGAAAAAGGCATCCGGGGCAAAAGCGCTCCATCCATTTCTGTTTCTATATAACCGGTAAATTCCCCGGCTTTATTCTCCTTTATTGTAAAAGTATAGGTATCCTTTCTGCCGTCATGCATATCCACCCCTATCCATATTCCCGCCAAAGGGGAATTGCTGCCTGAAAGGAAAGTTGACACGTTCAAAAACAAGAAAAGCAATAAACCCGTTTTTGTTTTCATCTTTCGTATTTTAAATGATTTATGATCCCTGCCAGCATAATCTTTCAGGCGGGCAGGGTGAACTTCAGTAATCAAATACAGTAACTACAACAGGCAATAAAACATCTATATAAAGTTACTATATAATCTTCATCTATTCTAGTAATCACTGATATTTTTAAATAGTTGCTGAACTGCTGATCTCCTCCACCGGCTTCCGTATTTCTTCCGCAAAGGATAGCCCTCCTGCGGATAGCCCGGCGTAATCACCAGTCCGACCTGCTTGCCGGCCGGGGAACAGCGCGCAATGCGCTGATCAGAGAAAAAGTTAAAATTCTTCCCGGTTCTTCAGCATTAACTGAAACGCCAGGTCGGACGAAAGCCATTCTTCGGCAATCAGTGCATCCTCAATACGGGAAACCATCATCTCTTCCCATTTAATCCTTTTCCCTGACGCCGGAATTCCACGGAAACCGGCCTGATGAATGCCGCTTAGAGTCCGTTTCCAGCTGATCAGATTCCCGTTTTCAGAGAGCAGTTCAGTTTTAAGGACTTTAATACCGGACACGGACTTTCTCAGACTTTTCATATACTGCATGATGAACCTCCGGCCACTATGCGTTCTGCCGGCAGCATGCACCGAATAATTTTCGGAAAACAATTTTTCAACTGCGTCCGAATTGCCCTTTACATAAAGTTCGTCAAGAGCCGTTTGTAATAATATAAATCCGTTCATGGTCAGATTATTATGTAATTGCCGATGGATTCCGGAAACAAAACGGCCGGCGGTCGCTGCATCCCGGCACCGCCCGGGTAAACGGGAACAGGTCTCCAAAAGGAAATCTAAGATACCAGTTTTTTGATCATCGTAGCAGAAATTCCGTCGGTGCTGACGGTTTCAAATCCCGCCTTCACATACATACGGAAGGCGTAATTCTCTTCATCCACGCTCAGCGACACCTGATGAAATCCCCTGCGGACAAGGTTGCCAAGCATTGTATTCAGCAGCGCTGTCCCTATCCCTTTGTTGCGATAAGACGGGAGCACCGACATGCACACTTCGGGTGTCCGGATATCCACAAATCCATAACCTTTGCCGCATTCCGGAAACAGACGGATCCAGACAGCACCCACCGGTTTCCCTTCGCTTTCGGCCATCAAACAGTAGTCGCTATCTTTTCCGAAATCCTTGTAATAAACCGCCAGTTCAGGACGTAAGATTACTTCTTTGCCCGGCCGCTCCACCCCTTCCGGAATAAAGATAGCCTCATACAGGAATTCTTCAAGCAGGTGGTACTCGTTGGGAAGGATTTCGCGGATTAAAAATAAAGGAGTTTTTTTCATGATAAGGTTTTGCTGGCGGTTTGCAGCTATGCCCAGTAGCCGTTTTGCGGGCTTCGTCACTGTCCAAAGGTACAATGTTTCTGCGGAGTAAGCTGTTTCAAGTTGCTCTTTCATAGGCTATTGGGCATAGGTGCTGTTACAGGCTGGCATTTTATTCTTTTTTTGTCCAGGCAATAAATCTGAATAATACGCTTTCAAGTTGTTCATCATTAAAGTATTCTTCCACTAGTTTTATTGAGCCAAAAAACGGGTATTTTTTGTAGGTTAAATACATAGGCAACCAATATATTATGTTACTTGTCTGAACGTCGTCTAAAAAGTTTCCTCCAAAAGCATATTTTATAGAGTCTTGCCCATTTCTTTTAAAAACTAGTTCATACCAATATGGTGCTCCGTCAATTACCATTCCTTCCAGAAAATCCTGTTTAATACTATTTTTCTTCAATATTACTGTATCCCCTTTATTGAAAAAATCATCAATATCTTTGTCCGTTATCTTGAAATAATTTTTTTTTGAGTCTTGGGAATTAATTGTGTTAATTAGGGTTGGATTTACTATAAACATATATTCTTCGAGTCTCATTAAACTGTCAAGTAAGTTTAT
>CAZDBX010000242.1:0-4591 GCA_964503805.1 uncultured Lentimicrobium sp. | reverse complement strand
CACCCCATGGATTGAGCGCAGAGGTACAGGTTCTGGCACACATGTCCGGCATCCAGAAAGATATAGCGGTAAGCCCTTTCGCTGTATCGCCACTTCATACGGTAAATTTCGGCGGTCCAGAAAAAAGTTACCGCACTCTTCTTTACCATTTGCTGATCGAGGCAGGCTTTGGTCAAGCGGCCGGAAATCTCATCCGCCAGATTCACCTGCAACAGGCTGTGGATAAGCGGCAGATAACGGTATAAACCGGGTGTGATGCCTTCCACCCGGTTGATCAGCAACCAGGTTTCCAGTGCATGGCGTGCACCGGCCGAAGGAACCGTGCGCAGGGTATGGATGTTGCGTACATTTTTCTTTACCCCCTGGGTTTCCCAGAGCATAAGCGAAAGCATTCCATCTGTGACCGGCTTATCGCGGTAACTTCGTATGCTGCTGCGCTCAGGAATTACCTGATGTATATCGGCTTTATATCCGGCAGCCGCTGTGAGCGGATCGGGCAAATGATAACGCACAAGCGCCGGATCATAAGCCGGCTGCAGAGGTGGTGCAGGGTAGCCCCGCAACTGATCAGAAATCAGCAGGTTATGATATTTCGTTTGTTCAATAAAATTACTGCCGGCTGAGACCGGTTCGGTATTGTCGCTCGTCATTGTTCACTGATCGGGATTAATTGGGCAGCATCTATATCATTTTGCGGCTTTCCAGCATAGAAATTACAATTCCCACAATTTCGGGATGCGTAACTTTGCTGCAGTTGATAATCAGGTCATACAGATCATTGATATCAATGCCACCTTTCAGATAATCGCGCTGCATCTTGAATCGTTTGTGATCAATTGAGGCCATTTGCTTGACCGTTTCCTCCCGTTTCAGGTTATGCCGGGCAATCAGCGTATCAAGCCTCCACTGCACCGGTGCCGTGAGTTTGATGTGCAGTGCATTGGGCCAACCCAAGGTCACAGCGGCGCCTCCCCTTCCTACAATGATCACATTGCCTGTGTTTGCAGCCGACATCACGACATTGGCGATGGTCTGCCGCACCTTCCTGTCACTTTTATAGTATTTGGTAGTTAATGAGCTCAGTATTTCATCCATCGCGCCTCTTTCCATTGAACCCTCAATGGCTTTGATCTTATCAGGGTCAAGATTCAGTTCGCGGGCTGCTTCAAGAATAATCTCCTTATTCATGATTCTCCAGTGCGACCCTTTGGCTGCTATCGCCCGGCTCAGGGATTCAGCCAGAACATTCGCCTGACAGCCATAATCCCTTGAAATGGTAATAAACGGCCCGCCGGGAGTTGTTCCCGTTTCCTGTTTCTGCTGACGCTCAAAGCTATCGAGCAGAATTCTCAATAATATGTTATCCATAACAACATTATTTTAGTTGCTTTAAATATACAAAAAAACTGTAAGAATACAAACAGCCTGCACAAAAAAAAGTATATATGTTCAAAAAAAATAATACGGATAATCAAATTATCACCGGGCAGTTCAGGTTCTGCTTATTGAAAACCTCAGGACTGCCGGTAAACAAAAGCAGTAATCGGGCCCGGAATTGCAGATGATTGCCTTTTATGGCCTTTGCTGAATCATGAATCAATCATCCAGCCCGGGTCTTTTAAAAGCCATGGCTTCAGGATAATCCAGCAAAGCTTTTTTTCTGATCCGCTCAAGCCTGATCAGGGCATCCAACAGTTCATCCTCATGGGTGGGCATATACCTTAGCACGACGGCCAGGGCGGCCATACTCCTTTCAATGGCAATGGTGGCCACCTTGGCCGACCCGTTCCTGTCGGCATGTCCGGCGGGGCTATCTTCATACGGATCGGAGGATGCCCTGCGGAATTTGGCAGCAGGGAAAAACATATACCAGCCCAGTACTTCAAGGGCGTCGGTAAAAGCAGCCAGGGCTGGTATATCAGTACTTCCAAGTTCCTTCCTGATTTTCTCCGTTTCTGCGTGGTTTTCTTTCAGCCAGTTCATCAACCACTTGCCATAAGCTTCAGCTTCAACAGACAATGTATCCGGCACTTTTGACTTACGCTGCTCCATCAGCGTTTTCACATCATCCTCCGGTTCAGCGTTCAGATCAATGCCCTGTTCATCCGCCCATTGCCGCAGTTTCTCCGAAACTTCCTGAAAAACCCGGTGTACATAGGCAAACGGATCAGTTTCAGTTTTGCCGGACCGTTCAGCCTCCCGCAGTTCTTCCTCCTCCATGGCATACACACTGCATTTTGATGTAAACAGGCAACGCTCGCACCAGCGGTCACAGTAATTGTGGATGCCCGAAATAAAGTCCCGTTCGTTCATCAGCCGGTCAAGCCGGTCAAAGATTTTCTCATCTGACATGGATTTCCGGACTAATAAGCGTTCAACATTATCTTTATCAGCAAAGGCAGCTATTCCCTGATACCAACCCTGTCGAGGATAAAGGCCATTTCAAAGGCCGTTTCTTTCAGTGCATCAAAGCGCCCGGTAGCCCCTCCATGGCCCGATTCCATATTGGTTTTCAAAAGCAGCAGGTTGTTACCGGTTTTCATCGCCCGCAATTTGGCGGCATACTTGGCCGGCTCATGATACAAAACCTGGGAATCATTCAGCCCGGCGGTAATCAGCATATTGGGATAATTTTGTGACGTAATGTTGTCATAAGGAGAATAGGAAAGCATGTAGCGATAGTATTCCTCTTCGTTGGGATTGCCCCATTCTTCATATTCCTGTGTAGTCAGCGGCAGACTGGTATCGAACATGGTGGTTACCACATCAACGAAAGGTACCTGGGCCACCACGGTATTGAACAGATCGGGACGCATATTGGTAACCGCGCCAACCAGCAGCCCGCCGGCGCTGCCGCCCATAATGGCAAGCTTTGCGGAAGAGGTGAATTTATCCTCAATGAGTTTCTCGGCGCAGGAGATAAAGTCGGTAAAAGTATTCTTCTTCTTCAGCAGCTTTCCATCCTCATACCACTGCTCACCCATATCGCTGCCGCCGCGTATCTGAGCAATGGCAAATACATATCCCCTGTCGATGAGGCTGTAAAATCCTGAGCTGAAATAGGCGTCGGAACTGGCTCCGTAAGATCCATAAGAATAGAGCAACGCAGGATTGCTGCCGTCTTTTTTCAGGGTTTTCCTATATACAACCGACATCGGAACCCTTGCCCCATCGGCCGCCGTTGCCCAGATGCGCTCAACGGTATAATCATCCGGGTTAAATCCCGAAGGAATCTCCTGCTGCTTCAGCAGCTTGCTTTGGGCGGAGGCGAAATCATAATCATAAACACTGGTCGGGCGGTTCAATGAGCTGTAGCTGTATCTTAACGCAGGCGCATCATACTCAGGCGTACCGCTGAGATAGGCGGTATAAACCGGCTCGGGAAAGCGTATGGTATTTTCGCTTTTATCCCTGAGTCCATACACCAGGATCTCGTTCAAACCGTTCCTGCGCACCTGCATCGCCAGATAATCCTTAAAAACCTCCAGGCTGCCGATGCGGGTATCTTTATCGTGGGCACGGAAGACTTTCCAGTTGTTCCGGTTTTCAAATCCCGTAACAGGGGCTTCATATACCATGAAATTCAGGTTGTCTCTGTCCTTGTACCTGATAAAAAACTTTTCCTTATGGTGATAAACATGGTATTCAACATCCTTGATCCTGGGTATAAAAACCCTGAACTTTCCGGCTGGCTCCGCGGCAGGCAGATAATGTACCTCCGAGGTGGTGCTGCTGGCGGTGGTGATCAAAAGGTAGTCGTTGGTTTTGGTTTTACCGATGTCCACGATAAACTGCTCGTCAGGTTCCTCAAATACCAGTTCGGCCGGTTGATCGCTGCCCAGTACCATCCGGTAAACCCTCCAGGCCCTGAGCGCCTCATTGCCCAGGGTATAAAACAGGGTTTTGCTGTCGTTGGCCCAGGCAAAGCCCTGAACCTTGCCGATGTTCAGCGGCAGATCCATCCCGGTTTCCAGATTTTTAACCCTTAGTGTGAAATCGGCAAATGAACCGGTTTCGTTCGAAAGATAAGCGGCCAGTCTGTTATCGGTGCTGATGTCGAAACCGGCAAAAATAAAAGCAGGTTTCCCTTCCGCCATGGCATTGACATCAAAAACCACCTCCTCAGCCGCGGAAAGATCACCCTTCTTCCTGCAGTATATGCGGTATTGTTTACCCTCTTCGGTGCGGGAATAGTAATAGTAACCGTTATCGAGCTGCGGGACCGTTTCATCGGTCTCTTTAATACGGCCTTTCATCTCGGCAAAAAGCTTTTCCTGCAACGGCAATGTCGATTTCATCACCGTATCGCAGTATGCATTTTCAGCTTCGAGATAAGCGATCACTTCGGGGTTTTCCTTTTCTTTAAGCCAGTAGTAATTGTCGGTCCGCTCGCCGCCGGACTCGTTGAATGTTACCGGTTTGATCGCTGCAACCGGGGGTGTGGGAAAATCGCTTTGCATTTTAATTTTAAATGGTTTTTCTGATGTCGGATTACAGGCTGCCAGGGCCAGAATGGCAATCCAACCTTTGTTAAAGTTCATTTGCTTGATCATAGAACAGAAAATTTTGCTGTAAATGTAATGAGTTTCCT
>CAZDBX010000241.1:0-4633 GCA_964503805.1 uncultured Lentimicrobium sp. | reverse complement strand
GTGGCACCGGTTGTCATGCTTCAGAAAGTGACACCCTGCTCGAAAACCTGAAAACCATCGTTGCCGATAAAGGACTTGACAATGAGGTTCAGGTAATTGCAACCGGATGTTTCGGTTTTTGCGAGAAGGGACCCATTGTAAAGATCATGCCCGACAATACCTTCTACACCCAGGTAAGTCCTGCGGATGCACGTGAGATCGTGGAAGAACACCTGATCAAGGGACGTAAGGTGAATCGCCTGCTCTATGTTGACCCCGAAAACAAGGAACACATTTCTGATTCCAAGCACATGGGCTTTTACAAGAAGCAGCTCAGGATCGCTCTGCGCAACTGCGGGTTTATTGATCCGGAAAATATTGATGAATACATTTCACGCGACGGCTATGAGGCCCTGGCCAAATGTCTGACGGAAATGACTCCTCAGCAGGTGATCGAGGAAATGAAAAAATCAGGCCTGCGCGGACGCGGAGGCGGAGGTTTCTCCACTGGTCTGAAATGGGAAATCACCAGCAAATCAGTATCTGATGTAAAATACGTCGTATGTAATGCCGATGAAGGAGACCCCGGCGCATTTATGGACCGCTCCATTCTGGAAGGAGACCCCCACTCCGTTATCGAAGCCATGGCCATCTGCGGCTATTGTATCGGCGCATCAAACGGACTGGTATACATCAGGGCTGAATACCCACTGGCCATCGACCGTCTGAAAACTGCCATTAACCAGGCCAGAGAGTATGGACTTCTCGGGCAGGATATCCTTGGCACCGGCTTTGCCTTTGACATTGAGCTTCGTTATGGCGCCGGCGCATTTGTCTGCGGCGAGGAAACAGCGCTGATCCATTCGATGGAAGGGCTGAGGGGCGAGCCTACCGTAAAGCCTCCGTTCCCATCCGTTTCAGGATATTATGAAAAACCGACCAACGTCAACAACGTTGAAACATTTGCCAACGTGCCTGTGATCATTAACAAAGGTGCAGAATGGTTTGCTGGTATCGGAACTGAGAAATCAAAGGGCACCAAGGTATTCGCCCTTGCCGGAAAGATCAACAACGTGGGATTGATCGAGGTACCCATGGGCACCACGCTTCGCGAAGTAATTTATGAGATTGGCGGTGGCATCAAAGATGGTAAGAAATTCAAGGCTGTTCAGACCGGAGGCCCGTCGGGCGGCTGCCTTACTGAAAAACACCTTGACACCCCCATTGATTATGACAACCTGCTCGCCAGCGGCTCAATGATGGGCTCCGGTGGTATGATTGTGATGGATGAAGATGATTGCATGGTTTCAATGGCTAAGTTCTATCTCGACTTCACCGTTGAAGAATCATGCGGAAAATGTTCACCCTGCCGGATCGGAAACAAGAGGCTTTATGAAATCCTTGATAAACTTACGCAGGGCAAAGGTACGCGCGACGATATTGACAGTCTCCGTAATCTCAGTCATGTGATCAAAGACACTGCGCTCTGCGGACTGGGACAGACCTCGCCCAACCCGGTTCTTTCCACCATCGATAATTTCTGGGATGAATACATTGAGCATGTAACTGACAAGAAATGCCGTTCAGGACAATGTAAAGCGTTGCTGCAGTATTTTATCGACGCCGAGAACTGCGTCGGTTGTACAGCCTGTGCCCGCAATTGCCCCGTTAATGCAATTTCAGGTGAGCGTAAGGGCATCCATGTGATTGACCAGGCTACCTGTATCAAATGCGGCGCTTGTCTTGAGAAGTGCAAATTCAATGCTGTGTTTATCAAATAATACCCGGAAAGAAATGGAAACAATCAAATTAACGATAGATAATAAAGTACTTGAGGTAGCCAAAGGCACCACAATACTCAAAGCTGCAAAGGAGGCCGGAATTCACATCCCTACCCTTTGTTACCTTCATCTACACGACCTGAATATTGAAAATAAACCCGCCGGTTGCCGTGTTTGTGTTGTTGAAGTAGCCGGCCGCCGAAACCTGGCACCTGCCTGCGTTACGGAATGTACCGAAGGCATGGTTGTAAACACTCACAACATCAGGGTACTGAATGCCAGAAAAACGGTGCTTGAGCTTATTCTCTCAGATCATCCCACCGATTGCCTGATCTGCGCAAAAAATGGCAACTGTGAACTGCAGACCATGGCGCAGGAATTTGGCATTCGCAAGTTGCACTATGAGGGAGAGCAGTCAACTTACCGTGAGGACACCTCGCCTGCCATTATCCGCGATGTGGATAAATGTATCATGTGCCGCCGCTGCGAGATGATGTGCAATGATGTTCAGACAGTAGGCGTTCTTTCGGCTGTTAACCGCGGATTTATGTCGGTTGTCGCCCCTGCTTTTGAGATGAACCTCGACCACAGCGTATGTACTTACTGCGGACAGTGTGTGGCCGTTTGTCCTACCGGCGCACTCACCGAAGTTGACCATACCAATGCCGTTATCAGGGCACTTGCCGATCCTACCAAAACGGTTGTGGTTCAGACCGCTCCGGCAGTAAGGGCAGCCCTTGGCGAAGAATTTGGCATGGAGCCAGGCACCCTTGTCACCGGAAAACTTGCCGCTGCACTACGCAGACTGGGCTTCAACTATGTTTTTGATACCGATTTTGCAGCCGACCTTACTATTATGGAAGAAGGAACCGAGCTGCTTGACCGTCTGACCCGTCATCTGAACGGGGATAAAAATGTTCCGTTGCCTATCCTTACCTCCTGCTGCCCGGGCTGGGTAAACTTCTTTGAACACCAGTTCCCTGAAATGATGGATATACCGTCAACTGCACGCAGTCCGCAGCAGATGTTCGGAGCTATCGCAAAAACCTATTTCGCCGATAAAATCAATGTGAAACGCGAAGACCTGGTGGTTGTATCCATTATGCCCTGCCTGGCCAAAAAGTTCGAGTGCCAGCGTGATGAATTTGCCACCAATGGTAATCCGGATGTAGATTTCTCAATTTCTACCCGCGAGTTGGCTCACCTGATCAAGCAGTCAAACATTGAATTCAATGCCCTGCCGGATGAGAATTTCGACAATCCGCTCGGCGAATCTACCGGAGCTGCTGTCATTTTCGGCACAACCGGAGGAGTAATTGAAGCAGCAGTCCGTACCGCTTACGAGGTACACACCGGCAAAAAACTCGAGAAAGTTGATTTCGAAGAGTTGCGGGGAATGGAATATATCCGCGAAGCAACCATTGACTTCAACGGACTCCCTATCAGGATTGGCATTGCGCACGGACTTGGTAATGCGCGTAAATTGCTGCAGGATATCAAAGACGGAAAATCTGAATTCCATGCGATTGAAATTATGGCCTGCCCGGGCGGTTGCATCGGGGGTGGCGGACAACCCTTGCATCATGGAGATTCTTCCATTATCAAGGCCCGTCAGAAGGCAATTTACGAGGAGGATGCCAATAAGACCATCCGTAAATCGCATGAAAATCCTTACATCATCCAACTTTATGAAGAGTTCCTCGGTAAACCGCTGAGTGACAAATCACATCACCTGCTTCATACGCACTACTTCGATAAAAGCAAGGAGATCAAAGTTGTAGAATAAGGGAAGATTGCCGGTACGGAAACATCCGTACCGGCTGAACAAACAACACAAAATCAAAAGAATTCAGATCATGGCAAATATTAAATTATCCGCAGAGAAGCTTGATGAATTGAAAGCTGTCTGCAAATCGTTCAACAACGATAAGGGAGAACTGATCAATGTACTGCACAAGGCACAGGGAATCTTCGGTTATCTTCCCGCGGAAGTTCAGGAAGTGATTGCCAGGGAGTTAAACATCTCCGTTGCGCATGTGTATGGCGTTGTCTCTTTCTATTCCTTCTTTACCATGTTGCCGAAAGGCGAACATCCTGTTTCTATCTGCCTTGGCACAGCCTGCTATGTGCGTGGCGCCGAAAAAGTTATTGACGAGTTCAAACGCCTGCTTAATGTCAATGTCGGAGAAACCACCCCTGACGGAAAGTTTTCACTTGCATGCCTGCGTTGTGTAGGCGCCTGCGGACTTGCCCCGGTAGTTCTCGTTGGTGAAAAAGTTTACGGACGGGTAGCCCCGGAAGGTGTTAAGGATATCGTTGCAGAATACGCTAACTAATTGTTTTCATCAGTGTTTGGTAGAAGCGGCCGGAAATGATCCGGCCGTTTTTTTTGCTTCCAAAACCGGAAGATATTTGCGCAAGGGAAGCACGCCCCGGTTAAGGATTGAGATAACGGAAGAAGGGCTGCCCTCAGACAACCCTTCTCAACCACACTCACTAAACAAAAACTAATTTTCAAGAACTTTAGTCACCAATTCAGCAGCTTCCTGCAATAATACGGCGGAGAAAACCTTCAATCCCGAATGTTCAATCAGGTCTTTGGCTTCCTCGGCATTGGTACCCTGTAACCTTACAATTATCGGAATATCAATGATTCCAATGTTGCGGTATGCATCCACAATACCCTGAGCCACCCGGTCGCAGCGTACAATGCCGCCAAAAATATTGACCAGGATTACCTTTACATTGGGATCTTTCATAATGATCCTGAACGCCTGCTCTACCCTTTCGGCATTGGCAGTACCGCCTACATCAAGGAAATTGGCAGGTTCTCCGCCCGAGAGTTTGATAATATCCATGGTTGCCATAGCCAA
>CAZDBX010000240.1:0-4633 GCA_964503805.1 uncultured Lentimicrobium sp. | reverse complement strand
ATTGAATGAACGTATTGATTTGCCCCAAACTAGATATTGATTCAATATTATTTATAGCAGTTTCATAACCAGGATTGGCTTGAAGATGCCAAAATCTTTCCCTACTCAAATGGAAAAATGGGAGAGCAAAATTGCTAACATTTTTAGTTTCAACCAAAGCATTCCAATTTGAGGTGAATAGACTTACAAGTTCAGGTGTAACAATAATACTGTTTTCTGTATATAGCTGACTTCTATATGCTTGTAAAAGGCTTAGTAATAAAATTGG
This sequence comes from uncultured Lentimicrobium sp., assembly GCA_964503805.1. GTDB lineage: Bacteria > Bacteroidota > Bacteroidia > Bacteroidales > Lentimicrobiaceae > Lentimicrobium. The sequence goes on along the minus strand of CAZDBX010000240.1, from coordinate 4,365 downwards.
TTTATGCGGTGCTGGCCCATATTTTGTAATACCTTGCTTAAGATTTTGGAATTTTTTAATATAATAATTTAGCTGTTTTTCCATTTTTAAGATGTTTTTGTTGCTAATTTATAGAACAACTTTGTATAAATTTCAAATAAGAAAATCAAGTTTAAATTAATTACAAAATTAATTGCAATTTGTAATTGCTTTGAAATATTTCTACTTTTGAGAGTTATTGAATCTATCGATGAATATATGGTTGAAGATCAGGTTAGGCTATCTGCGTTTAAACATCTGGAGGATATAGTATCACTTTATGGTGATGTATTACCTTATAACGTTCTTCAACAAGGATTTATCTTTAAGGGAGAAAGGATTACCTTAATGGGGCCAAGCGGTATTTGGAAACCACAGATCTTGGAATTTCCCCTATCTATCACAACTTCCCCCAATAGTGTATATTCTGATGGAGTCAAAGGCGATTTTATTAAGTATAAATATCGTGGAAATAATGTTAATCACAGAGATAATGTGGGTTTACGTGAATTAATCAAATTGAAGAAGCCACTAATTTACTTTTTCGGGATTGAAACAGGTAAATATCTTGCATCATGGCCAGCTTATATCGTGGGCGATAACATGTCTGATCTAGAATTTAGTGTTGCAATTGACAATGTTGATTCAATTTTTACAGATGATTCAATTGTGAATGAGCCAGAAGAAAGCTATAGAAGAAAGTATTTAACTGGTACAATGAAGGTTAGAATTCATCAAAGGTTGTTTAGGGAACGTGTCTTGTCAGCTTATCAGAACCATTGTGCACTGTGTAATTTAAAACATCGAGAATTATTAGATGCTGCTCATATTATTGGTGATAAGGAAGGCTTGGGTGATCCTATTGTAAAAAATGGTCTTGCGTTATGTAAGATACATCATGCAGCCTACGATCAAAATATTCTTGGTATTAATCCAGACTATAAAATTAAAATTAGACAGGATATTCTTCTTGAAACGGACGGGCCAATGCTTAAGTATGGAATACAGTTGCTTGAGAACAAGAGTTTGATACTACCTAAAGATTTAAAAAACTGGCCTGATAAAAATAGACTTGCAACAAGGTTTGAGCTTTTTTTAAATGCAGGTTGACATTCTCATCAAAAAATTATGTACTAAAGTCTAATTTGAGATTATGTTAAGAAAATCTTGGTCACGGGAAGAACTAATACTAACCATAAATCTATACTGTAAGACTCCTTTTGGTAAACTGCATAAAAACAACCCTGATGTAATAAGGCTGGCTGAATTAATTGGCCGAACTCCTTCAGCAGTTTCTTGGAAACTAGTTAATTTTGCAAGTCTTGATCCAAGTTTACAAGCCAGGGGGATAAAAGGAGCAATTAATAGTAGCAATTTGGATAAAAAAATTTGGACTGAGTTTTTCGATAATTGGGAGGAGCTTGCTTATGAAAGCGAAATTTTACTAGCCTTCAAGCAGAATGAAAATATTGGCATTAAAGCAGAATTTGTAATTAGAGATGGTGTTTCGAAGGAAAGATTGGTTAAAACACGGGTTAATCAATCATTTTTCAGAACAACCATCATGGCTTCATATAATCAAACCTGCTGCATTACAGGTATTAAACAACCAGAATTGTTAGTTGCAAGCCATATTCGGCCATGGAGTATGGATGAGAAAAATAGATTAAATCCTCAAAATGGCATCTGCATAAATGCATTACATGACAAAGCATTTGAATTTGGCCTTTTAACAATTACCCCCAGGTATTATATTAAAATATCTTCCATTCTATTGAAGCAATCAGAAAATCAGGCAATTGCCGATAACTTTCTCAAATATAATAATCAGCCGGTTATTTTACCAAGCCGTTTTCTCCCCGATCCCAAATTCTTAAAATATCATAACGATGAGCGGTTTATTCAATAACATCCAATTCTCCTACCTCTACCGCGATGCCGGTAATTATAAGCTATTCGGAAAGGTTGTTTTCCGGAATCCGGAAAATTTATCATTGGAAGAAATAAGAGGTAAGATAAGGACACAGTTAATTGATGGAGAATTCTTTGATGCGGCAAAATGGGGGCTACCTTTACTGCAATTTGAAGACTACCTTCCTGAGGTCGATCATTCATGGTATGAATTTGAAGATGTTGAACTTACTTCTATTGAAAATTCCGATAATAGAACCATCGCTGAATTCATTCGTGAGATAGGAAATCAATAAGCCAGATAAATCGAAGAAGATTTTCCAGTATTCCCGTCTGCAAATGCCGGCCAATGTTTCATTGTCATCGTACCACTTGAATATCAATATTCATCTGATTACAGTGGTCAATAAACCGGGTGATATTTCCGAGACTCCATTGGGTGCTAACAGCAATAGTTGCGTCAATTAGAGGAATTACTTCGTTTGGTTTTATGAAGTTCCTTCTATCTCTTTTTTGCTTCGCTTCAATTTCGGTTGTGAATGTTTCCCTGCCTTGTAAACTGTCAGGAAATATTGCCTTTAATTGACTATAGGTTGTACTTGGATTATTCTCAACATAATCCTTTAAAACCTCTAATACAAGTCGGTTTTTTCCGAAAGTCTGTCCTTTGAAAAAATATTTCGAATAATCCCTGTTATTTGAACTTAACTCTTTTGCCAGATCTGTATCATTGGAAATTTTCTTATTTGGTTTAATTTCGATTATTTGATCATGATTAGCATTTCTGGCTTTGTTCTTCGTTGTTATCTCAATGTTTAATTCATTCAAAACAGAATCAATCAGTTCACCATCATACTCTCCTATAAATTCCTGCTTTATCAAATCAGAGAACTTTTCTTTGAAGTCCTTTGAAGTAATTCTGGCAAGGAGTGATCGGAAATCTTGCTTTCTGTTTATTTTTCTGATTGACTGCAAGGTGTATTCTTTTAATGAATCGAAATTAAAATTTTCTTTGCTGAATAGCCTGACAAAATCCTCGCCTTTCTTGCTGTCCCTTTCAAATCTGATAGTGTCAAGTAGTACCGGGTCGTCTTGTTGAATCAGATCACCATCATAGAAAATCTGAATTGCTTGTCCTATTAAAACACCGTACTCCATTTTCAACTGCCGCATATAGGAAAATAGTTGTTGTTGATGATTTGAAGTAATTGGTATATTCGGTTGTTTAATCTCAATTACGAAAAGTTTATGATTGCCGGTGGATTTTATGACAAAGTCCGGTGTTATCCGGTTCGTTGCCCCAATTTGATAGGAAGGTCTTATTTCATAATCTCCTGAAAATTGTTTCCAATCCAGAACTCTCAGAGCTTGTATGACAATTTGTTCGAAGGAATTTTCGCTTATTTCCTTTTTTACATTTTCCGAAAGAAGAAAACAGATTTCATTCCATTTGTCGCTGTTCATATTCTAACTGTTTTACGGTTTAACTTTTGTCAGACCATGTAATATTGTGTTGGTACAACAGATAGGTGGATATTTTTGCAAAGGCATGATTTACCCGGTAAATATTCTTAAAAATTAATTCTTCTTCATTCCACCAGCATGTCAAATAACAATTAGGGATTAGTTAGTCATTCGGCTGTATTTTAGTAAGATGGAATGTGTTACATTGTAATCAGAGGTCATCAAAGGCTTTTGCTTTAATAATTTCAGTATTAATTTTATCGTAGTAAGATAGCGTCACAAAACAACTGAAGATGCTTTCGTGATCAATTGACAATTCAATAATGCCTTTGTCCGTTTTGTAAATAGTGAAATACTTACAGTTGTCCATTCCAACTTCGTGCATTCTTGCATTATCATCTGTAGGTTCTGAGTATGTATCAAATCTCTCAACACATTCCGAAGGTTCACCGTATTTTTGCGTTAGCAATCCTTTTAAATTAAAGTAATTCCTTGAAAGAGAAGACCATGTATCCCTTTCCGGAAATATTACAGTAATTTTGCTAACCAAATCTTTTTGCTTTAAAGAAGTAACACCGACTGTACAATCCTTAGATGCTGCAAAATCACCACGTAAAATTGCAACTCCATCTTTAATTTTTAGTAGTGTAAATCCATTCTGTTTCATTTTGGCTACATATTCATTAAGTGTTCCGTCAATAGGAACACCTTTAAATGTAAGATGGTCTGACGATTGAGTTTGAGCAAATGACGTTATTACCGACAATGCGATGATTGATGATATCAGAATTTGCTTCATTGGAATATTATTTTGTTAGTCAGTATGATCTCTTTGGACACTATTTTTAACAAATATAATTTTTATTGTTGAAACAAGGTATTTCTGATGAAGAAGTCATAACATTTCTGATTTTGACTTAGTACTGATGCGTTAATTTTTCAAGCGTTGAATAAATCGTATTGTTCTTTGAC
>CAZDBX010000239.1:0-4724 GCA_964503805.1 uncultured Lentimicrobium sp. | reverse complement strand
GGCGTTATGTTGGTACATTGGGTATGCAGGGTGGTGTTAAGAAGCAGTTTCCCGTTGTTCAGGTATGATTTGGCAATCTCTGCACTGGCTGAGTTCTCAAATGCCGGAAGCGAATACCGGAGGGCTTCTCCGTTGATTCCGCATACAAAAAAGCCGGTTGCCGGGAGTTGTACAGGTTTAACCCTTGCCGGATTGGCCGCGAAAACGGGCATGTTCATTTTATCCTGACCCGAAGCTGCCGATATGGCAAGGCCAATGGGCGGAAAAGTGGTCATGGTGTTGTTGAACTCGGTGGGTTCTATGCTAACCCTGCCTTTAAGGGTACCCCAGGCAGATGAACTGCTTTCGCGATCGATGGTTATCCCGCCCGGCTTATAAACGTTCCCTGAAAAGGTTTTCAGAACCATGATGTTTTGCAGGTTGCTTTTTGAAGTAGCCACCGGAAGGCTTGCAGGCTCAGCCAACGGAACTCCTTTGCTGTTTTTCCTGCTTCCGGCTTTGATTTCAATGTCTGAGAAAGGAATCACCAGCCCGGCATCCGCACTGAACTGTTCATTGCTGCGGATGTTCGTCAGGTTACCGTTGATTCTCACTGTCTTGTCATCATTTTCGGTAAGGCTGGTAACTTCCATGGGAAATCCCATCAGGCTGGTTATGTCCATATCCTCATAGACGGTCAGGTTGAAATCAATGGTCACGCATTCATTTGAGGCTTTGTTGATCAGGATCTTCCTTTCATCACCTATGTAGTTGCTCGCCGATTTTGCAGCAGTAACCTGTTGCAGGTAATTCCTGACCGGGAAGTTGTTCATGTAATAATAGCCGTCGGCCCCTGAAATGCTGCTCAATGTGTCGGCTGAGCCCTGGTAACGCACATTGGCAATCCCGACGGGTGATCCGGTGCCACTGCCGGCATACACATGCCCTTTGATGCATGCTGCCGGATTCAGCACGCAATTTAAGATTACCGCATGCTGACTGTAAGGGATTTTTATGGTAAAATACCGGGTTTCAAAATTCCGGCTGGTATTCGAAGGCATCCCGACCCTTATCCGGTACTCCTGATTATTATTGGCGCCACCATTAACAAAACTGAATGTAACGATGCCGTCGGAATCCGTAAAACCACCCAAAGGATAGTTATTCCCCTGTTGGTTTGTGCTGACATTCATGATGTTTACCAGCACATTCGGGACCGGCATCATGATAAAGTTATGGGAAGTCTTAACCCTTACTTCGAGCCGGCGCTTCAGGGTAAACAGCTTCACATCAAGGTGTTTCACTGCCTGGGCTGCTTCGAATCCGATGGTATCGGTGATGTAACCGTTGCGCTTTACAATCAATTTCTGTGTAACACCCGGCAGCAGCGGAACCGGCATCTCAAAACTGCCGTTTACCGGGCTGCTGTTGTAGGTCCTGCCATCCGGCAAACAGAGTTGTGCATTGAGCGGCTGATTTGATTCGGCATCGCGCACATAGCCTTTTAAAATGGCGCCCTTGCGGAGTTTTAATTCGTTTTTGATAACCTGGCGGCCGTAAATAATGATTCCGATGTGATCGTCGAGGGTCTGATACCCATCCTTGCCGGCCAGCAGGTGCCGGTCGGGACCGGTAACCGCTTTCTCCTGCATATTGTAAACCATCGTCAGGTCGTCAAAAACAAACTTTCCGTCGGCGGCCGTAATGGCCATCAGGCTGTTGAAATACTGTCCGCAGTTATTCTGCAAACAGGTAACCACCGGCTGGTTTTCATTATACATCCAGTAAGGATAATAGATCTTCAGGTTATTTTTCGGGCTCAGGTTAAATTGCTCATTCAAATCTATTTTTGCTCCGGCGATGGGTGAACTATCCTCATTTTCAAGCACAGTACCTGCCACTTTCGGCCATTGCGGCCACAAATACAGTTCTTTTGACTGTCGGGCTTTGTTGTAGTCATAAAACCCGGGGAACTGAAGGATTGAAGGATTAATTGTGCCGGTGCCTGTTTTATCGGGCACGGTTTGCGGCGGACTCCAGGCAACCGGGGCTCCAAAGGTATAATTCATGTCTGCCTCAGGCGGAGTATCCGCCATCAGGTAATACTGAAACTGACTCTGGTGATGCCAAACCACCCGCTGAAATGTCAGGGTTCCGTCGGGCCCGGTAGTTCCATGTGCAACTACGGAGAAGCCCGGAAACTTGTTCTTCACGGATTCATCCACCTGGTGCTGCTGCCCTTTTATCTTTCCGTCATTTAACGGAAACAACTGATAAGAGAAATCTATTTTCCGCAATAAATACACATTGATGGTACTCAGTTTCTCGGTTCCGACGGCATTGGTCAGATCAGCACTTAGATTCTTGTCGGGGAGGGTGGTTACTGTGATCTGACAACTTCTTACATTGGCAATTACATCACCTGTGTTAAGGTCCTTTCCTTTTTCAGGCATCAGCAACACATCAGGATTGAAATAAAAATTCCGGTGCGGGGCCTCAATCAGGATCAAAGCCACCCGGTAATGATCGTAGCCCATCTCTCCTGTGCCTGCTCCGCAACGTTTACCAAAGTCAGGGCTGTTCAGGATATTGAAAGTGAAACGGCCCTCTGAATCGGTAGTAGCAACGCCGAGCACCCGGCCGACTTCCGGGTCATCACAGCCATTGTGGGGTTGCAAAAGATGTTCCAGCACATTTCCCGGAAGCAGGGGTTGCCCTTTGAACACTTTGGCATGCCCAACCACCAGTTTAATGGTTGCGGCGGCAAGCGGAAATTTCTGATTTTCACCAGGATCGGAATATCTGTAAACAAGCCTCCCGAAAACCTTAGACGGCAATAACGGAAGCGGCACTTCCATATTGACACCGCCGATATTTACAGGCCGCACAACAGGCTCATCGCTGATTTCCTGAATATCTAAACCGGGCAACATCAACCCGCCAGATTTCCAGATAAAACTGCAGACCTCACTCTGACCGGAATTTCTGAAATTGTGATGCCGGGCAGGGTCATACGCGGTGACTGCAAAGGCATAGGTTTTCCCTTTCACCAGGGCTGGTTGCGCAGGTCCGTACACAAATGCAGTGACGTTGGTATTGGTTTCAAAGAAAATGGGTTGTGCGGCCGAGTTAAATGCATTCTGAATATTGTGGGTTCCCGGGACCACTTCGATCATCTGAAGTTTATATCTTGTCGTGACCGGTGCACCGGCCGGCCTTGTCCATGAAATAATCAGGTTTTGCGGACTGGTGGCGGTAATTTCTTCACCACAGAAAGGCTGTGTGATAACCGGCGGCTCAATGCTGGTCACCGGAAAGGGCGGACAGCAACCGGCAGGATCTTCGTCGGATAACGGCTGGTTTGTCAGGTAGTCATAAGCCCTGAGGCAAATGGTATAATCGTCTTCCGGAAGTCCGTTCCCCCGGATAATTTCCTGCTCGGTAATGCCTGCATAAACAAGCTGAGAGGTACTGAAAATATCCTGTATGTTATTCAGATTGAGCCGGTAAATACTGCCGGGCATCAGATTCAGGGGTTGCGGAGGACGGTGCCCGGGCCGGGTGTAAATCCGGATACCGGAAGAACCGGAAATTTCTCCGGTCAGATAAACCTGGAGTGCCCGGCTGCCGGTCCCCGGAAGATACTGGACGGTAGCCAGGATTTTATTGGGATTGCTGGTGTACTCACTGATTTTCGGAGAATAAGGAGGTGCCACCACCAGGTTAACCCTCAGGGGGTATTCCTGTGCATGGGCGGAATATATTGTCAGAAAAGGTATGATCATTAACAGGCCGGCCATCCCGCATTTGCGGATGCAACAGCCTATGCTGTTTTTAAAATGTGAATACATAACCAAAGTCCCCTTTTAGTTCGTTAAATGTTGGTTCCTGCGTGGTTCCCTTTGCCAGGAAACGGATAAAAAACACATTCAGCCGAAGCGAATGGTGGTTGCTGACCTGATAACCAGCATTAACCGAAGTATTAAGCGTCAAGCTTCTTTCGGTATCGCCTTGCTGTCCCGACCAGATCAATGCGTTACTGAGGCCCGATTGTATTTTGCCTTCGAGCCACGATTTGCTCACACCGGCCGTAAATCCGGAAGCCGAATTCTCAAAAACATAGTTTTGAAGTTTATTGTATGTAAACCCCAGCATCAGGGTCAGCGCGCTTTTGTTAAAACCCAGGTTATAGTTCAGGTTGGCAATGGTAGCATCGTTTTCGGTGAACTCCGCGGTTGAGGCATTCTTGTCATTAAGCTTCATTTTGTTGAACATCAGCATCAGGATGTGGCTGTACTTATCGTTCACAATCATCAACCGGGGCATGATGCCCAGGTTGGTGGTGGCCTGAAAGAACTTCAGGGAATCGATCAGTGGCAACCGTCCGGCCCGTTGATTGCTGCTGTAATTGTTATAGTTGATGTCGATACCGAAAACAGGTACAGGATTGTAACTCAGGTTAACCGATGAGATGGTACGCAGGCTGGTGGCTTTGCGGGTATTCCGCAGGTTATCGCGCTGCAGGCCGAGACTTCCCCTGATATTCAATTTACGCTTGAACAGGTTAAATGCCGGCGCAATCACCAGGTTTTCAAGGTCATTGTTGAAGAAGTACGCCCCCATAGAGCGATATCCCGGATCAATGCGCCGGTACTCGAGTTTGGTGCTGAAAGACCTGGATTTGAAATTCAAGTATGCGTTGCCTGCCGGCGAGTACGCGGATTGCAGCGAGAGGAATTGGGACC
>CAZDBX010000238.1:3152-4758 GCA_964503805.1 uncultured Lentimicrobium sp. | reverse complement strand
ATGGCCGGCCCGGAGAACCGCTTCTTCCCTACATGGCTGTCAGTTTGCTGTTACCTCCCGGTCATGAAGCTACAGGCATCCGTATTGAGTTTTTCGATGAAATACAGCTGACGGGCACCTTCCGGCTCGAACCGGCACAGTTTTCACGCCCGCTTTCCATGCCGGGTTTTCCGCATTATCAGATGGATGAATCCGTTTATCAATCGGAGGATCCCTATCCTGCAAAAGCAAGCGGCAATCTCAATACGCACTACATGAATGGCTTTGGTTTTGCCCAAACGGTGATAACCCCTTTAAAATACACTCCGGCAACAGGTGAAATCAGTTATTACAGCAGGGCGGTGGTTCGTATCGAATCGCGGGAAACGACACGTGGCCGGAATGCGTTGAGCAACCTCAATGCATCGCCTGCCATCAAAAGCACTGTCCTGAAGCATGCTCAGAATCCATCTGCTGCAGCAGAATATTCCACACGCAGCAAAAGCACTGCTGATTATCAGATCCTTATCATTACCCCGGCCACCTTTTCAGCCAACCTGGAGCCTCTGGCCCAGCTTTATCTTCCCCGTGGAATGAAAACCCAGATAGCCACCGTTGAATCGATTCAGTCAGGCACCATGGGAACAGACCTGCCCGAAAAAATCAGAAACTACATTATTCAGGAGTACCAGCAGCACAGCATTGAACATGTAGTGCTGGCCGGCGATGTGGAGCATGTACCGCACCGGGGTTTTTACTGCCACGTACAGTCATCCAGCGTCTATGAAGATGATAATATCCCTTCAGACCTTTACTATGCCGCGCTGGACGGCAACTGGAATACCAACGGTAACAGCCGCTGGGGAGAAATCGGCGAAGACGATCTTCTTCCGGAAATATCTGTTGGCAGGATGTCTTTCAGCAATACCACCGAACTGGCGGCCATGCTGAACAAAACCACAAAGTATCAAAACCAGCCCGTACAGGGCGAGTTGCGCAATCCCCTGTTAGCAGGAGAGAATCTTTATTACAACCCCGATACCTGGGGATCCGACTACCTGAACCTGCTGATCGGCACCCACAGCGAAAACGGCTACACCACAACAGGAATTCCTGCTTCGCACAATATCCAGACACTGTATGACGAAGATGCCGTCTGGGATAAAAACACCCTGATCAGCGCCATCAACAGCGGGCGTAATTTTGTGCACCACTCGGGACATGCCAATGATTCCTACGTCATGAAACTGAACACGTGGGATATTACGAATTACAATTTTTCAGGAGTTAACGGGATTCTGCACAACTTCCCGGTCGTATATACGCACGGTTGTATATGTGGTGCTTTTGATGTGAACGACTGCATTGCCGAAAAGATGACCGGGATTGAGAACTTTGCCGCCGCTTTTGTGGGAAACTCCCGCTATGGCTGGTTCAACGAAGGTCAGACCGAAGGCCCGTCGGCACATCTCCACCGTGAGTTTACCGATGCCCTGTTTACCGACAGTCTGCACAGAATAGGCAGGGCCCACACGGAATCGAAGATTGCCACCGCTCCATGGGTGAATGCACCCGGTCAATGGGAGGAAGGCGCACTGCGCTGGTGTTTTTACGACTGCAATGTACT
>CAZDBX010000238.1:0-3052 GCA_964503805.1 uncultured Lentimicrobium sp. | reverse complement strand
ACCATCGCGCCGGGCAACGCTCCTTATGTGATTTATGCTTCGCACAGCATCAATGACAGTCAGGGCAACAACAACGGCATGGCCGATTACGGCGAAACACTGGGGCTGAATGTTACCCTGCAGAATGTCGGACAGGCAAATGCCCAGAACGTTACAGCTCTGTTGAGCTCTTATGATCCATATATCACCATTTCAGATAATTCAGAAGATTACGGCGATATTCCCGCCGGCGGACAGGCTGGTTCAGATAATGCTTTCACGGTTACCCTAAATGAGGATGTTCCTGATAACTATGTGATCGAGTTCACCCTCACCGTCCAGTCGGGTGAAACCTGGCTTTCAACTTTCCGGATTACTGCCCTTGCTCCTGTGATTGAAGCCGGTAATGCAACGGTTAACGACGGCAACAACGGCAATCCGGATCCCGGCGAAACCTTCAGTCTGGAAATACCGGTAAGCAATACAGGGCACAGTCTGAGTTACGCCGTTTCGGCCACGTTAACCTGCAACAACAGCTATATCAGTATTCCGCTGGGGCTGGCAGGTCCGGTAACCATTGAGGCATTGTCAGACTCAGATTTTATCTTTGAAAATATTACCGTATCAGAACTGACACCGACAGGCACTCCGGTTACCTTCCTGCTTACGCTGACCAGAAACACCCCTCCCGAAATCATCCTGCAACGTGAGTATTCCTATACTGCAGGCCAGGTAATTGAAGATTTTGAATCGGGTAACTTCCTGATGCATCCCTGGCAGCATGGCGGCAGCAGCAACTGGACAATTACGCAGTCTGCTGCCTATCAGGAAACATTCAGCGCCCGCTCCGGCCTGATCAGCCATAATCAGAATTCTGATCTGTCAGTAAGTTATGAAGTATTGGCCGATGGTGATATATCATTCTATTTCAGGGTATCTTCAGAGGCTGGATACGACTACCTGCGATTTTACCTGGATGATATAAAGCTGGGTGAGTGGTCGGGGGAACAGGACTGGACATTGATCTCCTATCCGGTAACCGCCGGAAGCAAGGTATTCAGGTGGTCATATGTAAAAGACGGATATGTTTCATCGGGCGCGGATGCCGCATGGCTCGACTACATTATTTTCCCGCCTGTTGATACCAGTGTCGGGATTGATGAGCACTTACACACCAACACAGTGATGACTGTCTTTCCGAATCCTGCCAGTGGCAGCGCACTGCTGAATACCGGCAATGCATTCCGTGGTTCCGCCACATTAACCCTTACCGATCTGGCAGGCAGGGAAGTCAGACAAATAACAAACATACGGCCTGCAAGCGACATCAAACTCGACCTCAGTGGATTAAAGGCCGGACTGTATCTTGTCAGGTTACAAAATGAGCAAGTTCTTCAGGTTAAGAAACTGATTGTAAAATAATTAAATATTCAACCATTATCCATCAGAAAATCAACACAGTGAAAAATCTACCCCTCTTTCTGCTGGCAACCATTATGGTGGTTGCTTCATCTCTTTATGCCCAGAAGCCAAAGAAACAGATGTACATGCCCGACGATCCTGTTCCTGCTAAGTACAAAGTTGATACCCGTATTGACAATATGGCCTACTGGAGGCGAATGGCTTCGCTCGGACTGGTCCCTGTTGAGCCTGATCATGCCGCCCCGTTCGGAAAATATACCGGAAGCCGGCTATCCGGCAGAAGCGTGATGACTGATGATTCTCCGGATGTACCGGTGACAACCGTCAACTCCACCCAAAGTGAAAACTCAATTTTTGTGGATCCCAACAATCCCCAGTCTGTTTTGAATTCAAACAATTCCACGCCCAGACCAGCCAGCACCGTATACGGAGCCAATGATTTCTGGTCAAGCGATGCGGGGAGCACCTGGGGCGGACATGTTCAGGGGGCCGGGGGTGAAAACAGCGGTGATCCCACCACAGCCATAGGGTTAAACGGATGGTATTATGTGGGATATATCCACTCATCAGGAGGCCAGGGAGTCTCTTACTCCACCGACCAGGGCAATACATGGACACCGGTGCTGGTGGCTCCTGCCCCGTCAGGGTTTAGCTCCCTGCTGGACAAAAATCACATGTGGATTGACAACAGCACCACCAGCCCTTATGAGGGGCAACTCTACGATGCCTGGACAAATTTCGGCGGCAGCAATGATTCGGAAATAGAAATAAGCCGTTCCACAAATAATGGGCTCAACTGGTCATCACCGGTCAACATCAGTGCGAACGTAAATGCAGGCAGCCACAACCAGGGTGTGAATATTCATACAGGGCCCAACGGTGAGGTTTATGCCATCTGGGCTATCTACGACGGGTGGCCAACGGATGAAAGCGCCATTGGCATGGCCAGATCGTTTGATGGAGGTGCCTCCTGGCAACCGGCAACCCGGATCATCAGTAATATCAGGGGTATCCGAAACAGTGAAACCTCAAAAAATATGCGTGTGAATGCCTTCCCTTCCATGGCCGTTGATATCAGCAACGGACCAAACCGGGGAACGATCTATGTGGTTTGGCCCAACATCGGGGTTCCCGGAACCAATACCGGCAGCGATATGGATGTTTATATAATCCGCTCAACAGATCAGGGGAACACCTGGTCAACACCCATCAGGGTAAATCAGGATCCTTCCGGACTCGGGAAACAACATTACTTCCCCTGGATTACCTGCGATCCTGCCAATGGCAACCTGAGCGTAGTTTATTATGATGACCGCAATGTTTCCGGTGCCCAGGCCGAAGTTTATGTATCAAACTCCATCGACGGAGGCAATTCGTGGGAAGACCTGAAAGTGAGCGATGTCTCCTTTACCCCTCAACCTATTTCAGGCCTGGCTACCGGATATTTCGGCGATTACCTCGGCATCCATGCACACAGCCGCTGGGTTTATCCGGTATGGACCGATAACCGCACCGGCTATGCAATGACCTATGTTTCAGCATTTCAGGCCGGCCCTCCGCCTGACCAACCCTGGGTGATTTACCAGACTCACCAGTTGAATGACCTCTCCGGCAATAATAACGGCCTGCTTGATTATAATGAAAACGCACT
>CAZDBX010000237.1:0-4762 GCA_964503805.1 uncultured Lentimicrobium sp. | reverse complement strand
TCCTCCTGCGCAAACTCATTTCCGGTGATCACCAGAATGGCAAAGTCAATCACCTTGAGCATTTCGCGGGACTTTTCCACCCGCTTCAACCCCAATGCTCCGGTATCGTCAATCCCGGCCGTATCAATCAGGATAACCGGGCCTATTCCGGGAATTTCCATGGATTTTTTCACGGGGTCGGTGGTTGTACCTGCCACTTCAGATACGATGGCCAGCTCCTGCCCCGCCAGGGCGTTGATCAGCGAACTTTTTCCGTTGTTGCGACGGCCAAATATGCCGATATGGGGTTTGGTATCTTTTCCTTTGGACATAAGGATTTAAAGATTCAAAATTCAAAAATTCAAAAACATTGTTGACCGGGAAAATTATTATAATTTGACCGGAATGCTTTATAGATGCGGGTTTCAGAAGATTGTAACTGCATACAACTAACTTTTAAATATTTAGCCACTATGGTACAAAGCCCCAGGTTGCACAAAACCTGTTTTTCTCATTTAGTGATACTTAGTGTCTTCGTGTCTTTGTGGCAAATTCTTTCTTCATTTTATCCGGACAATGGTGATTCAAAGATTCAAAAATTCAAAGATTCAAAGACCTTTTATCAAAGAATGTAGTACTTGAAAACCAGATACTGCCATAATCACCGGTTAAGATAAATCATTGATGGTGTATCCGGCTTTTAAAAGATTGGAGGGTTTTAAAATCTCCTCCAGCTTTTCAGCAGGCAAAAGTCTCAGTTCGCTGTTAATTTCCAGAATACTTTTATGACCGGGTTTCATCAGCAGCGCGACTTCGGTTGCCTTGTGGTAGCCAATGTAGGGGCTTAGGGCGGTAACGATGGCCGGGCTGCGCAGCAACTGATCGAGGCTGGTGACGGTATCTACCTCCAGCCCGCTGATCATATTCGTCAGCATGGTATTACAGGAGGCCACCAGTAATTTCAGGCTGCCCAGCAAGGCATGTCCGATCAGGGGCAGGTAGGCGTTCAGGTCGAGGCAGCCCTGCGCGCACAATCCGGCGATCAGCAAATCATTGGCGTAAACCTGGTGCGCCGCGCTGATGACAAATTCTGGAATCACCGGATTCACTTTGCCCGGCATAATGGAACTGCCTGCCTGCAGTTGAGGCAACTTCAGCCGGGCGCTGGCAATATCGGAGGCCAGCAGTCGGATGTCATTCACAATTTTTTCAAGGTTTACGGCCAGGGCCTTCATGATGGCGTGCACTTCCACAAAAGCGTCCAGGTTGCTTGTGGTATCGCTCAGGTTTTCGCCCCGGGTAACCGGAAGTCCTGTAAGATGCTGCAACTGCTTCCCCACCTCCATCACGAAATAGCGCGGCACCACCACTGAAGTACCGATGGCGCTTCCGCCCAAATTTACCACCTTGATGCGTTCGAAACACTTCGAAACGCGCCACCAGTCGCGCGAAAGCGCATCGCTGTAATTCGAAAACAGTTTACCGTACGACGAAGGTACCGCCTCCTGCATCTGGGTATAGCCAATGCGCAGATTATCGCGGTAGCGGCCTTCGAGCGCCTCAAAACCGCCTCTCAGCGCGTTGATTGACTTTTCAAGATCGTTCAGCAGCAGCATAACGGCCACTTTCAGCGCTGTTGGCACCACATCGTTTGTACTCTGAAAGATATTGGCATGTTCGGTCGGATCCACCTCGCTGTAGTTTCCCGGATTGAAGCCAAGTTTCAGCAGAGCTACATTGGCAATAATCTCATTTACATTCATATTGATGCTGGTACCGGCGCCACCACTGACGGCCGGCACGATGAAATGAGCGGCATGCTGTCCTGCAGAAACCTCCCGGGCGGCTTCGGTCAGGGCTTCAAGCACAGGCGCCGGCACGCTGTGGATTGCAGGCATGGCTGCGCCCAGTTTTTGCTCCAACGCTTTATAATAGGAAGATGCCGTCAGGTAGCAGGCCTGCTTTACCAAACCCATGGCCCGGAACCATTCTACATGAAAAACCGTGGTATCGGGAAAATTCTCCCGCGCGCGCAGGGCGTGGATGCCATAGAGCGCTTCGGCCGGGATTTGGCGGCTGCCCAGAAAATCGGTTTCGGTGCGGTGTTGCATGGTTCAAAAGTAGTAAATACTATGATGGTTAACCATAATATCGAAGTCAGATATGTAAATCTTTTTACAAAATGCCTGACCCGGAAGTTTCGCGTAGCAACCTAAGTCAGGTGTGTTGATATTGGCTCCGCATGAAGGCATGGTGGTCTCGGCTTCGCTCGACCACCAGTGACAAAATGCAAAACCCCGCTGTTCCCGGCTACGCCCAAAGGTGTGGTGGTCTCGGCTACGCGTGGAGGTATGGTGGTCTCGGCTTCGCTCGACCACCAAACCCAGTGTTTGATCGATGCCCGGTGCTTGAGCGAAGCCGAAAGCATCCGGGAAGGTTATTTGGTGGTCCCAGCTACGCTCGCAGGTGTGGTGGTCTCGGCTCTGCTCTGGTGCATGGTGGTCTCGGCTCCGCTCTGGTGCATGGTGGTCTCGGCTCCGCTCGCAGGTGTAGTGATCTCGGCTCTGCTCTGGTGCATGGTGGTCTCGGCTGCGCTCGACCACCAGTAATAAAATTCAAAAACCTGGTGTCCGGCTTCACCCGGAGGTGTGGTGGTCTCGGCTACGCTCGTAAGTATGGTGGTCTCGGCTCCGCTCGACCACCACTATTACACCCGGTGGTCGAGCGAAGCCGAGACCATCCGGAACATGGAGCCCGGTGGTCGAGCGGAGCCCGGTGGTCGAGCGGAGCCCGGTGGTCGAGCGGAGCCGAGACCATCCAGACTAAATCAGACTGTCATACATTCAACTATTAGTAAATTTTACCTTTATTATTTTATCTACTTTTGACAACTCATTGAAAGTAACCCAAAAAAACTGCTTCAACGAATTTTATGAGCGAAAAAGTCTTCAGCATAGAATCTCACAGCCCGCTTGAATTTTACGGTGTGGGCGACCGCAACCTCAATATCATCAGGGAACTCTACCCGAAACTGAAGATGATTGCCCGCGGTGAATTTCTGAAAGTCATCGGAGATCCGGGAGAACTGGTGGCTTTCGAAGATTTTTTCACCGCGCTGAACCTGCATTTTGAGCGGTTCGGTACGATTTCGGAAAACGAACTGAAGCAGCTGGCCGAAACAGGCAACTCCGAAAGTATGGCACGCGCAGGTTCACCGGATGTGCTGGTGCATGGCCGCAACGGCATGATCATCAAAGCGCGGACCCCCAACCAGATGAAGATCGTGGAGAGTGTGGGGCAAAACGACATGGTGTTTGCCATTGGCCCGGCCGGAACCGGCAAAACATACACTGCAGTTGCCCTGGCTGTGCGCGCATTAAAAAACAAGGAAGTAAAGCGGATTATCCTTACCCGCCCGGCCGTTGAAGCGGGCGAAAACCTGGGCTTCCTTCCCGGCGACATGAAAGAAAAGCTCGACCCATACATGCAGCCGCTTTACGACGCCTTGCGCGATATGCTTCCGCCTCAGAAACTGCTCACCTACCTCGAAGACGGCACCATAGAGATAGCCCCGCTGGCGTTTATGCGCGGCCGCACCCTCGACAATGTGTTTGCCATCCTGGATGAAGCCCAGAATGCAACCGGCAGCCAGCTCAAGATGTTCCTCACCCGCATGGGCAGAGCGGCCAAGTTTTTTATTACCGGCGACATTACCCAGATAGACCTTCCGCGTCACCAGCAATCGGGCCTGCTTCAGGCATCCCGCATACTGAAAGACATTCCGGGGATTGATTTTATTATGCTCGACGAAAGCGATGTGGTAAGGCATAAGCTGGTTACGCGCATTATCCGGGCTTATGAGCGGGAGATGCCACAACCGCAAAAAAATCAGGCGAAGCCCGCAGCCCCGCCTGAAGAAGAAATTCCGCAACAGCCCCTTAACGGCTGATCATCACCTTGTGGGTGCCAACACTGTTTTCCGCAGCGTATTTCAGATAGTAAATCCCTTCCGCCAGATCCCTGACCGGGATCAGTAAGGTTTCCTGTCCGGTAAAACCGGCCCGGATATTATTGGCAACCACCCTTCCCGAAAGGTCAACCAGGTAGAACAGCACATCGGCCGGCAATCTGCTGCTGAGTTCCACCCGCAGCCAGTCGCTGGCAGGAACCGGATAAACCTGCACACCCAGACCACCGGAATTAACGGCAGACGCAACGCCAACCGTGGTCGCTTCGCCAACATAAGAAAGCTCCCAGCCGCCAGCCGTAATATCGTTATTGGTGTTGAAAAGCACCATAGCCTTTCCTGAAGGAACAGTTACCGATTCAGGTATTTCATTACCCGAAAAACTGGCAACCAGCGATTGTGATGCCAGATTGTAAATCTTCACCTGATCATGATCCGGTTCAGTGTCGAGATAATTGAAAGTAAAGGTGATGGAATTGGCATTTTCCGGCTCCACCCTGAATTTGCAGACACTGTTGTTGTTGTAATCCCGGGTTCCGCTGCCATCGGTAATCACCCCCGAAAAGTCGCTGTAGATGGTCGTTCCGGAGCAGAAAACAGCCCGTTCACTGTTGTAGGAAAGCCTGAATCCGCTCCCTGCATCACCTTCAGTAAGGAACTCAAGAAAAAGCCTGTCACCCGTTGCTGTGACTGCCTGGGGTAATTCTGTGCCGGTAAGACTTGCCAGCAAAGGGTATGATGCAACGGGACCATAGTAGACAATCAGCACATCCACCCCTTCGGTTAGGTTAAACTTTTCGAAGGATAATGAAAGAT
>CAZDBX010000236.1:1970-4786 GCA_964503805.1 uncultured Lentimicrobium sp. | reverse complement strand
AAGCCCTTTCCGCGCGTTCAGATTGCCAAACACCTGATTCCATGTAAGCGTCTGCATGCCCGGAGTGCTGATTGATAAGCGATTGTACGCTACTTTTTTGCCGGCAGGGTCGTATAAACTAAATTCGGCGGTGCCTGAGCCGGGCGCGTTAAAACTAAGGATGCCTGAAGCGGTTACCGGATTGGGGAAAATATTCAGCTGTGAAGCGAACAATGGATCCTGTTGATCTGTACCGGTATGGAAATCTATAGGTTGGTGAGATTCAACAAGTTGATAGCCTGAAGATTGGGTCTTTCTCACGTAAAAGCAGAACAGGGTATCATTGCCAATGACCAATGCCGGGTAACCGGGAGACGAAGTTGAAGAACCTGCTTCAATCAGGGTATGTTCCCAGGTTCCGTTCTGAAATGAATGGTGATACAGGTCCCCGCCTGAGGGCGAAAGAGTGGTTCCCGCCATCTGAAGCACATTGTTCGGATCATAGAGCCCGGTGGCGTTTCTGAAGTGGGGGTCCGTGGTGTTTTGGCCCGGTGACCAGCTGCTGTTTTGCATAATACTGAACTGTCCGATACCTGTCATGGAGGTTACCCACAAAGCAAATGTTTCGTTGCTGCTGTTCGATACGAGAACAACCGGCATCTCATCCTGAATGCTGCTTCCCTGTCCGCTGTTCGCGAGTTTTGTGGTTGGCCCCCAGGTGGTTCCGTCGAAGGATGCTGTAGAAACATTGCTTGCGCCTCCCTCACTGTCGTGCCATACACAATGAAGCATCCCGTTGGCGTCCACAACCACCGAAGACTGATTTGCCAGCAGGTCGGGCGATGTCTGGGGCACCGGTTGAAGCACCGGGTTGTCTGTATTCTGCTGATCTATAAGGGCATGTTTAAGGTAATAGAATGCATTTTCTCCCGAGAAGTCCGCGGCGGTGTAGAAAAGACGGATATTTCCGGCGTTATCGATCACAAGTTGCGGATAGGTATTCAAAAGCAATGCCGGGTCTGATACCACTACTGGAGACTCCCAATTCTCACCTGAAAATTTGCGGGAATAGGAAATCAGGAAATTAAAGTTGAAATCCATGGTAACCCAGGCGCAATGCAGTGTTCCGTTTTCGTCAATTATCAGGGATGGCAAAACTGAATAGGGGTTTTCGGAGGAAATGGTGGTGATTTCGCTCCATGCTCCGTTTTCGCGGGAGGCATAAACCATGGTGGACTGACCCTGGTTATCGTTGCTCCAGACAAGATGGATGGCGCCCGAAGGATCACTTGCTGCCGCTATGAACGGTGAGACATCCTCATCTCCGAATTGCGCGGGAACCGCTTCCCAGGGTAAAATAACCTCAGGCTGCGACCATTGGGCGAATATCTGGGCCGGGGCAAAAAGTGCGGCAGTGCATAAAGCTGACAGGTAGTAAAGGAAGTGTTTCATGGTTTTTGGTTTTTAGGTTTAATAATCCGTGTTTGCAGACTTATTATAACAATTGTGCCAAACTATTGAAACAGCTGTCAATATTAGGTTTCGGGAGCATGTGATTTTAAATACAAATATCTATACATATAAATATGTGTACATTAACGAACATCTTTTTGTCCGGAATTGACATCAACGGGTGGCTGGACCGGGGTAATAGCCGGGATGGGGATGAAAGGGGGCGAAATGCATCGTGCAGGCGCGGAGACTTATATACGTCGCCGGGTAAACAGGTTCAGAAAAATCTTACTGCTGCCGTAGTAAAGAGAATCAAACGGAAAGCGATTTCACCATGGCTTCAGCTCGTCCCTGTTACAGATGGCTCTGTAAGGGCAGTTGCTGCAATGCTCCCTGAAGGAGGTCTGTACGAAGGGAATCCCGGGATCGAAAAGCTCTTCCAGCAACCCGGTCAGCTCATTTTCAAAGGCCTCCAATGCATCCTGATTACCGGTATCCGTTACCACCAAAGGCAGATACCCGTCTTTAAGCGAACGGAAGGTAATGATTCCGGCGCTGAAGTCATCCGTTGCAATTCTTTCTTTTCCGGCAAGGTAGAGGTAGAAAAATAACTGAAGCGCTTTTTCCTTAATCTCTTTGGCGGGTACAAAAACTGCTGCTACATCGTTGATTTTTAACGATCTTGCCTCAACTTTCCCGGTTTTGTAGTCGATGATGCGGGTGTGACCGTTTACGCGGTCGATGCGGTCGGCGGTGCCTTTCAGCGTTACAGTGATTTTCCCTTGTCCGGGGACATCGATGTTCAGGGGGGCCGTGAGTGGTTTTTCCAGCGCGATCAGGTGGTCCCCGTTGGCAGGATTATATCCGGCATCAGCTTCCATTTCGAGGAAGCGCCTGATCCATACCTCCGCGACTTTGATGATCAGCAGGTTGCGTCCTTTTGTGGTTTCTCCTCCCGGGAAGTGTTTCTGCAGGGCTCCGGCTATAGCCTCTCCCGCCTGTTGCTGCATCAGACGGTAGTCATGCTCCGTCGGGAAACTTCCCACAAACGGTTCAAGGAAGCGCTGAACCACTTCATGGATGATGGTTCCCAAAGTGCGGAAGTCCATGGTTTCTTCAACCTCCTCCGTTTCTCCAAGCCCGAGCACATAGTTGAAGTAATATTTCAGGGAGCAGTTCAGGTATTGGGTAATCGCGGTAGGGGAGAAGCCTTTCCGGGAAATGGCTGTGAGTTTTTCGAGAATGGCCTCATCCTTTTGCACCGTAATTTCACTGGGAGTGCCCAGTTTCGCGTCGAAAGCCGGCTTTACTTCACTGATATGGTTCAGCGGGCTGTAAGCCGGTAATTCATGCATGATCTGACTCAGAAACCTGCTTTTTTCTCC
>CAZDBX010000236.1:0-1870 GCA_964503805.1 uncultured Lentimicrobium sp. | reverse complement strand
GTCAGCCCGTTTTTCAGGGTATTGATGATTCCGGCAAGTTGTTGCGTGAAACCGTAAACAGAAGCGGGCTTTTTCATCAGCAGATGCAGCAGTTCGCCCGGACTGTCTGGCTCATTTTTGTTTGCCTTCAGGTCGGAGATGCCGATAAAGGGCTTGTTGCTGTTCCGGATATCTGCAATGATGGACGCCAGCGCCTGCTGGCCGGCCAGGTACTGTATGTAGCTGTGCTGCAATACTGCCAGCAGATGACGGAAATAAAACCGGGGTTCGCCGGCTGTTTTTCCTTCAATTGCATGTACATGCATTTCAAATAAGCTGTCGAACAGGCTGTAAACCGGCGATTGCTGCAGCGGGAAGCCCATGGTGATGTTGAAATCGCCTGCCTCCGGAGGAATGGCGTTGAGCAGGGGAAGCAGCAGGGATTCGTCGGCCAGCACCACTGCCGTTTTGTTGAGGATAGCCGGGTCTCCCGTTTCCGTCAGATTTCTGAGGATGCTTCCGGCCAGGTTGGCCTGGGCGGTGAATCGCGGCACGCCTGCTATGGTGATATTTCGTGCGGATGTTTTAAAATAGTCGGTGACATCATGAAATCCGCCCAGGATTTGGTCTTCTTTGTACTTTCTGAGAAACAGGCCGGCCTCCTGATGAGAATTTTCCAGGTAATAAGTATCTGCATCCCACAGGATTTCAGCTTTTTCAGCTTTGATAAAATACCGGATCATCGCGCGTTGCGCAGGCGTTAGTGCATTGAATCCGGCAAAGATGATATGGTCCCATTGAACAGCATCGCAGTATGCTTCAGGCATTTCAGCAATGGTTCGGCAGGCAAGTCCGTGATAGGCATTTTTTCTACCGGTCAGATTCCGGGTGTATTCTTGATAATAAGCCGTCATCGAATTGAAGAACCTGAGGTATTTTGTTTCAAAATCCGTGAGCGGGCGCTGGTCCATGTTCCAGAGCGTCATGGCTTTGGATTCGCTCAGGTAGGTAAACAATGTTTCCGGTTTGATCAGGTACTGGTCAATGTCTTCGAAATCACGGATCAGCCCGCGTCCCCATCCGTAAAATCCGTCGAAGTCCGAAGCGGCACTGCCTTCGGTTTTCCGGTGTGCTTCATACAGCATGGTCATCAGTTCCAGCGGGTCGGCTACCTGGAGTCCGGAGAGCCTGGCGGCAAAATCCTCCATCGAAAAGATGGATGGCGCCCACACCGGGGCCCCTCCGGCCGGGATCAGATGACGTTTCAGGAAAAGTCCGGCCCGGCGGTTGGGGAGGACGATGCACAGGCGCCGCCCCATGGCGGGGTGCTTTTCGCGGATATGCAGGGCAAGTTTTTCAAGAAACGGTTGATGCATCATGCCGGATTTCTGTCGCTAAAGGTAATCAGTTTTGCAATCTCACCGGCCTGCTCCAGGCTTTCCGGTTTTCCGGCATCCGACCATAGCGGACTATGGTCAAGGTAACCGGTAATCAGATTACTTCCGGCCAACGCAAGATAGGTGTCGATGATGGAGAATCTGCCTCTTGTCTGGATAAGCGGGAATATTTCCGGATTAATTACATGTATGCCGCTGAAAGCCAGTTGTGTAAGCGGGCTTGAACCGGCGCGGGCAACGCGTTGCTCAGCGGTTTTTATATTTTCCCATCCGCAGAGCCGCATTTCCGTGTCGAACAGGAGGTAACGGCTTGTTTTCCTTTCGCGCACCACCAGCGTGGCAAGGCCCTGCTGTTCAAGGTGCCGGGCATAGAGCGCGGCAAGGTCAAGATCTCCGATGATATCCGCGTTATATACCAGGAATGGTTTTCCGTCGTTGAAAAACCAGGATGCTTTCTGAATCCCTCCGCCGGTATCCAGCAGCTGATCCGACTC
>CAZDBX010000235.1:0-4804 GCA_964503805.1 uncultured Lentimicrobium sp. | reverse complement strand
CGCCACCGAATGTTTTTCGCTCACCTTTTTCATCAGTATAATCAAAGCCGTCGCGGAGCATATGGAACTCTGCTTTAGTGATGCTTGTCAGATCTTCGAAATCTTCATCGCTAATCTCTAGGTCGAAGTTGTCGATAGTTATATCGTCTTTAGCAGAGTTTGCCATAATGAACATCGGTATGGTGCGAGTGAACGCTCGCAAGTGCTCGCGCACCATATCCTCTTTGCTTTTTTGCACTTCTTCTACCTTGGCGGTTTCCTGCTGTGCTACCTTGGCTTCTACGAGGTCGTGCTCGATGACGCTCTGCAGGTCCTCTTTTAACTTTTCGGGGTCTTGTAGCTCAGCTGCTTCGTACTCGGCGACGACTAGCTTTATCTTCTCGGCAGTTTCTTGCTTGATATCTTCGATTTCGTCATTGGTGGCACCGTATGTGGTTTTGTACTTGGCTATTAGTGGTTCTGCCACCTCCATAGCCCTACCCGGAAGAGTATCGAGTGTCTCTTCGGGCGTCTCATAACTGGTAGCGTTATCTACTAGGCGCTCGATGTTGGTGCGGTAGATCTTTTCGCCTAGTATCACGTCGCTGTTTTCATTAATTTTGGTTTGTTTGGCGGCTTCTACCTTGCGGGCGTCGTTGAGGTCAAGTGTGGCTTTGGATTTTTCTGCACGTTTGTTCTTTTCAACAGGCATTTTGTTTAGAATGTCTTCGACCTCTTTAGGGAAGTGGAACACACCCTTGATGTTGTCGTTGAACAGCAAGTTGGTCATGAAGCGCGCCTGGACAATCTCTGTAGCTGCTAAAGCATTCGGGAAAGTCAGTACCTTCTCAGCATCGAGCTCGACCATTTGTCCATTTACGTCCTCAGAAATAACCGGGAAGTAGTTTAATAGCTCTTTTACGTTTTCTTTGCGTTCGACTTCGGTAATTTTGCCATCGACCGCCTTAGGGTTGAGACCGTTGGCAAATTTTTCGTATATCTCAAGCACGCGAGTTGGCGCAAAGTCAAATAAGTAAGCCGACCGCTTGGCCTTGAACTCGCCATTTTCAGCAAACCTGTATGGGTTCTGAGCACGGAAAGCCGCCTGCATATATAAGGAGGGTGTCTTGATGTCAGTTAGCATAAGGACGGCGCTCCACTCTTTTATGGTCACACCTGTTGTTAGCTGGCCGCATGAGAGCGTGATCGTGCGAGGATTCTCGGCGATAGCCCTCTTTACTTTGTCGAAAGATTTTTCGTTTCCTTTGAAATCTTCTTCCTCCTCTTCGAACGACCTGCCATCACCAGCTGCCACAACTACTTTGTAGTCTTTAAACACCTCGTCTTGCTTTAGCAGCTGCTCAAGAGCCTTGACAGACTCCACCCTGTTGCCGACATACCAGAAAGTATGACGTAGCTCGTCGCGCAACTCTGGTGTCGAAAATGGATACTTGGTGTTTGTACTGAGGTTTTTGAGAAACGCCCGTACGTCGTTCTCGTGTATAAACTTTTGGTTTCTAGTAGCAAAAAACTCGTTGAGGTCAAAGGCGTAGTCGCGAGTCTCATCGTCTATCTCGACGCCTTCATTTACCTCACTAGCAGTCATCTGAGATATGCGGTAGGTATAGAGTCGCAAGTCAGGCAAATCGGTGTGATCACCAGACTCTCCCTGCTCTAGCTCTTCACGTTTTTTGGCCTGTTCGTCTAGATATGTCCAGTTAAAAATAGCTTCAGCCGGGAATTTATTGTTTGCGAGAGCCTTGAACGGCGTGCCAGAAAGATGCAGAGTATGCTCGCGTTTGACGATATCAAAGGCAGCATCGGTCCGAGACGTGTCGATGCCTTCGTGTGCTTCGTCGATAACTAGTAGGTCCCATTCTAGGTCGGCAACCCATTTAAGTTTATCGTGACTGCCACCAAAATACTTCGAACCCTTAAGGTCCTGAAGCGACAAGAATGTAATCTGCCGCTTGTCTGTTGCGTCAATTTGATTATAATCTTCGCGGGTCAATGTCCTACGCTCGGCAAGGGATGATGTACTTGATATGAAGTAGTAGCCGTCTATGAATTTTTCAAAGTCATCAAACCAAGAGTTGGCGATCGCTGGACGGTTGGTAACGATAAGCACATTTTTAGCATCTAAGCGTTTGGCGAGATCGTAGCTGGCGAGCGTTTTGCCAAAGCGTGGTTTGGCGTTCCAGAGAAACTCGCCGTTTTCGTGAGTCTGAAAATATTCAATCGCTTTTTCAACTGCCTCTTGCTGTTCACTACGGAGTTCATAAGGAACTTTCTTACCGCCATCTTGAAGTGCTGCAAAACCGTGCTGACGGAATGTATCAAACAGCTGCTTGGATTTTTCAGGTGCACCATTGAAATAGAACCACTCTTTACCTAGGTCGGGACGGTGTTGAATATCACTCTTGACTAGGAATTTGTGAAAATCTGTGTCCTTGAAGTCATTTTGCTGATCAGCGTAAAATGCCGGTGCACTCCATTGCTTTTCAAACCTTAAGCGTTTCGCGGCAGTGTGGGTTTGTTCATAAATCCGCCTATCTACATCCTTACGCTCGGTGTAACCAATCTTCTGAGAACCCTCATTATCCGCTTCGTCAGGAAGAATGTATGAATAAATCTGTGGATAAACAACTTTCGTGGTTTTTATTTTTGGCATACCAGTTAGTTGTGAGTTATCCGTAGTGTTATCATGCATATTACACAACATTATACCCTAATTACCTCAAGAAATCACGTACTTGAGGCGGCCTATAGGCTTTCGTAATACTCGCGTATCAAATGTGAAATTAATTTGTTACGCTCTCTCATGAACGCGTCGTAGTTTTCCAACTTCCACAGCTCTGGATCAGCCGGAATGCAGTTGTCGGCTAGGTTTTGAGATAATCTATCTGCTACATTTGAGCCGTAATCAGTAATATGGGTTAAGTAATCACTTGGTGCTGTTTTGCCGATTTTGATATTGATATCGCGCGATAAAATGACGAAATTTGCAATTCGGTTGTAGACCCGCTGGTCGTTACCGTTTGATTTCATGTATTCCTGCGGGAAGATGTGGTGCAAATCGTCAACCTTCATATGACGGGTCTCGACGTCACTGAGGAAGCTTTGCTTGCCGAGTTTGTTTTGTGCGGCGATGTAGATATTCCACTCTGGTGTACGGCTATTGGCAACCTTGTCGAGCTCGCGCGGCAGCGTAACGTTCCAGTACACGTCACCAAGTTGCTCTTCGTCGTAACTCGCCATCAACTGCTGAACATTTTCGATGCTGTCAAAGCGCTTAAAGTCTGAGTCCCAGCGTGTTTCAAATGACCCGCCGTGATGCTCGGTAAGGATAGAAAAAACCAAAAACTTGCGCGTAAGTTTACGAACTAAACCGTAATCATCTGTTAGCTTGAGGAGTTTTTGAAATATTGCGAACGTGTAGTTTAGGGCGTTGGCCGAACCAAACATACTATCGTCATCAAACCCGCTACCACGCAAGATATCCTGGTCAAAGCGTTTGTAGTTATATTCGTTGACAATTGCATCGATTGCTGACTGGAAATCGACAAATGACTTTTCAGCAATTTCACGCAAATAACTGTCTTCGCGATTAAAGCTCTTGACTTCAAAGTTACGACCAGCCAGCAGCGACACTACGTCACGTAGCCTCGCCCGGCCAAGACCGGTAATGCCAGCTACACGGATAATATCGCTATAGCTCGGCTTGTACAGTAGATCAGGCGTCTTGGCTACCCATTTGATGTTTTTGAACTGCTCAGTTGCCGCAAAAGTAGTATCATTCTGCTCGATTTTATTAACTACTTGCGGCGCTTCGAGTAGGTTGCAGAAATAGTCAAAGTACTTGCGCAGTATCATGCCATATTCATCACCCTTATTCATCTCAAAAACAGCTATACGGCTCATCGCAAAATCAGCTTCAGATAGCGGAGTGCCCTTGCTGTTGATGCGAATGAATATTTCGTTGACTGTTTCGATACCTATGTCGCTACTAATTTTTAGCTCACCAATTGTACGGGTTTTGATCTGTAGTAGGCTATTCAGTCTTTGGCTAAGTAGGCTTCGGTCGACATCTGGATTCTCGGCAGCATACTGTTCGATAAATGTATAGGTATCAAAGTCACGCTGCATGACTGTGGAGATATCATCTATCCATTCTTTATCGCGACGAATAGCTGGCGTGGCTGTCTCGAAACGTTCGGTAAGCGGGTGAAAAGCAATGGTTATTCGGACGTCTTCATAGTTGTTATTCACTACTTCGCGGCCATCAAGAGCTGCTTTCAATGCTGTCACTCGCTGCTGCCCATCAATCAAAATCGTTTTGCCACCACTTTTTGAGCCGTCTTTTAGGCGTACGTCTGGATTTTGCCAAGTGATAATATACCCCACTGGATATCCACGGTAGAGTGAATCCATGAGATCGCGCACCTTTGTAGATTTCCACACAAACGGGCGCTGAATCTCAGGGATGGCTATATCGTTAGTGTCAATCAAGTTTAATAAGTTGTCGACTGATTTATGCTGGAGGGTGTATCTGTCTAGTGCCATTCTCTATGCTTTCCTATTTCCTGCTATACCAATGATACATTAAATCAACCGTGCAGTCACTCACTGCCTGGGCAACCTTTTGAGTGTTACGCCCTGTTCTTATTAGGTTGAAGACAATAATATCGGTTGTATGTATAGGTGTGATGCATTTGGTAGACTGCGAGCAAAAAATAGTACCAGACACTCGTATAGATAAGCGGCCATACGCATCGGTTTTGTACCTTTTGGTAACAATTGGTACTTTTGTCTGATTCAAGGGGTA
>CAZDBX010000234.1:0-4826 GCA_964503805.1 uncultured Lentimicrobium sp. | reverse complement strand
CTTCCTGAAAAAAAATAACCAGCATCAATTCACAATCTTAAAAAAATATATCAAGAGACCTGTTATACCGTATACAATATTCAGCATCTGACACTAAATCAGTTTGTTTAACCGGATCACAACTACACAAGTTTCTAAGCGTAAACAACAGATATCGGGAAATAGAAATAAAAATGCCTCAATAAAATTTTGAAAATGTAAAGTATCTATATAGCTTTGTCCTGATACATCAGACGGATTTGCATATTTTTATTAATATCATCCGCGAAAATTAATCAATTGGACCCTACAAGGAACACTTTCAGGGATAACATACTCATCAGAAAGATGCTTCCGGTGGCCTTACTCATGCTGGCAGTAATCGCACTGATGATGGTAAAGGCTGCTGACAGGAATTGTTCAAAAGTATCTGCAAAGGCAACATCTCGTTATAAAAGCCCGGTTCTCCCGGCATTAAAAGACGGAGATATTATTTTCAGAAAAGGAAGAAGCCTGGTAAGTGCCGTTGTGATGATGAACGATCCTTCCACGGCCTACTCACATGTTGGAATTGTCGTGATTATTGACGGAGAGCCCTATGTTGTCCATGCTGTTCCAGAAGAGCCCGATGAAAACGGGGATGAAAAAGTCAGATGTGATAAAACAACTGATTTTATCAGTCACGACAAGGCAAGCCGGTATGCTGTTTACCGCTTGTGCAGTGATTCGGCCGGTCTTTCAGCCAGGGCCTCCTCCAAGGCAATGGAATACTATCATGAGAAGCTGGCCTTTGACAAAGCGTTTGATATCAAAAGCGATGACAGGCTTTATTGTACCGAGCTGGTATGGAAGGCCTACCTTTCATCCGGTATCAACCTGACCGGCAGCCACTTTAGACGGCTGAGCATGAATTTTCTGGCCGACAGCCTGATTTTACCCGGACAGCTCCTGAACAGCAGCTTATTAAAAGAAATTTACTTCAATCACTAACCTAAAAATCATCATTATGAAAAAGATCATGCTTGTTACCCTTGCCCTGGCCATCATGGCTTCATTCAGTTTACTTGTTTCATGTTCCGGATCCGGAAAATCGCCTGCAGAGGTGAGCAAATCATTTCTCTTAAACATTGAGAAAGGTGATATTGATGCCGCATACAACCTGCTGAACAGCACCGGAGAGGCTACCGAAGAGGAAATGCAGAAAATGAAGGCGTTTTTAGGGGAAGCATCCAAACAGCTTGCTGAAAAGAAAGGAATCAAATCCATTGAAGTGGTTGAAGAGAATATCAGCGAGGACGGCTCCGAAGCTAATGTTACCCTAAAAGTTACCTATGGAGATGGTGAAGTTGATGAAACGAACTCAGTTCTGAGAAATTCAGGAGAGGGATGGAAAATTTCAATCGAAAAATAAAGCGCTCTCTTCTGCTGATAAATCTTTCCGAAGTATACTGATCTTTTCAACCTGATGGCAATCCAGTCCATCAGGTTGAATTTTTTTAACCCTGGTTTCCCTGGAAATCTGCCCTGAAAAAAATGATTATTCTGAAAATCCCTCACCCATATTAACGTATTAAAATAATTTTTAGCTTTACCCGATTATCGGAAACCAAAAACCGGGGATATGCACGAAGATCTGTTGTTGCTCGATAACATACGGCTGAATTTCAGCCAGGCCAGTCTGCACATCATGAACATCACCATCGGATTTATTATGTTCGGGGTGGCTTTAGAAATCAAATGGGATCAGTTCAGGGACGTATTGAGAAATCCCAGAAAGGTGATCGTCGGTTTGTTTGCCCAGTATCTGGTATTGCCTGCAGTAACATTCCTGGCGGTCTGGTTGCTGGGAGGTTATATAACACCGGCAGTTGCCTTCGGCATGATATTGGTCGCTTCCTGTCCGGGCGGCAATGTTTCCAACTTTATTTCGAGTGTGGCCAAAGCCAATGTCGCCCTTTCGGTGAGTCTGACGGCTGCAGCCACCGTGCTGGCCCTGATCTTTACCCCCCTGAACTTTGCTTTCTGGGGAAAACTCTATTCCACCACTTCCCCCCTCCTAAGGCCCATCGTGATTGATCCGGTGGATATGTTCCGCACGGTAATCATTTTGCTCGGCATTCCGGTGGCGGCAGGCATTTTGTTCTCACAGAAACTGCCCCGGATAACCGAAAAAATCAAAAAGCCGATCAAAACCCTCTCGCTGCTTATTTTCGCCGCTTTCGTCATCATGGCATTCAGAAACAACTACGGCTATTTCATCATGTATGCCAAATGGATTATCATAATAGTGTTTATTCACAACGGAATGGCGTTATTGTCCGGTTACCTCACAGCTTCCGCGTTTGGTCTGAACCAGATCGACCGCCGCACCATTTCCATAGAAACCGGAATTCAGAATTCAGGATTGGGCCTTGTTCTGCTTTTCAATCCAAAGATTTTTCCCCCGGAACTGAACATGGGGGGAATGGCCTTTATCGCTGCCTGGTGGGGAATCTGGCATATCATTTCAGGACTGGGATTAGCAACCTTCTGGAGCTGGGGAAGGCCACTCAGAAAAACGGAAGTTGTTTCATCCTGAAATCATGACATTTGCTTCCGGAATTTATCACTAAGCCAGCCTTTTATGGGATTGAACAACATTGAACGCACCCCGGTATGGTATCGCCTGCTCTATGCCCTGGCAAACCTGTTTTTCAGGCTGTTTTACCGAAGGATTATCATCACCGGCAAACACCATGTACCCAAAGGAGAACAGTTGATTTTCGCCTCCAATCACCAGAATGCCCTGATGGATGCACTGGCCATGCTTTTTGCCTACGGAAAACCGGTAGTTTTTCTGGCCAGGGCCGATATTTTTAAGAAACAGCATATCGCCAGGCTGCTTTACTTCCTGAAGATACTCCCGGTGTTCAGACCCCGCGACGGCGCCGAAACCATGAACCAGAATTACGAAACCTTTGCCCGCACCTCAAGGGTACTCAAAGCCGGTGTACCCATTGCCATCCTGCCCGAAGGAACCCACAGCCCCATCAAAAAACTTCAACCCCTGAAAAAGGGAATCTGCCGCATGGCCTTCCTGACCGCCGAATCACAGGACTTCAAATCCGATATCCTGATTGTCCCCGTGGGCATCGACTATACCCATTACAGCCGGGCCGGCACCGAACTGCTTATTAATTACGGAGAACCCATCCATGTGGCTGAATATTATCCGCTCTACCGCGAAAATCCACAGAAAGCCATATTGCAGCTCCGCGACCGCCTGGCCGGGGCCATCAAGCCCCTGATGATCCATGTGGAGCAGGAGGTATATTACCATACAATTCAGCAACTGCTGCTGATAAACCGTGAAAACGGAGGCAAACCGGAGCCTGGTGAAAACAAACGCTTGCATCATTTCGGCGCTGACAGGGATTTCATCAGCCGGCTCGACCGGGCGGCCGCAGCCGACCCCGGGCTGATGCCCGCGCTTGAACAGGCCTGTAACAGTTATTTCAGCCTGCTCAACCATAATAAACTGCGCGACAGATTGTTTCACCGGCCACAGGCAGGCTTACTGAAAATCATGCTTCAGGCATTGCTATCCCTGCTCCTGATGCCGGTACACCTTGCCGGAGTGATTTTTAATTATCTCCCTTACAAAATTCCGGTGCTTATCACTAAAAAAGTAAAGGACAAGCAATTTCTCAGCTCGCTTCATTATGGCCTGGGACTGGTATTTTTCTTTTTCTGGTACCTGATAGCAGGCATTATTCTGGGTGTCGCAAGCGGAAGTGTTATTATCACAGTTTCTGCATTGATTTTCCTGGCCTCGGCAGGCCTTTTTGCCTTTTATCATTACATCATTCTGAAAGTTCTCATTGGCCGTTTCAGGCTGCTGATGCTGAAAACTACCGGTAATGAAGAATATCACCGCATCACAGCCGCCAGGGAAGCCATCATTCAGTTGCTGAAAATCAAAAGCCTTACGAGGTAAATCCGGGCAACAGCCTGATCCCGGAAATAAAATCACTTTTACGCAAAATCAATCCCTTCCACTTTCACCGGATCATTACCTTCATCCGGTTCACAAGCCTGATCTGCAGGTTCACCGGCCGGAAATGCAGGCTCACCGGGATAAACTTTCAAATGGCTGCTTTATGCAGCAATTTTGCATCCTGACCTTTACTGAAAGACAGTCTGACCGGAAACGCACACCTGTATTTCAAAAATGAACACCAATCAGGATGCACTGTCTGTCACCCGCTGGTATAGTACTGATTTTCAGTAAGTCAGAATTATGGCACAATTCGTGTTTTTAATATAGACTACAGAGATGCAGCAACTGCAGCCACTGTAAATGAAAAACAAAAAAGCAAAAAGGGCAGATGATCCGTTTAACCAACATCAACAAATCATATTTCACGGGCAGTAATGAACTGCATGTATTGAAAGGGATAGACCTCAATATTGAGGGCGGTGAATTTGTCTCGGTCATGGGCTCTTCAGGCTCGGGAAAATCGACCCTGCTCAACATATTGGGAATCCTCGACAACTACGATACCGGCGACTATTACCTCGACAACACCCTGATCCGTAACCAGAGCGAAACCAAAGCGGCGGCACTGCGCAACCGTTACATCGGCTTTGTTTTTCAGTCGTTCAACCTGATATCGTTCAAAAATGCCGTGGAAAACGTTGCCCTGCCGCTTTACTACCAGGATGTACCCCGCAAAAAGCGCAACCGCATCGCCATGGAATACCTCGAGCGGATGGGATTGAAAGAGTGGGCCGAACATATGCCCAATGAGCTGTCGGGCGGACAAAAACAGCGCACCGCGCTGGCAGGAGTGCTCATCGACAACGTG
>CAZDBX010000233.1:0-4867 GCA_964503805.1 uncultured Lentimicrobium sp. | reverse complement strand
AAAAAATGCCGGACAAAACAGCCGGCATCTGAGGTACTGATAAGTATTCAGTAATTTCTATTTGAGTTCAAAACTGGTTTGACCGATCTCGAAGTCCTCAGCATAAACCGAAACCACATATACTCCTTCGGGAAGATTTTCCTTTGCGGAGCGGTTAATCCAGTATGTACAGATATCCATGGCCTGGTTCTGGTAATTTACGGTTTCGCGCATGGTGTATTGGAGGATTTCCCCTTTATAACTGAACGAATAATCGTCGCCCCGGCCCCTGGCAAGGATCATTTTGTCGGGCCGCGCGATGCGGATGTAGATATCTTTGGCCCCGGCCGAAAGCAGGGGGTTTTCGCCAAGGGTAAAGCAAACCTTGATCTTTTCCACGCGTTTGGCCTTGTCGGTTATACGTTCCTTGTCGCCACTGCCGCGAACTCCTGAAGCTGTTATCTTATAGGCCCTGAGCACAGCGGCCATGGTCACTTTTTCAGTAAGGGCTTCCTTGTCCTTCAGCAACGAGCTGCTCTTCTGTTGCTCCATCTGATAACTCGAACGGATCTGTTCATTTTCGGCTTTCAATTCCTGGTTTACCGTATAAAGCGAATCTATCTGCTTCAGGTAACCCTGCGAAATCGAGCGCAAGCGATCAAGTTTCTTCTTGACTTTGTAGAACTCATACTGGGTATCAAGCAGTTTCCTGATTTCCAATGCGTTCGCCTGAATAATGCTATCCTTGGCCACCAGTGAATCAGAGAAAGTCCCGTACTCCAGCTTAATATTGTTGTGTTCTGTGATGAGGGAGTCAAGTTCATGCTGCAATTCAACCCTTTGCTTTTCTTTTTCCTCGAGCAATGAACCCAGGCGCGAACGGGTCGAAAGATAAAGCCAGGTCAGCAATGCCAGCGCGGCAAGAAGTATAACGATAATGATCAATGATTTGTTCCGGCTTTTGTTGCCAACGTTGATATCATTCATACTGTCCATATTTCAGCAGATTTTTTGCAGATCATCCTTGAGGTTGATTCCATATTACAGAACGTAAAACCTTTTGCAAAATTACAGCTTTTAAAGAGATTCCGCATTTTTTATTTTAAAGGTCAATCCCGATAAACAACAGGGGGATAAATCCTTATAGGAAATATCCCCCTTTTCAGTTAAATCAGCAATCCTTTATTAATGGCTTTCCCCCTGATACTTGAACTTATCGCCGGTTTTCTCGATGATCATACGGTAATAGGACTCATCATAACCCGGGAATTTAACTTTCGGGTTCTGGTTGTTTCCATCCTTAACTTTTACATTTCCATCGAGATATTTGGTAAAAAGATAGCGGTAAAGCTCTTTCCAGCGCAGCACCGTGCTGTTTCCCTGGTTTACCGAGTAATCTGTCAGGAATTCGCGTGCCTTGGCCGGATCTTTCTGATACAATTCAACCGCCGCTTTGTCGACCACATCCGTGTAGGAGATGAATTTACCTTCGAGCGCCGACTGCACTTTCTGTATGTCAGCAATCATGTCTTTGTAGCGTGTATAGGCAAGGTTAGAAACCTGGTTGAAAACCCAGAAAGCGGAATTGTCGGAAAACTCCATCATGCTTCCATTGCCAACGGCGTATGATTCGGGCACTTCCGTAATGCCGCAGTACATCGGGACATAAACGGTGCTGTAAGTATCGTCAACACTGAACCACAGAATGCCGCCAACGGGATCGGGCAGCCATCCGCGCGATTGAGTAACGAAGGAGAATCCGGTCTGCTGGGTGGAGATGGCCCTTTCGTGGAAATAGGTTTCCCCGTCCACTGTCCAGGTCATCGGCCGCCAGCGGACGATCGACTGATAAGGCCCGGCCCCGACATCCCTGGTCATATCCAGCTCGGTACCCTGATAATAATCCCGCATCATACCGATTACATCCCTTACGGTAAGTTTTCTGTCGGGCTTCACCCAGAGCGGCATGCGGTTCTTCAGGTCGTGTCCTTTGGCATAATCCGCGTATTTATCCATTCCGCGGCTCACCTGGTTGAAACCGGCCCATACCCTTGCTTCGCAAAAACGGGCGGCTCCGAAGTCGAGGGGCGCATAAGTGTCAGAGAAACTGAAATCCTGATCGGCGCCTGTATAATAGCCCTTTTCTCTGGCGAAACTGATAACATCAGGCGAATAGATGCAGTTTTCCGGGTCATTCAGCGGGAAAGTGGTGATGCGGGCCTGGTTGGCATGGCCGGAGATGTACCCGTCAGGAATGCGCATGGCTACCCACACGGCTCCTTTATTATGAACGGTACGGGTGCGCCCTCTTTTGTCTTTTACCACCTGAGGCGACCCCTTGCCGATCATCTCAAGGATCCACACTTCATTGGGATCGGAAATCGAGAAGGATTCTCCCGAACTGTAGTAACCATATTCGGCAACCAGTTCGCCCATAATGCGGATGGCTTCACGTGCGGTTTTTGCCCTTTGGAGGGTGATATACATCAGGCTGCCGTAATCAATGATTCCGGTAGTATCAACCAGTTCAGGCAATCCGCCATAGGTGGTTTCACCGATGGCCACCTGATGCTCGTTTATATTACCAACAACGGACCAGGTATGCTTTGCCTGTTTTATCTTTCCAAGGTATTTCCCGGTATCCCATTCATAGACATCGAGCATGGTTCCATCGGGATAATCTGCTGCCGGTCTGAAATACAGTTCTCCGTAAAGCACATGTGAGTCAGCTGCGTAGGTAATCATGGTAGAACCATCGGCGCTTGCACCTTTGGTCACCAGAAAATTCGTGCAGGCCATAAGGGGGCCTGCCAACAAGAGCCCCGCCACAACAAGCAAGGCATTCAAACTGTTTTTTCGCATAGATATGATGATTTATTGATAAAATTTCTGTAGTACCGGCCTGATCATGTAAATAAACCTCGTCATTATCTGAGACCGGCCAGCCAAAATACAAAAAATTAAAACGTTACCACCTTCCAAAAATTATAAACGCGCGCATCTTCCCGTCCGGAACCGGCATCCCCTGAGATTGGCCTTAATCAAAGCCGGGACATTTCCGGTGTTGAGTCCCGGATAATTTATCCCTGAACATTTGTATAAATCGATTGTTTGTTAAATTTGCTCACTTTCAACATTTCAATAAACAAATCATGGCCGAACCCGTAACTGGCAGAATATCACAGATTATTGGCCCCGTAGTGGATGTGTCCTTTGATCAGAAATCCGTTTTACCGAATATTTACGATGCCCTTGAAGTCACCAGCGACACAGGGCATGTGATCGTGCTGGAATGTCAGCAGGATATCGGAGAAAGCACCATCAGGACCATTGCCATGGACTCAACCGACGGCCTGCACCGCGGGATGAAGGTGGTTTCGAAGGGACAGCCCATCTCAATGCCGGTGGGTGAAGATGTGAAAGGAAGGCTTTTCAATGTAATCGGTGCGCCGATTGATGGACTTGGCGCGGTTTCCGGACAGGAGACCTATGCCATCCACCGTGAACCCCCGAAGTTTGAGAACCTTACCACCCAGAGCGAGGTGCTTTATACCGGCATCAAGGTGATCGACCTGATAGAACCTTATGCAAAGGGTGGAAAAATCGGTTTGTTCGGTGGCGCCGGCGTTGGTAAAACCGTGATTATCATGGAGCTGATCAACAACATTGCCAAACGTTATTCAGGCCTTTCGGTCTTTTCGGGCGTAGGCGAACGTACCCGGGAGGGTAACGACCTGCTCCGTGAAATGATTGAATCGGGCGTTATCCGTTATGGTGACGCATTCCTTGAAGATATGGAAAAAGGCGGATGGGACCTCAGCAAGGTTGACCGCGAGGAACTGATGAAATCGCAGGCGACACTGGTGTTCGGACAGATGAATGAGCCTCCCGGAGCGCGTGCAAGGGTTGCCTTGTCGGGACTTACCATGGCTGAATATTTCCGCGACGGAGATGAAAAAACCGGCGGCCGCGACATCCTTTTCTTTGTAGATAATATTTTCCGCTTTACCCAGGCCGGCTCTGAAGTTTCGGCGCTGCTGGGCCGTATGCCTTCAGCCGTGGGTTACCAGCCCACCCTTGCAACCGAAATGGGCATTATGCAGGAGCGCATTACCTCTACCAAACGCGGTTCCATCACCTCGGTGCAGGCGGTTTACGTGCCTGCTGATGACCTTACCGACCCGGCGCCGGCCACCACCTTTGCCCACCTTGACGCCACCACCGTACTCAGCCGTAAAATTGCCGAGTTGGGTATCTATCCTGCCGTTGACCCGCTGGATTCTACTTCAAGAATCCTCTCGCCCGATGTGGTTGGCGAGGAACATTACCGTACCGCCCTCAGGGTAAAAGAAATCCTCCAGCGGTACAAGGAACTCCAGGATATCATTGCCATTCTGGGAATGGACGAACTTTCGGATGAAGATAAACTGGTCGTTTCCCGTGCCCGCCGTGTTCAGCGGTTCCTTTCGCAACCTTTCCATGTGGCCACCCAGTTCACCGGAATCCCGGGAACTTTTGTTGCCATTGAAGATACCATCAAGGGCTTCAAAATGATCCTCGACGGGGAAATGGACGAATATCCCGAAGCGGCCTTTAACCTGGTCGGAACCATTGAAGAAGCGATGGAAAAGGGCAAGAAAATGATGGCAGCCAAATAACATTGCTTTAATCAGCAGCTGATCATGAACCTCGAAGTCATTACCCCCGAAACAACCCTCTTCAACGCCGAAGTCACCCTGGTGCAACTGCCCGGTAAATCAGGATCTTTTGAGATCATGCACAACCATGCGCCTATGATTGCAACCCTGAAAAAGGGAAAGATTAAAATTGTGGACCCTGACAAGAATATCCGATACCTGGAAATAAACGGAGGTACCCTTCAGGTGCA
>CAZDBX010000232.1:0-4889 GCA_964503805.1 uncultured Lentimicrobium sp. | reverse complement strand
TTTTGCTGTGCGGTTGGTATTGTTTGGCAGAAGCGGGTTTGGTGTGTGAAATCCAGGCAAGGTGTAATTGCTTCTGAACAGGTTTTTCAGTAACTTCGCATTGGCTGTTGGCTGATATAGTCAATTCATAAGCTTGTAACCAACTGTCAGCAAAGAAATTAATCCGGGGATGTGTCCGGTTTGTTAATAAAGTTAATACCGTTTTTGTGGATAACAGAATTGATATTCAGATCTGTCTGGGTAGTTCGTGTTTCTCACGGGGAAATAAGCGGCTTGTAAAAGTTGTGGAACAATACCTGAATGAACGCAACCTCAGACATTTGGTCTATTTTCATGGTGCCCATTGTTTCAGCACTTGCGATCGCGGGCCGCTCATCAGCATCGATGGGAAGGAGTATACCGGTTTAAATGAAGACAAAGTGATCATGATCCTGGATGGAATTTTCGGGAAGACCTCTTCGGGTGTTTGATGATCTAAAAGAAGGAAAGAGTTGATTTATGAAACCTCCGCTGATTAACATAGATAAGCTGAAATGTAAGGTGTGTTATGCCTGTGTTCGTGCCTGCCCGGTGAATGCCATTCAGGTTAAGGCAAATCAGGAAGCGCCGGAGGTTGACCATAACCGTTGCATAGGCTGCGGTAGCTGCCTTCAGGTATGTGCACCTCAGGCCATCACTTACAGGGATTCCTGCGAGGATGTGAAGAAAATCCTGGCTTCGGGAGAAAAAGCCGTTGCCATTGTCGCGCCCAGTATTTCAGGGGAGTTTGACGATATAACCGACTACAGGAAATTTGTGCGCATGATCCGTGAACTCGGATTTTCATACGTAAATGAGGTTTCATTCGGGGTTGATCTGGTAGCTGCCGAATACCGTGAGTTGTTTACCAAATTCCTCGGGAAGTATTATATAACCACCAACTGTCCGCCTGTCGTAGCGCTGATTGAAAAATTCCATCCTGACCTGATCGGAAATCTGGCACCCATAATCAGTCCAATGGTTGCCACCGCGCAAATAGCCCGTCAGCTTTACGGAAAGGAGACAAAGGTGGTTTACATCGGCCCCTGTATCGGAGCCAAGGATGAAGCCCTGCGGTATGTGTGCGATGCAAAGGTTGATGCAGTGCTTACCTTTGTAGAGCTCAGGCAGCTATTCGCTGAATTTAACATTAAGGAGAGCACAGTTGAATATTCTGATTTCGATCCGCCGCTTGGCTACAAAGGATCACTTTACGCAGTCAGTAACGGAATTCTTCAGGCAGCCGGCCTGGATGAGGATCTTATGCAGGGCAGTGTCATCACTGCAGAAGGAAAGGATAATGTGCTGGAGGCCATCCGTGAATTCGAATCTTCCATTGATTTTATCCGCAAACACTTTAATCTGTTTTATTGTGAAGGCTGCCTGATGGGGCCCGGAACCTCCCGCGGAGGAAAAAAATATGCACGCAAAACCCTGGTAACGGATTATGCAAATAAAAAGCTGAAGAATTTTGATCTGAAGACCTGGGAAAAGGCATGCAAGAAACACAGCGGCCTGACCGGATTTAAAGCGGAATTTGCCGTCGATGACCAGCGTTTGCCCCAGCCAAGCGAAGAAAAGATTGAGGAAATCCTGAAAGTGATCGGCAAGCAGAACAGCGAAGATAAGCTCGGGTGCGGTGCCTGCGGTTATGAATCATGCAGGGATTTTGCCGTGAATGTTGCCAAGGGGCTGACAAAGACCGACATGTGCATAACCTATTCATTGAAAAGCAAGCACGATTTTATCCGCACCCTCAAGCTGACCAATGAAAAGCTTGCGAAAACACAGGAAGCACTGCTTGATTCGGAGCGCAAAGCCCGGCAGGATCAGCAGGCGGCACAGGAAGCCCTTGAAAGAACTTCTTCGATGCTGCAGAAATTGCCCAGTGCGGTGGTTATTGTGGATGAGAACCTGAAGGTGATTGAGTCGAATCAGAGCTTTATCAATACGTTGGGAGAAGATGCCGAGGAAATCAATGAAATTATCCCCGGACTGGTAGGGGCGGATCTGAAAACCCTGCTGCCTTTCCAGTTCTATAAACTGTTTACAGCAGTACTTACCACCAACGAAAACGTGGTTAATCGTGATGTGCACCTGGGCGACCGTCTGCTCAATGTTTCAGTATTCTCCATTAAGAAAGGGAAAATTGCCGGCGCTGTGCTGCGCGACATGTATCTGCCCGAAGTGCGAAAAGAGGAAGTTATTCACCGCGTTACCGAAGTGATTGATGAGAATCTTGACCTGGTCCAGAAAATTGCATTCCTGCTTGGTGAAGGCGCCGCGAAAACGGAACGCATGCTCAATTCGATCATCGAGTCGCATAAAGCCGGTAAAAAATAGGCCAGACGCATGGATAACAGGTTTTATATAGAGGTCAATGCGGAGCTTAAAAATCATCATGAATCACGTATCTGTGGTGATGTTTTTCTTTCAAGACGGATCAATGAGGAGAACCGGATTGTAGCGGTTTTGTCTGACGGCATGGGGCACGGGGTAAAGGCAAATATGCTGGCCACCCTTACGGCTACCATGGCGCTTAATTTCACGGCAGAGCATAAGGAGATGCACCGCATTGCCGAGATCATCATGAATACGTTGCCGGAATGCAGCGAGCGGAAGATGAGCTACTCCACCTTTACCATCATTGATATAGAATTTGATGGCAAGGTCAGAATTCTTGAGTATGACAACCCGCAGACCATCGTGATGCGCGGGAAAAAAATCTTTGAACCCGAGTGGACCTGTGTGATGCTTGAGGGCGGCAAGAGCGCAGGAAAAGAGCTTAAGAGTTGTGAATTCGTTCCGGAAAAGGAGGATCGTATCATATTTTTCAGTGATGGGGTCGCCCAGTCGGGGCTTGGCGGAGGCAAGTTTCTTTTTGGCTGGGGGCGCGACAGCGTACAGCAGTATGTGCAGGAACTGGTGAACCATGAACCCGATATCTCAGCTTTGCAACTCGCCCATAAAGTGGTGAACATGGCCCACGTAAATGATGGATACCTGAGCAAAGATGATACCAGTTGCGGCGTAATC
Source organism: uncultured Lentimicrobium sp. (assembly GCA_964503805.1). GTDB lineage: Bacteria > Bacteroidota > Bacteroidia > Bacteroidales > Lentimicrobiaceae > Lentimicrobium. The sequence continues at coordinate 1,835 of CAZDBX010000232.1, read as the reverse complement.
TATTTCAGGGAACCCAGAAAGATGCTGGTGTGCACGGGACCGCCGTTTGAGGAAAGCAATGACAGCGGGTTTGCCCGTATGGTGGATCAGTTCGACGGCAAAAAGATCATCTGCGGCGCAACCACCGCGGATATCATAGCCAGGGAGCTGAAACGCAGTATTGAAGACACTTTCGACTTCGACGATCCCGACCTGCCGCCGATCTCATTGATGGAAGGCGTTGACCTTGTCACCGAAGGAATCCTTACCCTGGGAAAGGTTACCGAGATACTTAAAGGCTTTAACAGCTCTACCCGCCTTACCAAAGGCCCTGCCGACCGGATTGTGAAAATGCTCATCGAAAGCGATGAGATACATTTTATCATTGGTACACGCATCAATATCGCCCATCAGGATCCAAGTCTGCCGGTCGAACTGGAAATCCGCCGCACTGTGGTGAAAAGGATTGCCCGGTTGCTGGAGGATAAGTTTCTGAAGGAAGTGGCCCTGACTTTTATTTAAAATGCCCGATAGCCGGATAGCTCCGGGAATCAGACGCAGATATTGTATTTTCTCTGATCAGGTGACAGGTTGCAATATCTGTTCAATTTGAAATGGATAAAATGAGCATGCTGAAGCAATACAGAGGGCTGGTCCTGATTATTATTCTTTTCGGGGTGATTTTCTCATTGATATCGCTGGTGAATCATTATAATTTCAGAACGTATGCCCTGGACCTTGGCGCATACACGAATGCCCTGTATGATTATCTCCATTTCCGCTGGAACGACAGCGCCGTTTTCAAGGAAATTGAAGAAAACCTGCTGGCCGATCATTTTGATCTGTATCTTATCTTTTTTTCTCCCCTGTCATTGGTTTTTGGCACCTACACCTTGCTGATCGTTCAGATTGCAGCGGTCCTGGCCGGGGGAGCGGGGGTGTGGTTCTATTTCAGGTTGAGGGATCCGCATGGTAATATTCCCCTATACGCCGCGCTTTACTTCTACTTGTTTTTTGGAGTTTATTCAGCGCTTTCATTTGATTATCACAGTAATGTTGTTGCGGCCTCCTTGCTGCCATGGCTGTTTTATTCCTTGCGGAAACGAAATTTCGGGGTCGCTGCCCTGCTGCTGGCATTGATGCTGGTTTCAAAGGAAAATGTATCCCTGTGGTTCTTGTTTGTATGTCTTGGTATTGCCGTTGAGTACAGAAAGGTAGCCCGGATCAGGAATTTCATGCTAATATCCTCAGTTATCTGCGGTGCAACTTTCATAGTGATTGTTTCACTTATCATGCCTGCATTTTCAAATACCGGCGATTACCCGCATTTTCACTACAGTTTTCTTGGAAGCAATTACAAAGAGGCTTTTCTGCATCTTGTATCCCATCCGCTGGAATCACTGAAGACCCTGTTTGTGAATCACAACAACAGCCTGCCTGGTGATTTTGTTAAGCTTGAACTGCATCTTTTGCTTGTCTTTTCAGGGCTGCCTATCCTTCTGCTCCGGCCTGCTTATTTGCTGATGCTTATCCCGGTGTATTTTCAGAAACTCTTTCATGACAATTACTACATGTGGGGCATTGCCGATCAGTACAGCATTGAGTTTGCCCCGGTGATGGCTATTGGGATTTTTGAGGTAATATCAGGAGTCAGGAGGAAACGTTTGGCCGGTTTTTTTTCCGTCCTGATTCTGGTGCTGACATTTGCGTCTACCTTCCGGGTGATGGATAATACCGTCATTCATACAGATAAGGTCAATATCAGATTTTACCAGAAACAGCATTATAAAAGATCGTATAATGTTGCAGCAGTTCATAAAGTCTTATCCGGATTGCCTCCTGATGCCATTATCAGC
>CAZDBX010000231.1:0-4903 GCA_964503805.1 uncultured Lentimicrobium sp. | reverse complement strand
GCCGTCAATTTTTCAGGGACGATATTTCCGCTTTCAGGCTGGCTTCCGCTTTCGGCGGGGGCATAGCCTCCAGGGGTGAAATCTGCGGGGCGGTGAGCGGATCCCTGATGGTCATCGGGCTGCATTTCGGATATTCGCCGGCGGATGAAATATCTGTAAAAGCGGAGGTCCTGCAGATCTCCGGTGAATTTCTTCAGGCCTTTGAGCACCGCTTTGGCGATCTGCACTGCAATAAATTGCTGCAACATGACCTCAGCACAGCGGAAGGTCGCGAAGAAGCGAAACACAGCGGGGCTTTTCAGTCGGTATGTCCTGCATTGATCGAAGGAGCAGCCACGATTTTGGAAGAGATCCTGCAAAAGCACCCTGCAATAAACCGGCAGGTGTCACCGGGCCCGGGATTGAAGCTCCCGGGCTGTCATAGAGCGGATTAGGATAATTAGTTAATGATAAATCATCAGCAAACTCACCTTATGAAAAAAATCGGATTGATCGGCGGCACAGGCCCCGAAGCGACGGTGGACTATTACAAAGGCATTATTGATGCATTTAAGGATGAAAGCGGAGGGCTTAACTATCCCGAGATTATCATCTACAGCGTAAATCTCGGGAAATTGCTGGGCTTTATGCAATCAGGCAATTTTAAAGGAGCAATCGATTACCTGGTTGATTCCATCGCGCGGCTGAAGGATGCGGGAGCTGATTTTGCCGCCATCACCGCCAATACACCCCATATTTTTTTCGATGAAATCAGTGAACGCGCCGGTCTGCCGTTGATCAGCATTGTGGAAGCCACCCGGACCGAAGCCCTGCGCCTGGAGCTGAAACGGCCCGGGCTGTTTGGCACCGGCTTTACCATGGATGCCTCATTTTATCCCGACGCTTTCAGGCAGAGAGGAATGGAAGTGGTAATCCCCGGAAAGGAAGAGCGGGATTGGCTGCATCATAAACTCTTCAGCGAAATTGAACTTGGAATTTTCAAAGATGAAACCCGTCTGCAGTTAATTCAGATTATTGAGAAGATGGTGCATGAAGCGCAGATCGATAGCCTGATCCTGGGCTGTACCGAATTCCCGCTGATCCTTACCGAACCAGTTTATGCCGGCATCCCGGTACTGAATACCACACAGATCCATGTCGAAGCCATAGTTGCCTGTTGCCGGGAATCATAAGTTCATAAGGTCGCCGGTCGTTTTGTGTTGCCCGGTAAAACTTCGGGCATCCAACTTTCCCCGGAACTGTTTGTTATAGTGACAATCTTCTGAAACAGCTTCCCCGATGAGCGATGACAACCTGAAACGCAAGATTACCCTGCCAGGCCTGCGCCGGCTTTCCCGATTGTTTCAATACCTTAAGCCTTACAAATGGATGTATGGCCTGGGATTGCTGTTTTTATTCGGATCAAGCGCCACCAGCCTGTTGTTTCCGAAATTGCTGGGCGAGTTGGTTGAATATGGCAATAGCGGGAAGCTGGGAGCGGAGATCAACCGGCTGGCGCTGATCCTGGTGCTGGTATTGGTAGCCCAGTCGCTGTTTTCATATTTCAGGATTTATCTTTTTGTACAGGTGGCTGAGCGGGCGCTGGCCGATCTTCGGCGGCACACCTTCAACCACCTGATCCGGCTGCCCATGAAATTTTTTCAGCAGCGCAGGGTGGGTGAACTCAACAGCAGGATTTCTTCAGATATTACTTTGCTCCAGGATGCGCTTACCAGCACGCTGGCTGAATTTATCCGGCAGCTCATCATCATTACGGGCGGCATTGTGCTTATGACAATTACATCGGTGAAACTTACCCTCTTTATGCTGGCGGTAGTTCCGGGAGTATTTCTGCTCGTAGGCTTCTTTGGAAGGTATATTCGTAAACTGAGCAAAAAGGCTCAGGCCCAGGTGGCCGATTCCAACACCATTGTTGAGGAAACCCTGCAGGGGGTGCAAAGTGTAAAAACCTTCACCAATGAGTTTTTTGAGATGAAAAGGTATCGGGCCATCACCGGAGATATTGCGCAAACCGGCATCAAAAACGGGCGTGTCCGCGGCGCTTTCTCCTCCTTTGTCATTCTCGGCATTTTCGGAACCATGGTGGCCGTAATCTGGAAAGGAGCGGCCCTGTTGTCATCCGGCGAAATTACAACCGGAGAGCTCTTTTCTTTTGTGATTTATACCGTCTTTATCGGGGGAACCATCGGCGGGCTGGCCGACGTTTTTGCCAGGGTGCAGAAATTTATCGGAGCCACCGAAGACCTGTTTGATATTTTTGGTGAAACCCCCGAACCGGTGGAAGAGGTCGGGGAAATTCCCGCGTCCGGTCTTCTGAAGGGGCATATCCGGCTGGATGAGGTCAGTTTTGCATATCCTACGCGCACCGATGTAAATGTCATCGATCGAATCAGCGCGGAGATCAGGCCGGGTTCGCTGGTTGCCCTGGTAGGCCCGAGCGGTGCCGGAAAATCAACGTTGGTAAACCTGCTCCTCCGTTTGTATGACCCGGTTTCCGGCCAGATATCGTTTGATGGACATATAGCAGAGAATATTCCGCTTTCGGTTTTACGGGCGCAGATGGCCTTGGTGCCTCAGGATATCTTTCTTTTCGGGGGCAGCATACGCGAGAACATCGCCTACGGACGCCTGGATGCATCCCCTGAGATGGTGGAAGAAGCTGCCCGCAGGGCCAACGCCTGGGAGTTTATCTCAAAATTCCCTCAGGGACTCGATACACTGGTGGGAGAACGGGGCACCCAGCTTTCGGGCGGACAGCGGCAACGCATCGCCATTGCCAGGGCGGTGCTGAAAGACCCGCGCATCCTGATACTGGACGAAGCCACTTCTTCCCTTGATAGTGAGAATGAACGCCTGGTGCAGGATGCCCTCGAAAAGCTGATGGAAGGCCGCACCTCCATCGTGATTGCCCACCGGCTGTCAACCATCCGGAAAGCCGATCTGATCCTGGTAATGGATCAGGGCCGCATCGTGGAAAAAGGGACCCATGAAGAACTCCTCAGATCAGCAGACGGGTTATACCGCAGCCTGAGCGAGCTGCAGTACAAGTCATAAATCTGTGGGGAAAACGCTTTTTCCTGATAATAAATTCCTGAATTGTTCTTTCCTGTGATTTACAAAGGAATATTTCCGTGTTTGCGCGGCGGATTGCTTTTGCGTTTGTTGGAACACATCTCCAGCGCTTGTATCAGCTTCCGGCGGGTATGTTTGGGATAGATGATCTCATCGATATATCCCTGTTCGGCAGCCTTGTAAGGGCTGGCAAAGACATCCCGGTAATCTTTTACGGCTTTGGCTTTGTCTTCATCGGTAAGTTTGTCGCGGAAGATGATGTTGACCGCCCCTTCGGCGCCCATCACGGCAATTTCGGCCGTGGGCCAGGCGAAGTTCACATCGGCGCCGATGTGTTTGCTCGACATCACATCATAAGCTCCGCCATATGCTTTGCGGGTAATCACCGTAATTTTCGCGACAGTCGCCTCGGCGAAGGCATACAGCAGTTTTGCTCCATGCTTGATGATGCCACCGAACTCCTGCGATGTTCCCGGCAGGAAGCCCGGTACATCCACGAAGGTAATGAGCGGTATATTGAAGGCATCGCAGAAACGCACAAAACGAGCGGCTTTTACCGAGCTGTTGATGTCGAGCACTCCTGCCAGAAAAGCAGGCTGATTGGCCACAATACCGACCGGCTTGCCATTGAGGCGACCGAAGCCGGTAATCATATTCTGCGCGTAATGCGGCATAATCTGCATGAAATTTCCATCATCCACCACGCTGTGGATGATCTCCGTCATGTCGTAAGGCTTGTTGGGATCAAATGGTACGATATCCTGCAGTTTTTCCTCTTCGCGGTTGGGGTCGTCGGTGGTTTTCACCACAGGAGGTTCCTCCATGTTGTTGGATGGCAGAAAACTCATCAGCTCACGGATCATCATCATGGCCTGTTCTTCATCCTCGGCCATCAGGTGCGCAACCCCGCTTTTTGCATTGTGCGTCATGGCGCCGCCCAGCTCGTCTTTGGTCACTTCTTCATGGGTCACCGCTTTGATTACATCCGGTCCGGTTACGAACATATAGCTCGAATCTTTGGTCATCAGGATAAAATCGGTGATGGCCGGGCTGTAGACTGCACCTCCGGCGCAGGCGCCGAGAATGGCCGAGATTTGCGGAATCACCCCGCTGCTCATCACGTTGCGGTAGAAAATATCGGCATAACCGGCCAGGCTTTCCACCCCTTCCTGAATTCTGGCACCGCCCGAATCGTTCAGGCCGATAACGGGAGCACCCATCTTAAGCGCCAGATCCATGATCTTTATCACCTTGTCGGCATTGGCCCGGCTCAGGGTACCGCCAAAAACGGTGAAATCCTGGGCAAACACATAGACCAACCTTCCGTCGATTTTCCCATGACCGCTTACCACGCCGTCGCCCGGAATCAGGGTTTTCTCCATATCGAAATCGCGGGCACGGTGCACCACGAAACGGTCGAATTCAACAAAAGTGCCCGGATCAAGCAACATCTCTATCCGCTCGCGGGCGGTCTTACGGCCCGTCTTGTGCAATTTGTCAATGCGCTCCTGCCCCCCGCCGAGTTCTGCCTGACGGTTGCGCTCTTCGAGCCTGCGGTAAATTTCATCCAGATTTGACATATTCTTTATTTCGGATTTTTGATTTCGGATTTCGGACTTTTTTTGAAGCTAAGGATTAGGTTAAGACTGAGGTTGAGGTTAAGGTTGAGGTGTTAATTTTAGAAATTAGAAATTAAAAATTAGAGATTTCCTTCCCTTTCTCTTTCAAACCCGCGAAAACCGCTACTTACTCAGTGAGACTCGTCCCTCGTCCCGGTCCCTGAGCGGAGTCGAAGGGCCGTCCCTCGTCCCTTCTTCGCGTCCTTCGTCCC
>CAZDBX010000230.1:0-4930 GCA_964503805.1 uncultured Lentimicrobium sp. | reverse complement strand
GCATGTATTAAGCCTGCCGCTAGCGTTCATCCTGAGCCAGGATCAAACTCTCCATTGTAAATGAAAAATTTAAATGTTCTCAAGATCTACTCTTGGTTCATCTATTCACATAGTGAACCACTTTGCTGCTTATTTTTCGTATTGCTCCATTAGTTCAAAGAACTCTATTTCTGCCAAACAACAAAATTTATTATCGTTTGGGGCTGCAAAATTACAAACTATTTTTAATCCTGCAACTCTTTTTAGAATTTTTTTTCAAAAAACTTTCCAACCTCCGACTTATCAATGCTTACACCGATTTTTGCCTCAATTGGGATGGCAAAAGTACTGCCTTTTTTATTCACTGCAAGAGGTTAATCAAACTTTTTTTTGTCATTTTTTCTAATACATTCATTATAAACCTGTTCAACATCGAAAAAAAATGAACTTTTTTTTGACCGGCAGAAACACCGCTAATGCCCCAAAACAACCCAAATCATTTAATCGTCTGATTTACATAAATATAAAAAAAATAGCCTTTTACCACCGTTTTAACACGATTTTGTAATTTAGCAGTTAAAATTTCTCCCTATGAAGACACTACAGCTCATACTTTTCGCTCCGATACTTATAATATCCTCCCTGTTTTCTGCGGCAGATGCCCAGGAATTCTCAAAAAACGAAGAGAAATTCTCCGATAATCTCTTCTTCGGCGGTGGGCTGGGACTGCAGTTCGGTACGCTCACCCTGATAGATATCTCACCGGTGATCGGATACAGGTTTACAGAAAAATTTGAAACAGGGGTTGGGCTTACCTATAAATACTATAAGTATAAAGATTACTATATTGATTACTACACCGGCACCCGCTATGACCTGAAGAGCAACATCCTCGGCGGATCGGTATTTGCCCGGTATCATATCCTGGATAATGTTTTTGCCCATACCGAATACGAATCGTTGCGCTACAATTACACAGGCTATTATAATTCAGGGGCCGGATTGATGAAAGAGCCACAGACCGCCGTCATCAACAGCTTTTTTGTGGGCGGTGGTTACCGGCAACGCATAAGCCAGGGTTCCTATTTTTACATTATGGCGCTGTGGAACCTGAATGACGACGCCCTCTCCCCCTATTCCAACCCGGTGCTGCGCATGGGAGTTATACTTGGCAGATAATAAATCGCGGAGGCAGGGCAATCTCAACGCTTCCCGGCAAACCTGAATACCAGCGCCGGGCTTGACTTCATTAAGCTTTTCAACTCAGGAGTCAGTGGTATGAACACTGCGCCCCCTTTTGAAAAATCTGCTTTTACCTTCAGACTACTGCCCATTAATACCGGTTTGCCCGGACAACCATCAGGCAGCTCCACTTTCAGCATTTCCGGGAATACATCATGATCGGTCAGGTAAATGGCATAAATAAAACCATTCTTTTGCGTATAAACGAATCCTCCTTTTTCATAAGGTGCCACAGGTTTGCAGGCGTATATCCCTTCTCCGTTCAATTCCATCCATCTCCCGACCTCCTCCAGCCTCTGGTATGCTTCCGGAGCCCATTCCCCATCGGGACCGGGGCCGATGTTCAGCAGAAAATTACCGCCGCGCGCCACAATGCGGCATAATAACCTGATCAACTCGGAGGATGATTTGTAATGATCGCCCGGAACATAGCTCCAGGAGTTGCCCATGGTCATGCAGGTTTCCCATGGGAAATCAAGCAATTGCTCCGGAACGCGCTGTTCGGGTGTAAGGTAATTCTGATCCGGGCCTTCAACAGCCCTGTCCACCACCAGTATCCCCGGCTGCAGCTCCCTGGCCATGGCCGCAATGCCCGGCATGTCAATATCCTGGTTAACCAGCCGCTTTCCATCAGGAAAAACGGTATCGGCGCACTTCTTCACCCATCCGCCATCCAGCCAGAGGATATCAACCTTGCCATAATCCGTCAATAGCTCCCTGATCTGTCCACGGGTAAAATCCTTGTACCGCTCCCATTTCTCCGGATACTTTTCCCTGCTGTAGTTTACATTCCGGTCAACCGGCGGAAAATAGGGATCCCAATAATCAGGACAATGCCAGTCGGGTTTTGAGAAATAAGCCCCGATACCCATTCCCTTGTTTCTGAATGCGTCGAAAATCCTGCCGGTGACATTGGCCGCAGGGTTGGTTGAAAACGGACAATCAGGACCGGTGATGCGGTAATCCGTAAGTTTCGTATCAAACATACAGAAACCATCGTGGTGCTTGGTGGTGAACACCATATACTTCATCCCCGCTTTTGCGGCAGCCTCCGCCCACCTTTGCGGATTGAAGCGCACCGGATTGAATGTTGAAGGCAACGACTCATATGCCCTGCGGTATTCAAAGTAGTCGTGCGCGAAAGGCCCTTTACGGGCGCACCACTCTTCGTCCTCAGGGCATATGCTCCAGCTTTCCACTACGCCCCATTGACTGTATGGCCCCCAGTGCATCAGCAGACCGAATTTCAGATCCTGCCACCAGGCCAGCTTTTCTTTTACGAGGGAATCTTCAGGCCAGAAATAGACCCGGTCATCGTGATGCTGCGCCTTTAATCCGGCGCTCAGGAATATTATCGGAATGATTAATTTAACGCTGAGAAACTTCGTCATACACATTTAATTTTATACCCGGAAGAACTACATTCAGCCCCGGACACACAAAAACGGCCCCCGTTACGGAGGCCGCGTTACTGATTCATTTAACTCACTTCCGTTTCGGGAATATTTTTCAGTATTTCCAGGGTCAGATCCCAGAACTTCTGCACGGTGGGGATCAGCAGCCTTTCATCGGGTGAATGGGCACCTTTGATGGTCGGACCATAGGAAATCATATCCATACCCGGGTACTTCTCCCCTACGAGGCCGCATTCAAGCCCTGCATGGATGGCCAGCACTTTGGGTTCGGCATCAAAAAGCCTGTGGTAAGCATTGCGGGAGATCTCCAGCACCTCCGATTTCGGATTGGGCGTCCAGCCCGGATAGCCATCGGAATGTACCGACTTGCCACCGGCCAGGTTAAATACCGCAACCACCATATTGGCCACATTGTCCTTGGCCGATTCCACCGAACTGCGCTGACTGGTGGTAATCTCAATTTTATTTTCAAGGGTTTTGACTGAGGCCAGATTGGTTGAGGTTTCCACGAAATTCGGGATGTCGGCCGACATGGCAATAACGCCGTGGGGACATGCATACAGGGCATTCAGCAAACGCTCCTGGGTAGAAATGTCAAAAAGATAATCGGGCAGGTCGCAGGCCTTAAACTGCAGGTTCAGGCCCGGTTCAGTGATTTTCAGTTCATTCCTGACCGTGGAACTGAATTTCGTTGCAAATTCTTCAAAATCCCGGGTGAAACGCTTCGGCAGCGTAACAATGGCAGTTGCTTCGCGGGCAATTGCATTTCTGAGGTTACCACCGTCAAATTTCGAGAGGCGCATTTCGAAACGACGATTGGCTTCCCAAAGCAGGCGGTTGAGTATCTTGTTTGCATTGCCAAGCCCTTTATTGATATCATCACCTGAATGCCCCCCTTTCAATCCGCTGACTTTCACAACATAACCAGCCTGATTGGCACCTACCGGGACTTTGGAATAATTCATGGTGATAACGGTATCTTTACCGCCGGCACAGCCGATAAATATTTCCCCTTCATCCTCTGAATCAAGGTTGAGCAGAATCCTGCTGTTGAGCAAATCGGGCTTCAGCCCGAAAGCGCCGGTCAAACCGGTTTCTTCATCCACCGTAAACAGGCACTCCACCGGTCCGTGGGCGATATCGTCCGCCTCCAGCAAGGCCAGTTGTGCGGCAATGCCGATCCCGTCGTCGGCGCCAAGGGTGGTACCTCGGGCTTTAACCCAATCACCATCTATATATGGCTGAATCGGATCGGACTCAAAATCATGCAGGGTGTCGCTGTTCTTCTCACAAACCATATCAATGTGGCTCTGCAGCACGACAGATTTCCGGTTTTCCATTCCCGGAGAAGCAGGTTTCCTGATCAGGATATTTCCGGTTTCATCCACAATGGTCTCAAGACCTGCCTTTTGGCCGAAAGCAACAATGTAGGCGGCAATTTTTTCTTCCTTTTTGGAAGGACGCGGCACTTTGCAAATCTCCTCGAAATAATGCCACAATCTGGCCGGTTTCAGTCGGTTTAACGCTTCGCTCATGGTATTTATTAATTTGAATGCGGAATTTATCTTCACAAATATATTATTTTTATAACTCCAAATAAAACAGACGGACACTTTTACGTTAATTACGCAGGAATTATAAACCAAAATCAATGGAACTCGTACATGCAATTGAAAACCGGGTAAGTGTCCGCAGTTTTACTGCGGAACCGGTCGGCAGAAAAGACCTCGAAGAACTGGTGCGGCGTGCAGGCCTGGCACCCAGCATCAACAATTCCCAGCCATGGAAATTTGTGGTAATCACCAAGCGTGAGTTGATGAAAGAAATGGCGGCAGCCGTTTCGCAAGCACTCGGTGAACTTCCGGTAAAGGACAAGGAAGACCTCAACCATGCCTTTCTTTCCAGGATTGAATGGTATTCCACCTTTTTCGAGGACGCGCCGGCCGTGATCGCATTACTGATGAAACCATATATCTCGGTGCTTGAGAAAGGAGCGGATCTCACGCACGAAGAAATTGACAATATGCGCAACCGGCCGGATATGCAGACTGCCGGCGCCGCCATTCAGAATATCCTGCTTTCGGCCGTTGATCTGGGGCTTGGAGCCTGCTGGATGAGCGCGCCCATGATTGCCCGGCCCGCGCTGGAATCGCTGCTGCAGGTCGAAGAGCCTTATAAACTTATCACATTCGTTGCTGTGGGCAAAACCTTCGGAGCTCCGGCAAGGAAGTCCAAAAAGACATTGGGTGAGATTATCCGGTTTATTGATTAACTCAGGCCGGCACTGTATTTTT
>CAZDBX010000229.1:1913-4967 GCA_964503805.1 uncultured Lentimicrobium sp. | reverse complement strand
TCTTTGTAAAATGCATCCGGCCTGATGACGTCAATAATGGAGGCAAGGGCATCTTTCTCAAGCATAATAGCGCCAAGAACCGCCTCTTCAAGATCAGTAGCCTGCGGCGGAACCTTGCCATGTTCAAAGATTTCGCTCAGCGCTTTGGGTTTGTATTGCTTTTTTTTTCTGGTGTTACCCACCATTTTGTCGTTCTCTTCCATAATCCAAAATTATAAAATACTGATCAGCCTGCAGACTCCTTTGTATGATTTAGTTATTAACAAAGAAGAAAATTATTCAAGTAAAAGATATTCAACTATATACGCATAAATGTCAGGCTGCGGCAGGCCGGAAAAACTACAATCAACGCTAAGAAATATATTGATATATTTGCCTGTATTTATCAATGTGAAATGGTGCTCAGGATAATCAGATTACTTCTCTTAATTTTTGTGATAGTCCCGTTCTTAACGGCAAGCGGTCAGAATCCGGTAAAGATCAGCGGGAAACTTAAAGGCGAAGGAATTGCAGGTATTGCATTAAGCATGTCCAACCCCCTTGTGATGGCATCAGCACCGCTCACTGCGACCACGGCTTCCGACGGAGTATTCGCCTTTGATTTGCAGGTAAAAGAGCTGACCTTGTATAAACTTGCAGTTTCGGCTGACAATTACATTTTTTTATTTGTCAGGCCTGATGACCGGATCAGTCTGGAACTGGACAGGGAGAGGCTGGGCAGGCAACCTGTGGTGGAAGGTTCTCCCGATACCAGGATTCTTTATGAGATGGCTGAAAAATCTGCCATCTTTGAAAAGAAGATGGACAGCCTTTCCAGATTTTATACGGCCTCGCAGAGTCGACCTGATTTTGCAGAATTAATGCCTGTAATCGAGCAGGAGTACAATAAGCTGGAGCAGGGCAAGCGAGAAGGGATGCGCAGCCTGTTGATGGCCAATGCTGACTCGCCTGCCGCCATATTGCTGATTGAGAAACTGGATATCACCGCTGATTTTGATGTTTATGACAGTGTAGCCTCTGCTGCAAGCAGAAAATATCCGTCTTTTAAACCTGCCGCGGATCTGAAGCATAAGGTCACTCTTGAGCGTAAACTGGCAGCGGGAAATCCTGCCCCTGAAATATCGCTGCCAGACCCTAATGGCATGGAAACAAAACTTTCATCCCTCAGGGGGAAAGTGGTACTGATTGATTTCTGGGCATCCTGGTGCAGTCCCTGCCGTAGGGAAAACCCGGAGGTTGTCAGAATTTATAACCGTTTCAGGGACAATGGATTTGAAGTGTTCGGCGTTTCGCTCGACAGGGACCGGGATGCATGGTTGAATGCGATTGAAAAGGACGGTCTTGTATGGACTCAGGTGAGTGATCTTAAATACTGGCAGAGTCAGGCTGCTCAGGTTTATGGGGTGAAATCGATTCCCCACACGGTCCTGATTGACCAGGAAGGAAAAATTATTGCACGCCGACTGCGTGGAAAAGCGCTCGAGCGCAAATTAGAAGAGATTTTCAGCAAATAATTGAAACAGGCTGATCCATAAGCTGCTGAGTTTGCAGGCTCAGGTTTCATTGTTGATGATACTCTTTAGAAAATAGTAAACTGACCGGCATGAGTCGGCCTCTGCAGATAAGGCAGCGCCAAGCTCTTTAAGTGTTTGCTCCCTGTTCCCCTCGTTTGTTTCCATATATTTCACTCCGGCCATTACCTGTGAAATCTTTGTCTGGTCAGGACTTGTAAGATTCAGAAATGCTGCAATATTGCTGATCCCGGCATCCGGAACAAGCCCGGGACGGTAAAAATATCCGGATAAAAAAATCTCCTCCAGGTCAGTGAAGATGAATTTCTCAGTAAGATCCGGATAATGCTGGCTGAGCGCTTCACTAACCCATTTACCGCCGGCATGCACGATCATGCCATTTTCAGAAGCTAATTCCCTAAGCTTCTTTCTTATCTGATAATCAGGAGTTTCGCCCGGATCAACGATAAGAGATCCTTCATTACCCTGAACGTCAATCCAGTTGAGGCCGACAATCATGGGGCCGAAAGGTCTGAATCCATCGACGACCGGTACCGCCGGGCGAACGGTCAGAAATGCGATAAAAACCGGTGTTCCGGTTCCGTCAACCATCTTTCTGATCCCCGCCTTGTCGGTAATATCTTTTCCTGAAAGGTGCGATGACAGGATGGCGGCATCATTTTCTTCAAGCAGGCCGGCAGGGATATCCGGAATGGTCAGATATCCGGCTGCTGCCATACGCGCTCTTGTTTCGAATGGAATACCGGTAAGGGTATACACGGAATCCTTGTCTGTCTTTTTCCAGCAATGGCCGATAAAATCACAGGGATAGGGTTTGTAGCAATGCTGACCCGTCGGGATGGAAGGGGAGTGTTTCAGCGACAGGGTTTCCCTGGATTTTTCGATCTGGGCAGTGATAAATGATTCCAATCCCCGAAGCTGGTCTGTTACTTCCTGAATGGAGAACAATTTATGAACGTCGGGGATTCCGTCCCGGATAAAATCAGGATTCAGGTGGATGATATTGAATGATTGCAGGTTCAGACCCGTGCCGGTTATAACATGATACTGCAGCGCGGCATCGGTGATATAGGTTTCTGAGACAGAGACTGAACTTTTTACTTCGTAAGCATGCCAGCCCTGTTCGTTTTTAACGAGGATATCGAGCAGGATAAGCACACTCTGGTGACTGAAAGCCGCCTCGTAAATTGCCGGCGTCTCTTCGGCAATAAGTTTGCGGGTTTTTTCAAGCGCTGCCGTGTATTGTGACGGGTGCCCGGGCGCACAATTTATGCCCCCGGGAAACAATTGCCAGGCGAGTTTACCAACTTCATGCCCTCTCCTGAACTTTGCCAGTTGCTCGGGAGCAAGCCTGTCGCGGAGAAATGGCCTGTGTTTGTTCAGGTAAAGGGATTTCAGACACTGTACGCCACGGATAAATGTGGATTTGGAAAGTGTATGCCCCTTTTCAGCCAAAACCTTTATTGTTTTTCTATGGAAATCAGTTCAACTTCAAAAATAAGCACTGATCCTCCCGGGATAG
>CAZDBX010000229.1:0-1903 GCA_964503805.1 uncultured Lentimicrobium sp. | reverse complement strand
GGATAGGACCGGTTCCCCTGTCGCCATAACCAAGATTTGACGGAATGTAGAACATATATTTCGAGCCGGGTTTCATAAGCTGAACACCTTCGGTCCAGCCGGGGATGACGCCGTTCAGAGGGAATTTTATAGTTTCTCCCCGTTCTACTGATGAATCGAAGACGGTTCCGTCAATCAATGTTCCGGTGTAGTGTACTTCAACAACATCTTCCGGCCTGGGATGTTCGCCTTCACCTTCGGTAATTACTTTATACTGCAGGCCGCTGGGCAGGGCTATTACGCCCGGCTGGCTTTTGTTCGAGGCCAGAAAAGCCTCACCTTCGGCACGGGCCTCCGAAGCGGCAGCCTGGGTCTTTTGCTGTTGTTTCATCATCATTTCCTGCTGAAAAGCCATCATGATTTTTTCTGTCGCCTCCTCATTGATGATACTGTCTATTCCCATCAGCCCATCTTTCAATCCCTGATAGAGCAGCGCTTCATTCACGCTGATATCATTGGTCACCATATTCTTGCCGATGTCCCTGCCAATAATATAACTGATTGAATCCTGTCTTGATTTCATCATGAGCACCTGCTCACCGTTGTTTTTGTCGTTTTTGTTTTTTTTGCCGGCTTTCTGGGCTGATACCGATAAACCTGATAATAGCGCGGAAATAAGGAGCATGGAGATTGCTCCGTAGAATGTTTTCATTGAATTGGTTTTAAAATTAGCAAACAAAAGTAAAGATTCATCTGTCTCGGTTGTGCACTGAGATCAATAATTATCAATTTTTAACGGTTTTCAGGTAAAAACAATGTCATCAGCCTCAATAAGCGGCCTTCCTTTATACCTGAGCAGGAGTTGTACAACAGCAACCACATCTTTCTGGCAATACTCCACAATCCTGGGAAGATTTTTTTCTTGCCAGTAAACACTGCCGACCTGGCTTCCGTCAATATCATCCTTAGGCGTAGGAATATTAAATACCATGGTAAGTAATGCCAGAGATGTATAGCTTTTATAATCCCCGAATTTCCACAGCTCCATGGTGTCAAGGTGCTGCACTTCCCAGGGTTTACGGCCGGCAATATCCAGCAGGGCGGGTAGCCTGATGCCGTTGATCAGCATACGCCGGGCTATGTAAGGAAAATCAAACTCTTTGCCGTTGTGGGCGCATAAAAGCATATCGGGCTTACTGAAACTTTGATTCAATAAATCTGCAAAATCATTCAGCAACAATGCTTCATCATCCCCGGAAAAGGATTTGATCCTGAGCTTTCCATTCCTGATGAATCCAACCGAAATACAGATGATTCTGCCGAATTCGGCATAAATACCGGCCCGTTCGTACTGATTGCCTGCCGTTTCTACCGGATCAGCCGTGGCAAGCCGTTGCGCCTTGTGATCCCAAAGCTTCTTTATTTCTTCCGGAAGCATCTCATATTCCGGGTACTGGGAAACTGTTTCAATGTCGAGAAACAATACCTTCTCAATGTTAACCTGATCAAGCATAAATGTGTTTTTATAACCGACAAAACTATTTTTACAGACAACCGGATGGTAAATAATTACATGTCCTGATAATGTATTTTCCGATGCTAAAGGTAGTAAAATCACGTCTGCAGTCAAAATTTAATTTCAGTTTGCGGAGTCTCCGGTTATGTAAAAGTTATGTTTTCACCTGTTGACATCAGCTATATCTGATAAGACCGGGTTGTTTCACTGGCCGGATGCAAAACTTGTGCAGGGAATGTTTGATGTGATATTGTTGTTTCATAAAGATCTGGCAGTATATGCTTTTTGCTTGCTGGTGGCAAACCCGAAATTGATGCGGGTAACAAGTATGACGAAAAATCCGGAACTTTCCAGATTTGGTTTTGTTTTTTGAATTAGGTTTGAGGTATGAAAAAAGCGGATAATCTT
>CAZDBX010000228.1:0-4986 GCA_964503805.1 uncultured Lentimicrobium sp. | reverse complement strand
AGACAGGTCTTCTGGCCCAGGAAGTGGAAAAGGCATTTCCGGAACTTGTATCTGAAAACGCTGAAGGAATCAAAGGGGTTAATTATATCGGGCTGATCCCTTACCTGCTGGAAGCGGTAAAAGAATTAAAAGCAGGAATGAGCAACTCAGAAGGGATTACAATGCGTTGATGCGAAAGATAGAAAACCAGCCTCACATCAGGTGATTTCTACTTGAATGATTATTCAGCCACAAGATCCTGAATCGCTACCCGTCGGAAGGCTCAGAGGTCAATCTGAATTATCCACAGCGATACTGAAGATTAAAGTTATCCGCGTTAGGCGGTTTTCAGTAACCAACGATTTGACAACAGGAAAGGGATACATTCCCGAAAAAAAACATCTCCTGCAATCTGAAACCGGGCAGCCATCGGCAAACGTTACAGATTTACTGCAACAGCATATCCCGGATTTTGTTCTCCCGGCTTAAATAACGATTCCTACAACGTGCTGTAAAAGAATAATTATCAGAACTATCATCATAAGCTGATCCGGCACAAACTACCTTTCAACCTCCTGAAATGCCCTTTCACACAATTTCCCTTGCAGAACACCCACTCAGCAGATAGATTTGCGTTTAAAACAACCGAAGTTATTAAACCCTTATTTATCAATGAAATCAGTGCTGAATACCAGATATGGAATGCTGATCCTGACCGGCGCTTTCCTGTTTATAACATCCCTGATTTATATAATGGACAACCGCTTTCTGAAACCCGGACATACGCTGCCCGGAAAAGGTACCGAGACTGCAGTTCAGCTGGATGAATTAAACAAGGCATTTGACAGCACCTTCCTGTTGAGCCCGCTGACAGGGATTAAAATTGCAAAGGAAGCGATCGACCTGGCGCGGAAAGCGGGAGACAGCCTTGGGTTAGCCAGATTTATGCTCAGGCAAGCCGCTTGTTACCAGATGTTGGATAACAGCGACTCAGCGCTGATGACCTTCAGGGGGAGCCTGCTTATTGCAGAAAAACTGAAAAATCCCTCGCTGATCGCCAAGTGCAGAAACGGGCTGGCCAATTATTATTTACGACAAGAGGAGTATCAGAAAGCATATTATCAGTTGACTGAAGCACTGAAAGCAGCGGAAAATGCAGGGGACAAACATGCTACCGGACTCATTTTTAATGGAATGGGCCTTGTAAATATATCACTCAATAAACCTGATACTGCTATAGAGTTATTCAGGAAAGCGGGCCTTCTCTGTCATGAGACAGGTGATCTTACCAATGAAGCAGGCATCAACCTGAACATTGCCAATTGTTACGCCGAAAGAGGTCAGTTAACTGAAGCGCTTAAGTTTTATGGCGAAAACCTCAGCATTATCCAGCAACTCAGCGATTCATCACAGATTGTCCTGGCTCTACTCAACCTCGCCAACGTTAACAGACAACTTGGAAATTTCAACGAATCATTCCGCTGCCTTGACCGTGCATTGAAATGTCTAAAGGAATTTCCAGATCAAAGTCTGCATTGTTCAACACTTATCGAAAAAGGGAGAACATTCCTGGATGCCGACCAGCCTGAAACTGCCCGGGCTTTCTTTAAACAAAGTCTGGCCATTTCATCAGGAACACTTTCACGGAGCAACCGCGCAGAAGCATTTTCCGGTCTGTCAGAGGTTGCCGAATCGGAAGGAAACTACAGAGAGGCGTTGCAATTCTTCAGATTACTGACACTTGTCAAAGATAGTATCATGAATGATGAAACCAGAAGCAGCATTTCAGAAATCAGGATAAAGAACGACCTTCAGAAAAAAGAATATGAAAACAGGTTGCTCACCGGAAAGTATGAGCTTCAGCGAAAACGGGGAATTTACATCGGGATACTGTCAGTTACATTCAGTTTGCTTTTGCTTCTTACGGCAATACTGGTATGGGTTTCCCGAAAGAATCTGAAAAAGTCCTTTGAACTCAAGCAACTTCAGAACGAAGTACTTCTTGAAAAAATCAGGTCCAATGAAACCATCAGCCAGTTGGAAAAACTAAGATTCAGGGATGAGTTGGAGGCAAGAAACAAGGAACTCACCTCTGCCTCCCTTCAACTTGTAAGCAAAAATAAGATCCTCAGCGATATCTCCGCGAAAGCTGCAGAATCTTACAAATCGGGAGCAATGAACCGGGAATCTTTCAATGACCTCCAACGAATAATCCGGGAAAATCAGAATGCTGATAGAGAATGGAAGCAGTTCAAGGAATTATTTGAGAAGGTCCATTCAGATTTCTTTACCGGGTTGAAGGCTAGTTTTCCCGAATTAACAGAAAACGAATTGAGATTGTGCGCATACCTCCGGATCAATTTACAAAACAAGGAAATTTCCAAAATCCTGAATGTAAACTCAGCCACCATAGTTACAAGTCGTTACAGAATCCGAAAAAAAATGAGTCTTGACAGCAAAGCGGTTCTTGAAGATTTTCTGAGAAAATTCTGAACACGGTTTTCAACCCCCTGTACATCATTTGTCTATCCTGCTTTTTTGCTGTTCTGTTCTCAAACCCGGTTATTTGCGCCGATAAAACGAGCCTGAAAACAGGCTGTCGTTCATTTCTTAAAATCCACAAAAACAAAAAACAATGAATTTTTCAAGAATTACAGCAAGTCTGATTTTCTTGCTAATGGGGCAATTTATAAAAGCCCAGGAGCATACTATTCAGGAAGCACCGGGATATGCAGTCCATGGAGCCGCTTTTCAGTTGGGAATCGCCAGCAAGGGGTCAGGCCAGGTAATGCACGATGGATTCACCTCCGGCATACCCCGGCACCATGCAACCCTGCAGTATGATTCATTCAGGCAGCTTAACGGCGGGCCGGATACATTATGGACCAGATTTTATGGCGGAGATTACCGTGATGAATGTTATTCCACTCAGCAAACATCCGACAGTGGTTTTATTTCTGTTGGCAGAAGCTGCATTGACGGCGCTTATAATTACCAGGCATGGCTGATAAAAACAGACAAATCCGGTAATCTGACATGGTCAAAGACTTATGGCGACACCTACATTGATGAGGCTTACAAAGTAAGGCAGACTGCTGACGGAGGATTTATCATAGCAGGAATGTCAACTTCTTTCGGATGGGCCGGTGAAGGGTGGCTGATCAGAACAGACGACAAAGGAAACATCATCTGGAGCAGAGGTTACCATCCGGAGGCAGGCAGCGCGATGTCGGGCTGGGATTATATTTATGATGTGATTGAAACCGAAGACGGAGGTTTCGTTTTTGCAGGCAATACCCCTGACACGTATATGAGTACCCAGGCCTGGATCGGTAAAGTTGACAGCAATGGCGATTTACTTTGGGATCACAAATATGGCCTCGAATACTGGGAACGCATTTTCGCGCTGGAAGCAACTACCGATGGAGGTTTTATAGCTGCTGGTGACAGACATTGGACACATGACAACCTCTTTTACAAACACGATGGCTGGTTACTTAAATTTGACGCCCTCGGAGATACTACCTGGACAAAAATGTTTGGCGACAACGAGCATGACATATTCAGAAGTGTTCAACAAACAAAAGATGGCGGATATATCATCTGTGGTGAAAGAGAAATATCCACTTCCAGCGGCTTTGTCGGCTGGCTGGTAAATACTGACAGCCTGGGATCAGAGCAGTGGAACATATCGCTCTCTAAAGGCGGGTTTTACAGTGTAGTTCAGGACAAAGACTGCAATATACTTTCAGCCGGGACCATCGTAACACAACAGTCGGCGTGCGAAGGCTGGCTGATGAAAACTAGTGAAAAAGGCGATCTGATGTGGGAAGAAAATGTTCACGGCACGGATATGGATGATTGCTTTTTATCAATAAACCATACCTTCGACGGGGGCAATATTCTCGGCGGCAAATACAATATGGCCGGAGATGCATCCGACTTCTGGCTGGTAAAAACGAAAGCCGAAGAAATACAAGGACTCACTTACTTTTTCGAGAATTTCGATAATGTAGCACCCCCTGAAATGCCAGAAGGCTGGTCAGGCCTTGTTAATGTGATTCTCCCGAATACGGTTGCAGAAGTGAGAACCATCCAGCAAGGCTCCACCACTTCACTGCCCAATGATGTATTTATTATGAACGGCTTAAACGGAAGCAACGGACAGCCTGATACAACTGCTTTTGTAGCACTGGTCACCCCTTATGCTTCAATCGGATCAGAAGGCGCTACACTGTCTTTTATGGCTGCCGGCACTGTCCCTGTTCAGGTGGGCACTCTGACTGATCCCTCTGATAAAAATACTTTTTCCATGGTACAGGAAATCCCCCTGGTTGCTGATTTCACCGAATACACAGTTACTTTCGCCGAACCCGGCAACACCTATCTGGCCATCAAACATGCAAATACCATACAGGTCAGCCCGGTATTTGTCGATGACGTTCTTTTTCAACAGGTCACAACAACCAATCTCAAAGACAAGGATTTACCCGGTCTGCATATATACCCTAACCCTGCAGATGCATACCTGATCATCGAATCACCTGAAGAGATCAGCAGCGTTGAGGTCTTTAATATCTCAGGTAATAAGGTTTTTTCAGAGAAATCGCCGGGTCAAACACGCATTTCATTTCCGGCTACCCGGTTTGCACCTGGTTGTTACCTGGTTCAGATACAAACCAAAGACGGGGCATTGCTTGCTAAAAAAGTTTTGGTAGCCAGATAATCATCATTTTTTACTATGACAAAAGCAGACCGCCCCTACCGGATGGCAGTCTGCTTTTGTTATGGAATTTGCCTGCCCAACAAAAATTCCGGTTTTCAGACTGGTGGATTATTTCAGGTATACTGATCAGTGTCAGATCACCAGTATCATTAAAGGCAGGTATTCTTATAAAGTTCCCTGAACTTGTTTAAAAAACTGTAAAGAAATCAAAGGGATTAATTATATTGGGCTGATCCCTTACCTGATCAAAGTAGTAAAATCATTACAACCAGAGAATGAAG
>CAZDBX010000227.1:0-5010 GCA_964503805.1 uncultured Lentimicrobium sp. | reverse complement strand
TCCGGCTGTTTTCGATTATTTCGCATGATCTCAGGGGGCCGCTCGCCAACCTCAGCAGCCTGATGAGGCTGGTGCAAAGCGATGATATCACAGAACCCGAGTTTAAGGAGCTGTTGCCCGAACTGGCCTCCCAGACCCTGCTGACCAGCGAATTACTTGATAATCTGCTCAATTGGTCTAAGAATAACCTCGATGGCATCACCTGTCACCCAAAGACGTTTGCCATCCATGAAATAACGTCCAATATCATACGGCTATACGAGAACCAGG
This sequence comes from uncultured Lentimicrobium sp., assembly GCA_964503805.1. GTDB lineage: Bacteria > Bacteroidota > Bacteroidia > Bacteroidales > Lentimicrobiaceae > Lentimicrobium. The sequence continues at coordinate 4,740 of CAZDBX010000227.1, read as the reverse complement.
CCGACCTGAAAGGATTGGAAATTTTCAACAACACCAATCCGCAACATAAAGCCTATGCTGATCCAGGCATGATTTCGCTCGTATTGAGGAATCTGATTTCCAATGCCATAAAATTTTCAGAAAAGAACGGGAAAATTTCCGTTTACAGCACATTAAGCGGAGCGGTAACAGAAATCTCTGTGGAGGATACCGGCATTGGAATTGAACCGGAAAGAATTCCATCCCTTTTCGGTGACGATCAGTTCAGTACCCAGGGAACGGCCGGGGAGAAAGGTACAGGCCTCGGCTTGCTGCTTTGCAGGGAGTTCGTTGAACGCAACGGTGGCAGCATCGGCGTGCAAAGCGCTCCGGGTAAAGGAAGCAGATTCTGGTTTACAGTGCCAAATGCAACCTGAAGTGAACGCGTTCGTCTATGCCCTGTCTGACTTTCAGTGTTGGCGCGGACGTCCTCATCCGTGCCCGGACAACCCAACACCGAACCGTTGGCGCGGACGTCCTCGTCCGTGCCCGGATAACCCAACACAAAACCGTTGGCGCGGACGTCCTCATCCGTGCCCGGACAACCCAACACCGAACCGTTGGCGCGGACGTCCTCGTCCGTGCCCGGGATAACCCAACACAAAACCGTTGACGCGAACGTCCCCGTCCATGCCCGGACAACCCAACACCGAACCGTTGGCGCGGACGTCCCGTCCGTGCCCGGGTAACCCAATACAGATTCAACATTCATTTAAACAAGCCCGGAAGACCTAACAATTCGAAAGAATACTTGTCAGGTCAGGCAGATTGACTCGCCTTAGTGCAATTTATTCGCGTATTTGTGGCAATTTGCAGACATATTCTCCCGGATAATCCCGTCTGAAATTCAGCGCATGCCTTTCCGTTACCGCTTCTTCATGGTCTGCTGCAGGTGTAGCATCCTGAATCCTTTCTCAAAATCTTCCCAGCGCATGGTGGCCGGACAGGTGATCAGGCGGGTTTCGCCCGGCTGCATATCAAAAAAGTTATCCGAAAAATTCACATCGGTATTATCGCTGATGAGCATCAGGTTTTTGCAAAAATTTTGGGTTGAAATTTCAATCACAAAATGGTCGCCTTTGTCGCTGATCCTTGATTTTAGGCCCGGCTCCGGCAGCAAAAGGTCTTTTGGTTTTGCGAAGTAGGCAAATTCCTGATCAATCACCCGGGAACCATTTATAAGGGTGGCCGTCAGAAAAACTTTATTCTCCTGGTAATTGAGCGGCAGTTCTTTGAGGTCAATGCTGCAAAGGAGCGCCGCTCCGTTTGCCGGAAGCGTCACTTTGTAGGGCCTGTTCCATAATGAAAGTCCGCTGAAACCGGCCAGATTCAGGCGCAATATGGCCGGGGTTTTCTGATCAGTGTCAGAAACACCGTAAACCAGTAGTTTACCATTTTCAACCACCACCTGAATGATCTGGTTTTTCAGCGCTTCTTTTACAAAATAATGCATCGCTTTCCACTTCCTGTAATAATCAATGCCCGACCAGGAAGCCACGGGCCATACATCATTCAATTGCCAGTAGAGCGAGCCCATGCAAAAAGGCATATCCGACCTGTGGGTTCTGAGTGCCATGCTTATGGCATCTGCCTGCAGCAACTGACCAACGTAGAGCAGATGTTCAAAGTCTTCGGGAATCTGATAATCCTGTTCCATATACTGCCTGATGCGGAGGTTGCCGATGCCGCTGCGCTGGTGCGAAGCCATTACCGGGGATTCAATATTCCAGTCTTCAGGCAGGGTGTACTTTTTCACGCTGTTAAATTCGGGGAATGACTGAAACCCGTATTCACTCATAAAGCGGGCCTTGTAGTCCCTGAAAGCCCGGATCGGCTCCTGACCGTGCCATACGCCCCAATAGTGCACATCGCCGCGGTTGCCGCTCCAGTTGGCCAGCACACCCCCACCCTGCGTCGGCGAAGAAGGCCAGTATGAATGATCCGGTGCATATTGCCTAACGGCAGCTGGCAATATATGGTGAAAAATGGTATCATAGCTTTGCCATATCTCACGCTGCTGCGCTTTATCATATTTCTCCTTCCATCCCCATCCGCGCGTGAAATCGCCTTCGGCCCAGGCATATTCAATCTCATTGTTGCCGCACCAGAGGGCCAGGCAGGCATGATTCCGCAGACGCCTGATGTTGTCAACGGCTTCTAGGCGTACATTATCCAAAAATTCTTTATCTCCGGGGTACATGGCGCAGGAAAACATAAAATCCTGCCATACCATGATGCCATACCTGTCGCACAGATCATAGAAAAAGTCATGCTCATAAATACCGCCGCCCCACACCCGGAGCATGTTGATGTTGGCGTCGGCGGCCGATTTCACAATAAACTCATAGCGGGATGAATCCACACGAGGCAGAAAGACATCATTGGGAATATAGTTGGCCCCTTTGGCAAACACCGGCCGTCCGTTTACCTCAAAATGGAAACTTTCGCCACCGCCTTTGGCATCAGGCCTGCGCACATGCTTCAGGCTGCGTAAGCCAATCCGGCGGTTATATTCGTGAATTTTCACGCCATCGAGGCTGAGCACTGCACTCAGGCTGTACAGCGGCTGGTCGCCGGCACCGTTGGGCCACCACAGCCGTGGATTCTTTATAACGAAATCAAACGCTGAATGCCGGATTCCGGGTGACAAGCTTATTTCACGGACAGCAACCGGCTGGCCGTCCATCATTATTTCAAGTTTATAAAGGCCTGCCTGCTGAACACTGACTTCAACACCGGCCGTGACGCGGGCTTCCTTTGCAGTAACGCTTTCCTGCCTGACAAAGAGATCGCTGATGCGCGCGGATTGGTTAATGATCAACTCCACAGGCCGCCAGATTCCGGAAGTCACCAGGCGCGGGCCCCAATCCCAGCCGTAGTGATATCCCGGCTTGCGCGAAAAAATGCTGATCCTTACCGGACCCATTCCACCGTTCTCCGACTGATCATTGTCTGCCGGAAGAGCATAACCCAGCGCTTCCAGCTTCAGCAATCCCTGCATAACAGGCGATTCAAAACGGATAAAAATCTCGTTTTCGCCTTCTTTCAGGTGCTTACCGGCTTCTGCTTCCCAGGTACGGTGAAAATTATCAGCCTGGAACAAAGGCGCCCCGTTCAACATTACCGTGGCATAAGTATCCAGCCCGTGAAACCGCAGCATCAGGCTGCCTGCCCGGAGTTGAGCGGCATCCAGCGTAAAACGGGTGCGGTACTCCCAGTTTACCTTATCGATCCACTGCAGATTCTTTTCGTTGAGCCTGTAATATGGATCCTCAATCAATCCGTTTGCCAGCAGGTCGGTGTGGACCGTGCCCGGAACAGCGGCGGGAAACCACTGCAGGGTCCCGGCCTGCCGGAACTCCCAGTTTTTGTTCAGTTCGATGGAGGTTTGGGCCATAAGGGACAATGATCCCTTCGGAATCAGTCCCGACAATAAGACAAATATAACAATCAGTTTCTTCATTCCCTGTTGATGATTGAGTAACGGGATACCTTCTGCAGCCCATTAAAGCATAATCATTCCGGTTTCTGATCATGCCCTGTCCGGAGCTGCCGGAAAATACATGCGCAATTTAAGCATAATCAGCGGTTGAAATTATCCGGGTGATCAATAAATCACCGTCAGTTGTTTTCCTGTGGCCGGATTTGGTAAATTTGCATCAAAAGCAGACCTTTCATTCCGAAACCCGTTTCAATTATAACAACTTCAACATGCGCACCCGATTTACATCACTCCTTCGCCGGTCCGGCAGATTCCATCTTTTCTTAATTTCGCTGATGCTTATGTCATTCACATTCCAGTCCACGAAACCTGTCCGCATCGTATTTTTCGGCGACTCCATCACGCAGATGGGCAACGACGCCGGCGGGTACATTGACCTGATGCGGCAGGAGATCAGCAATAAAGGGATGAATGACCGTTATGAGCTGATCGGGGCCGGTATCGGAGGGAATAAAGTTTACGATCTCTACCTGCGGCTTGAAGAGGACGCGCTGGTACACAAGCCGGATATGGTATTTATCTTTATCGGCGTAAATGATGTATGGCACAAGATGTGGGGTACCGGCACCGATGCCGACAAATTTGAACGTTTCTACCTGGCTTTAATCCGTAAAATCAAGGCGACAGGCGCCGATGTTGTGCTGTGCACCCCTGCAGTGATCGGAGAACACACCGATTACACCAACCAGCTTGACGGAGACCTTAACAGGTATTCTCAGACAATCAGAAAACTGGCCGGTGACGAACACTGCAAGCTGATTGACCTGCGCCGGATATTTCTGGATTATAACCTGAGAAACAATCCGGACAACCTTGACAAAGGCATCCTGACCACCGATGGCGTACACCTGAATGACAAAGGCAACCGGTTGGTGGCGGAGACATTTTTAAGCGAGATTTTCCCTAAATAGACTGGAAATAATCCACAACAACCAGGCTGAAGCGGGCATGAAGCCTGTGGCTGCGGCATATTGACTTCCTCAGGTTATGGTGTAAAGATTTCGTTGATTGCTGACTTAACAGGAAGGTGGCATTTTTTTTACGAAGAGTCAGATATTTATTTCCGGCATTTCCTGAACTGGCCGGTTCCGGAAAAATCAATCAGCAGTAATGCCGGTAACCACTCATATCAAAGTTAATTAACGGCCTTCCAGCAATCAATAATTCAGGCAGGTATGAGAATAAGCTGCTGAAAAACCAAGGGGCTTCAGCCCAAAAAG
>CAZDBX010000226.1:0-5031 GCA_964503805.1 uncultured Lentimicrobium sp. | reverse complement strand
TTGTTAAACAAAGCGCGCCAACGGCTGTTTTTGTTAACAAACTTCGCTAACTTTACACCTGAAATCACCAAATCCGACCGTTATGACACTTGGCATTATCCTGGTTATCAATCCCAAGAACACCTCATCAAAAATCGCGGTTTACAGAGACTTAAAACTTTGTTTCCTGAAGACCATCAAATACACCGACGAGCAGATTGCGGCCTGCGGGTCGATTCCCGGGCAGCTCGAGATGCGGAAAAATGCCATACTGCAGGAGTTGAAGGACAACGACATCAACATCAACAAGCTGAAAATCGTGATGGCCCGCGGGGGATTGATAAAACCCCTGAAATCAGGGGTTTACGAGGTGAATGACAAAATGCGGGAGGACCTGCTCAAAGGGGTGATGGGTATGCATGCCACCAACCTGGGGGGCATTATTGCCGCCGACATTGCCGCCATGACCAATGCCAGGGCATTCATTGCCGATCCGGTGGTGGTGGATGAACTCGACGATGTGGCCCGTATCTCCGGGCATCCGTTGTTTGAACGGAAATCAATATTCCATGCCCTGAACCAGAAAGTGGTTGCCCGCAAATATGCCAAATCCATCAACCGGAAATACGACGAACTGGGACTGCTGGTGGTACATGCCGGAGGCGGCGGCATTTCGGTGGGCGCCCATAAAAACGGACGCGTGGTGGATGCCAACCAGGCCTTCGACGGCGACGGCCCCTTCTCCATTGAGCGCGCGGGAACCCTGCCGGCAGGCGACCTGGTTAAACTCTGTTTCTCGGGTAAATATTCCGAAAAGGAAGTGATGGAAATAATTACCGCCAAAGGCGGCTTATACGGATACCTCGGCACCACAAGCCTTACCTCCATTGAAAAACGCATTGCCGAAGGCGACGAAAAAGCCTCATTCATTATGTATGCCATGGCTTACCAGCTTGCCAAGGAGATCGGCGGCATGTGCACGGTGCTCGATGGCAAACCCGATGCCATTATCCTTTCGGGAGAGTTGTTCAACAACAGTGGCTTTACGCGTGACCTCAGCCGCAAGATTGAGAAAATCGCCCCCATCGCGTTGTATCCCGATGAAAATGAAGTGGACGCCCTGGCGATGAATGCCATTGGCGTGATGAAGGGGGAAATTGAAGTGCTGCAGTACAGCTAGCGGATTATGATCGGGGTATCTTACTAAAATTTAATCGTCTTTTTACACCTGACAGGTTAGAAGAAAACCTGTCAGGTGGTTCCTGGAAACGGCAGGCGCGAATGCCCCGTCCGTACTTAAAGTGTTTCTTATCAAGGTTTAATCGTCTTTTACACCCCTGACAGGTTAAAGAAAACCTGTTAGGTGAATCCTGGAAACTGCAGGCGCGGACGTCCCGTCCGTGCTTAAAGTGTAACTTACCAAAGCTTAATCGTCTTTTACGCCCCTGACAGGTTAGAAGAAAACCTGTCAGGTGGATCCTGAGAATTTATTTTTATCATGATGAAAATTATCAAATAGGATCCTGTATTTATATATCATGATGAAAATTAAATGGTATATTTGTGTATTCATATAACATAATGAAAATATGGAGCTCCAAAGTTATATTTCACGACCGGCCTATCTGAATAAGGTGATTCCCTTTATTAATAAACCGGTTATAAAGGTTTTCACCGGTCAGCGCAGATCGGGGAAAAGCTATCTTTTGCTGCAAACCATCGATTACATACGGAAAAAATATCCTGACAGTAATCTGATCTACATTAACAAAGAACTTCCTGATTTTAACTTTATCAAAGATGATGAAACCCTATGGTCATTCATAAAAAGTCAGCATCAGGAGGGACAAAAAGCCTTTGTATTTATTGATGAAGTTCAGGAAATATTTCAATTTGAAAAAAGCCTCAGGGGGTTATTGGCAGCAGGAGATTATGACATTTACTGTACTGGCAGCAATGCCACACTGTTGTCGGGAGAACTGGCCACACTGTTATCCGGCAGGTATGTAGAAATCAATGTTCATACCTTGTCTTTCAACGAATTTCTCCGGTTTCACCAACTCGATAATTCAGTTACTTCGCTCACCAAATACATGGTTCAGGGGGGAATGCCCTTTCTGGTTCATCTTGAAGACAACGACCTGGTCAGGCAGGAATATCTTCGCAATGTATTGAACACCATCCTCTATAAAGACATTGTACAGCGGTTCAATGTGAGGAATTTTACATTCCTTCACAACCTGATGGTTTATGTTGCAGACAACACGGGAAGCCTGCTTTCAGCAAACCGTATCAATGAATACCTGAAATCTCAGAAGCTCAATGTATCAACCGTTACCATACTCGATTACCTCCATTTTCTTGAGTCTTCTTACCTGGTTCACCGGTTAAAACGTTACGATATCAACGGGCATAAAATATTTGAAATCAATGACAAATATTACTTTGAAGATCTTGGTTTGCGTCACACACTCCGGCCCTACAATCCGAAAGATACCAATAAATACATCGAAAATCTTGTATTTAAACACTTAATCAGTAATGAATTCCAGGCATTTGTCGGCAAACTCGGCGATCGCGAAATTGATTTTATTGGGCGAAAAGGCGATGCAGTTATCTATGTACAGGTGGCCTTATCTGTTTCTGAACCGAAAACCTTTGAAAGGGAATTCGGGAATCTTCTGCTGATCCGGGACAATCACCCTAAATATGTTGTAACGCTCGATGAATATGCAACAGGCAATCACGAGGGAATTAAACATGTAAACCTGAGAGATTTTCTGATGATGGAACTTTAGGGTATCTTTTACTCTGTTGATTCGTCTTTTTTACACCTGACAGGTTAAAGGAAATTCGGTCAGGTTGTTCCTGGAAACAGCAGGCGCGGACGTCCCGTTTAGGGAGTATTCAACTTATCAAGGTTTAATCGACTCTTTTACACCTGACAGGTTAGAAGAAAACCTGTTAGGTGGTTCCCGGAAAATGTTGGCGCGGACGTCCCGTCCGTGCACAGCGTTCAACTTATCAAGGTTTAATCGACTCTTTTACACCTGACAGGTTAGAAAAAAGCCTGTTAGGTGGATCCTTGTCCCCTTTCTACACCTCTCCCTTTTTCCCTTTCCCTCTGTCCACTTCTCTGTGGCCATTGCGGTTCAGAAAAAGTTACTTTTTCAATACCGGATTATTTCAGATACCCTCATCAGAGAAGTTGCCATTTTCCCAAAACCCGCTATGCTGCATTGAAAATGAAATAAATTTCAGCACCTCCCCTGGCAAGCATTTGAAATACTGCATGATTTTTTATTAATTTTGCAGCACTGATCGACAAATCAGTCATTTAAACACACAAGCATTGGAAGATCCTGATATTGATCCTTCATTACAGGCGTTTACCTTATTACTCAGCGCTTTTCAAGGCCCTATAAGTCCCGGCATCATTGCCGGATTCATCCTCATCATCCTGCTTCTGATCCTGTCGGCTGCCATCAGCGGATCCGAAATTGCATTTTTCTCCCTCAACCCCAATCAGCTGAACGACCTGAAAGCAGATTCCGGAAAGAAAAGCCGCATCATCAGGGAATTGCTGGAAAAGCCCAAACGTCTGCTGGCTACCATCCTGATAGCCAACAATTTTGTAAATGTTGCCATCATCATCATCTCTTCCTACCTGATGGCCGGCCTGTTCGATTTCAGCGATTCCCCGGTATTGGGGTTTCTGGTTCAGGTAGTCGTTGTTACGGCGCTGATCCTGATGTTCGGAGAAATCATGCCGAAGATCTTCGCCACCCAGTATGCCGTTGCCACGGCATATTTTATGGCTCAGCCAATGCTGGTCCTGAGGGGCATTTTCTCCCCCCTGAGTTCCATGCTGGTGAAATCGACCAACCTGATCGACAAACGGATTGAACGCAAAGGACACGAAATCACCATTGATGATCTTTCGGAGGCCCTCGACATTACCTCTGCCGATGATCAGACCCCGGAAGAAGAAAAGAAAATCCTGAAAGGCATCGTAAAATTCGGTGACATCGCGGTAAAGGAAATCATGCGCTCACGCATGGATGTCACTGCCGTGGATGAAAAAACGCCCTTCGACCGGCTGATCTCCATCATCCTCGAAGCCGGCTACTCGCGGGTGCCGGTCTTCCGCGAAAGTTTCGACAATGTTACCGGTATCCTTTATATTAAAGACCTGCTCCCCCACTTGAAAAAAGACAACGGATTCGGCTGGCAGGAGCTGCAGCGTCCGGCTATCTTCGTACCTGAAAACAAGCGGATCAGCGACCTGCTGCATGAATTTCAGTCACGCAAAATCCATATGGCCATCGTGGTGGATGAATACGGAGGCACCTCCGGACTGGTGACCATGGAAGATATCCTCGAGGAAATCGTGGGCGAAATCAACGATGAATTCGACAGCGAAAGCGATGCCATCCATTACACGAAAGTGGATGACTCCACCTATATCTTTGAGGGAAAAACCCTGCTCAACGATTTCTGCAAAGCGATGGGCATCGAAGACCGGATTTTTGACGAAGCCAAGGGAGAATCGGATACCCTGGCCGGGCTGATGCTTGAACTGGCCGGGAAAATCCCTGAAACCAGCGAAACTTTCCCCTTCGACAAATACGTTTTTCAGGCCGAAACCGTTGATAAAAGACGGATCAAGAAGGTTAAGGTAATCATTACCGGATTGCCGGTTACGGATTAAAACCAAAGAACAGCACGATGCATAAAACCGGAATAACCCTTCAGTTGCTGGTTGCGGTACTGCTCGCAACCATGATGACCGCCTGCGGCGACCCACCGGTCCCCAAGCCCAGGGGCTACTTCCGCATCGACCTCCCCCAAAGGGAATACCGCCTGCTCGACAGCATCTATCCTTATACGTTTGAAATCCCAGTTTACGCGAAAATCACCGGTGATCCCCATGCCGGTGGCGAACCCTACTGGATCAACATCGACTTTCCTGCCTATAAAGGCCGCCTTCACATGAGTTATAAAGCCGTTGACAATAACCTGAGCACTTTTACCGAAGATGCTCATCAGCTG
>CAZDBX010000225.1:0-5042 GCA_964503805.1 uncultured Lentimicrobium sp. | reverse complement strand
CTTCAGGTCAATCAGACCGATTTCCACCTTTTGCCCGGCAGATGAACCGATCTTTGCCCAGCAGCCGCCTGCCTGCTCTGTATCATAAGGCTGCGGGTAAACGCTAACCAACGTGAGCGATGACGATGGTTCCGGCAACTGCGGCACATCCACGCTCAGATCCGCCAGGTTGAGCCGGTAAGCGGAAAGACCGTAAGTACCGATTACCAGCATCTCTTCAGCATCATGAATTTTCATCGTAGTGACCGGCACATTTCCCAATCCCTGGTTCATACTTTCCCAGCTTTGTCCGTAATCTTTGCTCATAAAAACACCGGCATCCGTCCCGATGAAATATCTTCCCGGCCTGGTCGGATCTGCTGCGAATGCATTAACGGGAAGCTCCGGAAGGTTGTTGCTGATGGGTTCCCAGGAGTTGCCAAGGTCGGTCGAACGATAGACGTGCGCCAATGGCTCGTCCCAACGGAAGCCCGAACAGGTTGCATAGATGGTATTCACATCAAAAGGATCCGCTGCCACCCGGGTAATCCAGCGGTCAGGAAGACCCGCGCTGATATCTGTCCATAATACCCCGCCATCCACACTGATATGCACCTTGCCGTCGTCGGTACCAGCAAGTACGATGTCAGGATCTATGCCCGACACCGCCAGGGCGCTGATGGTATGATAGGTACTGCCGTCATCTCCCCTGGTCAGATCCTGACTTACCGCGCTCCAGCTATTGCCACCGTTTGAAGTTCTCCATACCCGATAAGTACCGAAATAAAGAATATTGGGATTCTGAGGGTGCATAACGACCGGCGCCGACCAGTTTACCCTGTCGTTAGACCAGGCTCCCCCTATATAGGACATTGAATTGCCGTAATTGGTCGATTTATGCAACATCCCCCATTGATATTCAGCATAAACCACATTTGAACGGGTATAATCAACCAGCGAATAAAAGCCATCACCCCCAAGAATGGCATCCCATCCGTCGGCACTTCCCGCGGAAGTCCTGATGGTGTTGTTATCCTGCGTCCCTCCGATCAGCCGGGCCGGATTCAGGTAATCAATCTCGATATCATAGAACTGGGTAATGGGCAGATTGTTTACCCAGGTCCAGCTCAGACCCATATCATCACTGTAATAAAATCCTCCGTCGTTGCCTTCATAGACCCTTCCTGTTGATGGATGAATATAGAGCGCATGATGATCTACATGGATTTCATCTGAATTGTAATACCCCGCCAACTGGGTGTAGCTGTCGCCTCCGTTGGTGGAATAATAAAGGTCGACGCCAAGCAGGTAGATCACATCAGGATTCACCGGGTTTACCCGTATCTGTCCGAAATACCATCCGAAGGAACTGTTCATGCCTTGAATGGCATTGTCATTCGTACGTATCCAGCTTTGGCCTCCATTAACAGTGCGGTACACCTCCTCGCCGGAACTGTTGTCGAAAAACGCGTAAAGCCTTTCGGGATCCGAAGGGGAAATGGCCAGGCCGATCCGCCCCACCTGATTTCCCTGGGGCAATCCGCCCTGCAGTTTCGTCCAGGTATCACCCCCGTTGACAGTCATCCAGATACCGGAGGAGGGCCCGAATGAACGCCGGTAGTTAAGTCCGCGCATGCGCTCCCACATGGCGGCGTAAAGAATGTCGGGATTTGCCGGATGCTGAACCAGATCAATTCCGGAAGTGGAGTCGTTAACAAAAAGCACCTGCTCCCAGGAAGCTCCTCCATTGGTAGTCCTGTAAATCCCCCTATTGCCGTCGGGCGTAAACAGGTTTCCGCAGGCAGCCGCAAAAACCCTTTCTTCGTTCTGATGATCTATGATGATGCGCCCGATATAGGCCGATTCATCCAACCCTGTATGTGTCCAGGTGGCACCGCCGTCGGTCGATTTATAAATTCCGTCTCCCCTGAAACTCTGACTTGAGGCATTGGCTTCTCCGGTTCCGGCATATACCAGATCAGTATTCTGACGGCCAACCGCAAGATCGCCGATGGAAATGGTTGCAGCCTGATCGAAAATATTTGTCCAGCTAACACCGGAATTATCAGTCTTAAATATGCCTCCTGAAGCTGTCCCGACATAAATTGTTGAGAATGAACCAGCCGGCATTTCTATGTCGGTAATCCGCCCGCCGATATTTGTCGGCCCTGCAGGCTCCCAGCTGTAAGAGCCACGCGATAAACTGCGGTGCATCTGATGAGCATCCCTGACAGCCTTCAGATAATGTTCCGTTTTTATCCTACCCTGCGGATAGGTCCGCTGCCTTGACAACCAGTCGTTGGGAAGGTATCCGGGTTCTTTTTTCAAACCCGTGCGTGCAAGCATGTGATGACCCTCTTTTTCCTGACGGGGCGCCTGTAAATATAGCCAGATACCTCCTCCGAGAAGGATAAGAAGAGAAAAAATAACAGGGTAGTGGCGGTAATTAGTTTTCATTTTCAATGCTTTAGGTGTTTTTTAAAAATAAAACCAGATTATCATTCAGCAGATGGGGCATGATAAAACAAACAACTATTCATAAACTATCTGCGTTTCTTCCGGAAACTGACCGGACTGAGGTAAGTGAGTCTTCGCCAGATCCATTCAGCCGGACCGTAGCGGAATTCTGAAATCCAGTACCGACTGTAAAGGATCTGCAGGGAATATATGAGCACAACGAGGGCAATGCCCTGAAGGGTATTCAGTTTCCCGGACATTCCGAGTCCATATGAAAGGAATATTGTGGTACAAATCAAAGACTGCATCAGGTAGTTGGTGAGTGCCATCCGGCCGACAGGAACCAGGGCATTCCACAGCCGGGAGAGTCGTCCTTTTTCGAAAAGAACGATGATCAATCCGATGTAGGAGAGGGTAAGTGCAGGCGCCCCGACTGCGTGTGAAAATGATGCCAGCACACTCATCCTGTTGGGCATTGCCATGTCAGCATGATAGGAAGCATAGGTATAAACAGCCTCACCCACTATCCCGATGGGCAGGCTCAATGGCAGGCACTTTCTGAAAAAGGAGGCGTTTGCAGCATTCGAAACGGCCAGATTCTTCCGGGCAGCAAGCATTCCGAATAAGAATGTACCTAGCACGGCCGGATAAAAAAACAGCAATCCAGGCAACAGGGCTGTCCATTCTTTAATCCTTGCATGGACAATTTCGCTGAAACTCCCATGGCCATATGCCTGCCGTGAACGCTCAATCATCTCATTTATCGACCGGAAACTTTCAGCGGCAGAGGCATCAATAGCAGCTTTTCCTTCAGGAAACGATGAACCCAGGGCCATCATTCCCCAGGCGAGTGCAGTAACGATTGCCGGCAGCAATATCAGTACCGCTCCCCAGATAGCGGCTTTCCTGTCGGAGGACTTCCTGTAAAGTAAAAGAAAAAATCCGAAGATGGCATAAAAAAACAGGATATCGCCGGCCCACAGTAACACAATATGAAGCACTCCAACCAGGAGCAGAACAGCAAGTCTCCTTCTGAAGACCGGGATAATTGAACCGGTCTCCACCTTTTTATTCATAAAGATCCAGAAACCATAGCCAAAGAGCAGCGAGAACAGGGTGTAAAACTTTCCTTCGAAAAGAAATTTTATAAGCAGGTCAGGTATAAGCAAAAACAACGGCTGATCCAAAGATGGCCTCAACATCATTATATTGACAGGATGGATAAATATCTTCATATTCACCATCAGTATACCGAAGATCGCGAATCCCCGTAAAATATCCAAAAGAATGATCCTTTCGGAAGCAGGCAAAGGTGAGGTCAGGTTTTTCATCTGTAATGCTCCGACAATTAAAACTACATTGAAAAGCAAGGCTGAAGCCAGGCCTGAAACTGATCCCTTAACAGGAGAATCCCCGAGGTTGCGGAATTCACCTTTCCATCAGCCATCAACGCGCAGGCATAACAACCAGTGTATCAAACATAACCGGCTTCGATCTCGACTGGGCGGCAAAAATATAAACACCGGCCGTATCGGGAATAAACCTGAAAGTGCTGTCTTTGGTAACGTAAATTTCCGGACATACTCCGTCATGGGATTCGTACAAACCTGAAGCATTTACCAGGTAAAGCGTATCGTTATACGGATAGCAGTATAATTCGAGTTGCGACCAGCAGCCATTCCGGGCGCCCGCCCGTGCATAAACCGGCACCGTATCCCCCGTCACTGCGCTGTCGGGGACAGACAACTCATCTATATCAACATAATCATAATACCGTGAATAATGTTCACCGCCAAGATCGCACGAGACAAATGCAAGCGGAAACAAAAACAGCGTGAGGGGTAGTTTTTTCATGGTTGTATAGAGATCAGGCAGAATTGCTGATACAAAAATAGGATAACTGCCGGATTATAACACACAACAGGGACAAATTCAGGAAGTTGTCAGAATTCATAATCGGCAACGGCCATTTTGGGGCATTTATCCCGGTTCCATTCCACGAATGCAAGGTGAGCCGGGTGAATCTGATAGGCTTTCAGGGCATCCGAATCGGCAAATTCACTTACCAGCACAAGATCGGCAGCTTTCGGGTCAACAGCGATATTCCTGCAAATTTCAAAATTCAGCATGCCGGGAATAAGCGCCGGAAGCAATCCAAGCTGGTAGCTGACCTCCTCCAGCAATTCCGCGGACCCGGCCTCCCGTAATCCGGGCAATAACCTGAAGAAAACAATGTGTTTAATCATACCGGTTTTGATACAAAGTTATTAAAAGAATCACTTAATGAACCATAAACACAGCAAAATCAGGAACCCCGGGCCTGTGAAAACCCGCATACAGAATTCATGACCAATCCCCTTGGTTTAATAAAGAGATAATGTAATTTTGCAGGGATTCGTCCTCAAAAGAAATCCGGCCGGTGAGAGGATAGCCTGTTCTCCGGTATGCTGAAAATAAAATGTGATTGAAGCCCATGCCCATTTACGCCTGTGCAACAATCATCTGAATTTGATTGAACTGGTTTTCGGTCAATGACCGGGAAGGTTAATATCTGCGGGAAGGCAACGAAATAGATATGGCACAGGTAAACATTATTACACTAACCA
>CAZDBX010000224.1:0-5045 GCA_964503805.1 uncultured Lentimicrobium sp. | reverse complement strand
ATATATTATTACAAAACTTAAATTATGTTAACCCGCTGCACTTACTTTTCCTTTATCAGGAAAAGATAAACAGGAAAATGGTCGCTGTATCCTCCGGCATAGGCACCGCCGGCAAAAGTGCGGAAAGGATAACCGGCATAAGGGCCTTCCTTCTGGATCAGGTATTTTTCATTGTATACCTTAGCTTTATAAAACTTCCAGCCCTTCCCGGCGTTGAGCACAGCTTCGGAAATGATAATCTGGTCGAAAAGATTCCAGGCATCGCGGTAGGCCAGTGAGCCGATGCCATCGCGAAACAACTGCCACATGGGATTGAAAAGATCTCCCTTGCTGACATCTTCCGCTTTGCCTTTGGCGCCGAGGACTTTGGCCACACTCCTGTCAGTCGGGTCATCGTTCAGGTCGCCCATGATAAAAATTTTAGCCCGCCTGTGTGCTTTCATCAGCGAATCGCTCAACTGACGGCTGAGCCTGGCAGCTTCCTCGCGGTACTCGGGGCCGCTGCGGCGCGAAGGCCAGTGATTGACAATTACACTGATCAGATCACCATCGAGTTCCCCTGTTACCACCAGCTGGTCACGGCTGAAAAAATCGGTGCGGTTAGGCATATACAATCGGTTTGAAGTAGAGTTTATCACTTTAAACACCGATGGTTTATATAGCAGGCCCACGTCCACGCCACGGCGGTCGGGCGAATCGTAATGCACAATATCATACCCCAGGTCTTTCAGGGGCGGTGTATTGATCAGGTCCTCCAGGACCAGGCGGTTCTCGATTTCCGAAAGCCCGATGATGGCGGGCCCTCCTGCCACCAATTCACTTCCGATGCCGGCTATTACCCTGGCCATATTCGAAAGTTTTGCCTGGTAGCGCTGGTTAGTCCAACGATTAATGCCACCGGGAAGAAATTCGGCATCGTTGGTATTGGGATCATCAATGGTATCAAAAAGATTTTCAACATTATAAAATGCGATGGTTGCAGCCAGGTACTTCTTTTCCTGGGCACAAGCCTGAATTACAAAAAGGAGTCCGGAAACCAGAATTCCCAATGCCAGACTTACTCTACGGGGCTGAATTTTCATTCTCGGGGCAGTTTTAACTGACGGCAAAGATATTGAATATCCGGCTGATCGTAAAGAAGCATAATGCAGAAACCAAAAAGAAATACAAAATCCGCTTAACCGGGCAGAGCTAACATAAATTTTTGTTCATTTGCAAAAAATTTATAATTTGGGATTATTGTCCCTTAAAAGAGCGAACTACTGCACAACATTTTCTTAAAAAAATTCAAATGACGAAAAAATTATTGACTTTATTGCTGGCCCTCAGCCTGCTGCCGGGTTTATATGCCCAAACCGGCCTGGTGACGGGGAGGGTAGCCGACAAGGAAAGCGGCAGACCGCTGCCATCGGTTACCGTTAAAACAGGCACCCAGCAAACCCTGACTGATGCCGAAGGGATATTCAGCATGAGCGGCATTACATCCGGAGAGGCGATCATTGAATTTTCATTTTCGGGATACGAAGATATTGTCCTTCGGATTACTGTAAGTGAAACGACGAACCTGGGTACTGTTAAACTGACACCTACATATGTAGCAGATGTATTGAGCGGAGGGTTGGCGGAGATCAGCATTTCTTCCTCCGATTCAGACGACGATTCAAAAGGTCAGAACATTTCAGGGCTGCTCAGTTCTTCAAATGATGTATTCGTATCTACTGCAGCCTATACATTCGGTCCGGCTTATTTCAGGATGCGTGGTTATGACAACGATCTTGGCAGCACCTATATCGGTAATACACCGATCAGCGATGTGGAAACCGGCCGTACAACCTGGGCATTGTGGGGCGGTTTGAACGATGCCACCCGGAATAAGGTTTCCGTTAACGGGCTGGCGCCGTCCAATTTTTCCTTCGGGAATCTGGGCGGAGTTACCAACATAATTACCCGTGCATCGCAGCACCGGGCGCAAACCAAATTTACTTACAGTCTAACCAACCGAACCTACACCAACCGGCTGATGTTTACCCACTCTACAGGGATGATGGACAACAACTGGGCCGTTACGGTAAGCGGATCCAGGCGCTGGGGAAACGGCGGTTATATTGAAGGCACGTATTACGATGCCTGGGCCGGATTTATCGGTGTGGAGCGCAAGCTGAACGACCAGCACAGCCTCGCATTTACGGCATTTGTTGCCCCGGTGCGCCGCGGAATGCAGGGCGGTTCCACCCAGGAAGCCTATGACCTGAGCGGCACCAATTACTACAATCCCAACTGGGGTTATCAGGACGGAAAGGTGCGCAATGCGCGTGAACGCATTATGAATCAGCCTGTTATGATTTTTAATCACTACTGGAAACCTTCCGATAAAACCCAGCTTACCAGTTCTGTCTCCTATCTCTTCGGTGAAACCGGCACTACAGCCCTTAACTGGTACAACTCTTCCGACCCAAGGCCTGATTATTACCGTTATCTGCCCAGCTATTACCCGACTGCAGGTCCCGACCCATACGACCCGGCCATCGGAGCGGCCTATGCCGAACGCTGGAAAAATGACGTAAATACCCGGCAGATCAACTGGGATAAGCTGTACCAGACCAACTACCTTGCAAACCTTGAAGGAAAGCAGGCCCGTTACATTATCGAAAACCGCCACAATGATCAAAAACAGTTTAACCTCACCTCCTTTATCAACCATGAGGTAAATGATAAAATCAGGATTGATGGAGGAGTGGAATACAACCGCAATACCGGCTCTTTCTATAAAACCCTCCACGACCTGCTCGGCGGAGAATTCTGGATTGATGTGGACCAGTTCGCCGAGCGCGATTTTTCGGGCAATGACACCATTCTCCAAAATGACCTGAATAACCCGAACCGCATTATCAAGGAAGGGGATAAATTCGGATATGATTTCAAACTCCACCAGAGAAGCGCCAATATCTGGGGTGTTGCAAACTTTTCATCCCAAAAGGTGGATTATTACGCCGGGTTACAATTGACAAGCACTACTTTCTGGCGCGAAGGGTTTATGCGCAATGGCCGTTACCCTGACAATTCATTCGGGGCCGGTGAAAAATACAATTTCTTTGACTATGCGGTTAAAGCCGGGGCAACATATAAAGTTACAGGCCGTCACTTTATTGAAGGAAATGCCACAGTAATGACCCGCGCTCCTTATATCAGGAATTCGTTTATTTCTTCCAGGGTGCGCGATGCGGTAGTGCCTGACCTGAGCAGCGAAAATATTGCCAGCGGAGAACTCAGTTACCACCTGCGCGCGCCTTTGGTAAAGGCAAGGGTTACCCTTTATCACACACTTTTCAAAAACCAGAACGAGATCAACAGTTTCTATCATGACTCCCTGCGTACTTTTGTAAATCATGCAATGTACAATATCAACAAGGTCCATCAGGGAATTGAGGCTGGCGCCGAAGTTAAAATTACCTCTGCCTTTTCTGTAGTCGGTGCAGCAAACCTGGGCAATTACCGCTACACCAACAGGCCGGATGCAGTGATTACCGTTGAAAACGGTTCGCGTCCCGACATCACAAAATCCATCTACAGCAAATATTTCTATGTATCCGGAACACCCCAGACTGCCGGTTCATTGGGGCTCAAATATGCCGGGCCCGGATTCCTGTATATTGATGTGAATGTTAACTATTACGACAATATCTACCTGGATTTCAACCCGGAACGCCGTACTTCCACTGCGCTCGCTGGTATGGAACCGGGCGATGAAAGGATTTCAGGGATCATCAGCCAGGAGAAGCTACCCAGCGGCATGACTTTAGATGCCTCAGTCGGCAAATCATACCGTATCAGGGGACAGTATTACCTGAACCTGAACTTCAGTGTGAGCAACATTCTTGACAATCAGGAAATCGCTACAGGCGGATATGAACAGATGCGTTTCGATTTTGAAAACAAAAACATCAACAAATTTCCGTCAAGGTATTATTACTATTATGGCAGGACATTCTTCCTGAATATCGGCTTCCGTTTCTAATTTCCCAACAAGCAAAAACAAAAAAATCATATGAAAAGAATCTGGCAAATTTTCGCAGGCATATTCATTATCCTGGCTTCTGTTAACCTCACCTCCTGTGTGGACGGAGATTTTGAAGAACCACCTATTGTCGTTCCCACAGTTGAATTTGAAGCAAACCGCAGTATCCAGCAACTCAAGAGCTATTATCTCGACACCCTCAGCCGTACACTCACCCTGATCGAAGAGGACATTATCATCAGCGGAATTGTGGTAGCCAATGACGAAAGCGGTAACCTCTACAAGAAAATGGTAATTCAGGATGAAACCGCCGCCATTGAGTTGTCGCTTGACAAAACTTCCCTCTACAACGAGTACAAGCTGGGACAGCGGATTTTCATCAAATGTAAAGGCATGTACATCGGCGATTATAACAACCTGATTCAGTTGGGTTACATTTACAACGGCAGCATCGGCCGTTTACCGGAAATTTTTATCGGCGCCCACCTTTACCGGGATGGTTTGCCCGGAACCGTGCCCGAACCGGGAACGCTGAGTCTGGCTTCTCTGCCCACCCAATCGGCCGAAATTATCAAAGATGCCCGTATGAGCACCCTGGTAAAAATTGAAAATGTGCGCTTTGTTGAAGTTGGCGAACTGTTTGCCCCTCAGGATGTTGACAATACCAACCGTACCCTGATCGACCAGGGAGGAAAAAGCATCACTGTTAGGACCAGCAAGTACTGCAACTTTGCCGGCGATACTTTACCGGGCGGTTACGGAACGGCCGTTGGAATCTTAACCGCCTTCGGATCAACCTGGCAGTTTACCCTCCGTAGCATTGACGACTTAATGGATTTCGGCGGAGTAGCCCCACCTCCTCCGGGAAGCGGTAGCGGTACTTTCCAGGATCCTTATAATGTTGCAAGGGCTATGACAACTTCAGGAGCTAACCCGGTTTGGGTTGAAGGCTATATAGTTGGAAATATTGAAGTAGGAACAGAAAATGTACCCAATTTTGCCGGTCCCTTTGTTACCAACACCAACCTGC
>CAZDBX010000223.1:2842-5051 GCA_964503805.1 uncultured Lentimicrobium sp. | reverse complement strand
AACCGCATCCACGGTATCCGCCTCAGTACCCGGCCCGACTATATTGACGCAGATGTGCTCAGGCTGCTGAAGTCATACGGAGTCACCACCATTGAGCTCGGGGCGCAGTCGCTCGACGATGAGGTACTGAAACTTTCGGGGCGCGGGCATACGGTCCGGGATGTGGAAATAGCATCGGCGTTGATTTGCAAAGCGGGGTTTAAGCTGGGTCTCCAGATGATGACCGGCCTTCCCGGCGATACACCTGAAAAAGCCATGGAGACCGCCCGGCGTATTGTTGAGCTTGGAGCCGCCTGTACACGCATTTATCCAACCCTGGTCATCAGGGGGACAGCGCTGGAAAAGCGATGGCGGAATGGTGACTACCAGTCACAAACCCTGGATGAAGCAGTAGAACTTACCGCCCGTTTACTGGAGATCTTCCGCGAAGCCGGTGTGGAGGTAATCCGTGTGGGATTGCACCCTTCGGAGGATCTGCTTGAGGGAAACGACTTGCTGGCCGGCCCTTTTCACCCCAATTTCCGGGAACTGGCCGAAACCTTGATCTGGAAACGGAAACTTCAGCCCCTGATCGGGCAGCACCCTGCCGGCGGCAGTATCAGAATTCCCGTGCCGGCCGGTGAAATACGCTATGCTACCGGGTTTTCCTCTTCAAACCGTAAAATGCTTGAAACACATTTCAGCAGGGTGGAATTTTATGAAATGGAATCTGACGTTCATGAAAAACCGCTGATTATTGCGGATAAAAGGACGCCCCTGCCGGTTAAAAATGCGCTCAGGAACCGTGGCAGGCTGGTATTGTTTCGCACGGAGAATTTGGTCTATAAGTCCATCAGCGGGCATCCGGATATTTTTCTTTGCGCCGGACAGGAAGCCGTTGTAATAGCCCCGGACATACCGGAAGAAATTAAAAATGCACTGTCACAGCATGGCATACCGGTAATCCGGGGCAGCGCAGATCCGGGGAAAACCTATCCCGCATCGGCCCGCTACAATGCGGTAATCACACCGGAATATATTATCCACAACCTGAAAATCACGGATCCGGTAATTGCGGAAACCTTTAAAGATCGCAAACAACTGCATGTAAACCAGGGATATACGCGGTGTAATTTTCTTGCTTTAGATGGCAACCGCTTTATAACCTCCGACCGGGGTATAGAAAAAGTTTTGCTGCAGGAAGGAAAAACAGTGTTTTATGTTGATCCTGCTCCGGTCAGGCTGCTTGGACAAAAACACGGATTCTTCCCGGGTTGCTGCGGATTGATGGATGAAGAAGTCTTTATTACCGGAAGTCTGAAATTCCATCCGCAGGGGGAGGAGATCAGATCATTTATCCAATCGGCCGGGTACTACGTTCAGGAATTGTATGATGGTTCGCTGACGGATGTCGGAGGGATTTTTATATTTGAACCGAGAGGCGGACTTAAGTGTCAGGATTTATAAATCAGCATGCGGGCGATGGCAGCCAGCAGGTCTACCTGATCCAGATCTTTTATTAACTCGCTGATTTTATTCACTTTGTCGTCATCCGGCTGATCAGAAGTTATAATTTGTGCAATCTCCCGTGCCTGCTTCCCGGTAATGAAATCTTCCAGTCCCATCAGGTTGTGACTGCCGGAAGGGTCGCGTTTTACCGGCGGGCCAAAGGCTTCAAGTTCTGCAATGACGGCTTCCAGCACCTCGCGTCCCATTTTACGGCATGCATCCATCTGTGAGATTTTTCCGGTGGCGTCGCGAAGCGACCAGGAGCTGAAATCGGGTTGTATTGAACGTATCATCTCCACTTTTTGGGAATTTTCCCCGAAGATCCTCCCCAGTATCATCATGGCATTGGTTTTCCACGATTGAAGGTCAAAAGGTTTCTGATCGAGACGGGTGATCAGATCGCGAAGCAGGGTGATTTCATTGGTTGACATGATGCTGAACGTTTATGTAAGGATGATAGTACAAATCAATAGCGCTAAGTTAATGATAAAACGGGCAGGGGGCACTATAATGATTGATTTTCGTAGCTGATCATTTTTTAGCTAAAGCGATAGCCCGGATGGAGCCGCCTGGGCACATCAGGTAATTTTGTGGGGCAGGTTCAACCCCTTCGGGGCTGGTGGGTTGTGAGGGTTGGTAGCCCGGAGGCTTGCTGCGCTTTGCCTCCGGTTAAGGGTGTTGAGCACTTTCAGTGCTCGTTGCGTCGTTAGGTTCAACCCCT
>CAZDBX010000223.1:0-2742 GCA_964503805.1 uncultured Lentimicrobium sp. | reverse complement strand
GTGTATTCCCTGTTTTTGTACATTTGATGTTTCTCATTCTTTAATTCAATTCATTGATTCCCAGGGATACCATACAAAGCATACTGGATGCCGCCCGCATCGAAGAGGTGGTGGGTGACTTTGTGCAACTGAAACGGCGCGGGGTTAACCTGCTGGGACTTTGTCCGTTCCATAACGAGAAAACCCCTTCATTCACGGTTTCTCCAGCCAAAGGAATTTTCAAATGTTTTGGCTGCGGTAAGGCCGGCAATGCGGTGAACTTCGTGATGGAACACGAGAAGTATTCTTATCCCGAAGCGTTACGTTACCTTGCCAGCAAATATGGCATTGAGGTCGAAGAGCAGGAGCCGACACCGGAAGAAAAACAGCAGGATACCGACCGAGACAGCCTGTTCAGCCTGAACGACTTTGCCAGAAAGTTTTATGTAAATACCCTGTTCGAATCGGAAGAAGGCAAGGCCATCGGACTCAGCTATTTCCTGGAAAGGGGATTCCGCGAAGATATTATCCGGAAGTTCCAGCTTGGGTTCTCGCCTACCGCCTGGGATACATTTACAAAAACCGCCCTTCAGAACGGGTATTCCGAAAAATACCTCGTCGATTCAGGCCTGACCATCAGCAAGGACGGGAAGCACTACGACCGCTTCCGCGAAAGGGTGATGTTTCCCATCCACAACCTCACCGGGAAGGTGATCGGCTTTGGCGGGCGCATCCTGACTTCCGACAAAACCAAACCCAAGTATGTAAATTCACCGGAGTCGGAGGTCTACAACAAGTCGAAAAGCCTTTATGGCATCTGGCTGGCCCGCAATTCCATCGTGGCCCGCGACAATTGCCTCCTGGTTGAGGGATACACTGACGTGATTTCGCTGCATCAGTCGGGGATCGAAAATGTGGTGGCCTCCTCGGGCACCTCGCTGACAACCGATCAGATACGCCTGATCAGTAAGTTTACGCGAAACATTACCATCCTTTATGATGGGGATCCTGCCGGGATTAAAGCCTCCTTCAGGGGGATTGACATGATCCTGGAACAGGGGATGAATGTGAAGGTGGTGCTCTTCCCGGATGGCGAAGATCCGGATTCTTATGCGCGCAAGCACAGTTCTTCCGATCTGGAAGCGTTTATTTCCACCAATTCGGATGATTTCATCGCGTTCAAAACCAGACTGTTGCTGGATGAAACGCAAAACGATCCGGTTAAAAAAGCCGGGCTGATCCATGAAATCATTCAGACCATCAGCCTGATTCCGGATCCGATCATCCGGCCGCTGTTCATCAGGGAATGCGCAGAAATCATGCAGATTGCCGAGCAAACGCTGATGAATGAGCTGAATAAGTTGCTCAGGAAAAAGAAGCTGAAAGGTTATGAAAGTGAATCGCAGGAGCAGATTCCGGAGCCGGTAATTATTGCGCCCCCTCAGGAGCTGGCACCCGATATCAGTGATTGCAGCGCCCAGGAGCTGGATGTGATCAGGATGCTGCTTTTATACGGGTCAAAAGAAATTAAGGTCAGGTTGCAATCCGATGATCCTGAAGTAAATGAATATTTAAAGACATCGGTTGCCGCCTTTATCTGCAATGATATCCGGGCCAGCCAGATCACCTTTGATTCGGTGTTATACCAGGCTGTATTTGACGCTTTCGCGATGGGTGTAGATACAGATTCCCTGCCGGATGAACGTTTTTTTACCATGCATGCCGATCCGGATATTGTTAAACTTGCAATAGACCTGCTGAGCCAGAAGTATGAACTGAGCCCGGGCTGGGAAGAGATCAAAATTTATGTACCGGCTGAAGCGGATAGCCTGGATGAAACCGTGCCCCGGGCGGTCCTTTCTTTGATGCACAGGAAACTCTCCGCCCTTATACAGGTTAATCAGAAAGAAATGAAAGAGCTGGATACCATGAGTGAGGCCTGGGCCGATCATCTGTCAAGGGATATCTATCTGAAAAAAGCCCGGAATGACATCAGCCGGAGGCTTGGCCGCATCCTGAATGGTTAGGATTTATGAAACTTTAATGATTTTGATTTGTTTATGCTGGTGACTTAAACATTAAACAAATGAAAAAGAATATTGGAAATACCGATAAGCTGATCAGGTTGGTACTGGCCCTGGTGGTCGCCGTGCTTTACTTTCTGAATATTATCAGCGGCACGCTTGCCATAGTGCTTGGCATTTTCGCTTTGGTAATGGTGCTTACAAGCCTGATGAACTTTTGCGGATTGTATGCCATCTTCGGCTGTTCAACCTGCAAAAGTGAAGGTAAAAAGTAATTTTTATCCTTTTTACCGCCATCAGCGGGATTAAACAAAAAAAAGCCTGTCAGCATCATTATTGCCGGCAGGCTTTGGTTTTTTTATTTTTCCGGAAAAAGTCACGCGGGACCCTGTATGCCGGTATGATTATTTCGCAAGTTTTTCAAGCGTCACATCCACGTCAATCTGTATACTTTTGGCAATGTTGTTGGCAACAGCCGCCGGAACCTTGATGCCGTAATCGGCCAGCAGCACATTGAAGGTGGACTTTCCGATGACTTTCCCGTCCCTGATCTCCAAAGTCCCTTTTTCAGAAATCTTTTTGGTAATCCCCTTGATGGTGAGGTCGCCTTCAACGTTCACCGGATAAACTCCGTTTTTGTCGAACGGGACGTCTTTGATATTTGACACTTTTCCGGTAAAGGTTGCATTGGGAAACTTATCGGATTCCACATAATTCTCATTGAAGTGCTCCTGCATCA
>CAZDBX010000222.1:0-5066 GCA_964503805.1 uncultured Lentimicrobium sp. | reverse complement strand
TTCTCACACCGGACTTCAACCAGTTTTTTGTTCAACCTCCGTAATGTGCGACTCCTCCGGAGTCGGCAGATGGTTGAAGTTCTTTACGCATAAAAAAATGATTCCCGCATTGACTCATTGAACATTCGGTTATTGTAAAAAGCGGCGCTCCAACAAAACGGCAATTAGATGACTCCGGAGGAGTCAAATGTGTATAGCAAGGAAGATGCCACCATTAAATTACGACTCCGGAGGAGTCGAATGTCTTTCAGGGAACCAAATTCCAGATGCAATGGGCGCCGAAGCGATTGTAACCTGCCTACTAAAACAGGTTTTTAAACATGCGACTCCGCTGGAGTCGAAAGATCAAAAGAATATCTGTGCTTTCTATAGACATACGACTCCTCCGGAGTCGGGAGATCCAAAGACGATTTGCGCTTTCTATAGACATGAGACTGCCCTTTTAAGACAGCCTCTTTGTGCTTTTTGGAGTTTTCCAGCGAAAGCAACCCGGTAGGTTTTCTTCCAAACTGCCGGGTTCATTATAGCTTTTCAAGGGCTTCCTTGTAAAATTCAGCAAATGATTTGCCAGCCGCGATATTCAGTTTCTGCCTTAACCGATAACGCTTTTTATTGATGCTTTCCTGGGATATGTTGAAGTGCCGGGATATTTCCTTAGAGGACATATTCATAACAAGAAATGAAAGTAATTTGACGTCATCCCGAGTAATTCCACTGTAATTTTGAGTTATATGAAAAAAGAAATCCTGATTGGTTTCGGTTGAAAGCATTTGTAGCTCATGAAGATTGGTCTGTTCATGCATGCTGCGTGACAAGGATAATTTCAGGTCTGCTATTGTTTTTGAAAGATCATTGTGTTTATTGTTGTCGGTAAGTAATTTAACTTCCTGGCCAATAGATTGAAGAAAAGTATCGAGTTTGTTCATTTGATTGGCAATCATAATAATGCGTTCGGTTTTTACTTTTACCTTTTCTTCAAGTAATTCTTTTTCAAGCTGTTGCCGCTCAATATCTGCTTCAAGCAGCTCTTTCTGAAGTTCATTCAATCGTTTGGTTTCAGTGACCTGAAGATTGATGAGTTGTATTTTCCGACGTTTATTTTGTACAAACAAGTAGGAGGTGATCAATGCCAGAATGGCCGCCGAGGAGATCAGAATGAGAAGCAGGCGGTTGGTCTGCTTTTTCTGGTTGAGGCTGGCAATCAGGTTATTTTGTTCTTCTAATGCATACTCAAGGTTAAGTGCATGAATGCGGTCCTGACTAATGCTTTTATTCAATTGCCCCAGGATTTTGGTATATTGACGGTTATAGGCCAGGGCTTTCATATTATCCCCGGTTTTTTCGTACAAAGCGCTTAATGAATTGTAAACTTTCGCAAGGTAGTCGCTAAAACCCATACGCTCAGCCCAGTCTGCTGCAGAACCGAGTTTTTCTCCGGCAGTGCTGTAATCCCCGTTCAACATGGCAATATCAGCCAATTGCATCAAACAATAAATTTGTCCTTTTGACAGGTTAGCCTGTCTAAAAAAATCAAACGCAGCATTTAAACAGTCCTCAGCCAGGGTATATTTGCCTTCAAATTGATACCATTCGGCAAGGTGCACATTCACCGAAGCTGCAATTTCCGGATGGCTCAGGCTGTCATTCAGCAATCCTGCTATACGGTAGTGCCTGAAGGCAGAATCCCGGTAAACTGCCATGTTGTTATTGCTGTTTTCTATGGCAATCAGGGTGGAGTTGGTTGCATTTCTCACGGAATCAGTAATATTATAATTGGTGAAAGCCTGTCCCAGATTCAGGTGGGCTTTTGCCAGATTTACCCGGTCATCCAACTTTTGAAACATGCCGATGGCCTCCCTCAGGAGGACTATCCTGGCTTCCCGATCGGGCTCCAGATGCGAGCGGTTCATCAATGCAAGGGCGGTAATCCAGTCGTATTTCTGCTGGCTGCTGATTTTTTCTGCCTGGTAGAAGTTCTCGTATGCCTTAACATTGTTACCGCGCATCAGCCAGAAATTCCCAATAGACAAATAGGTGTAAGCCAGAGCTTCATATTTGTTTCCAGCTTTTGCCTTGTTGAGATTGGCATTCAGCAGTTCAATAATATATTCTGGCTCTAATGAAGAGTTTCTGTTCAATAACCGGTTCGCTGAAATAATGTCATCGGCCAGCAGCAGGGCTTCTATCTTGTTTTTTATACTGATGCTACTGTCGTTTCCGGCAAAAACAAATAACTGCAGGCCGCAAAGCAACAGCAGCAGGATATTCATCCTACTGCTGTTAACTCTGGTATGCAACCACTTATTCCTCACCTGATGTTTGTCAGATTTTACTTAAAAGCAACACAATCTCCTGTGCTTTGAAACCATAAAGATAATGATCATTGCTTAATCATTTTTATGGTTTGAACAGAATTCTCTTTGGTAAGACGAATGAAATAGGTGCCGGATTCAACCTGACTGAGTGAAATGGATCCTGAATCCTTGATTTCACCTGAGGCCACAACTGACCCAAATGCATTAAATACTTCTATTTTAGCTGATTTCCCGGCAAGATTTACATTTATAAAGTCTGAAAAGGGATTAGGATATACGCTGAATGTAGTATTCTGTGTATCAATATTATCGATGCCTGATACCACATCCAGGTTCCACTTATAAATGTAACCGGTGTTATGTTCACCGAAAAGCATCTCACCCTCGGTAAATTCAACATAATCGTAAAAATTTCCCACGCAATAAATTGCTACATTTTCTCTGACACCCGGAACAGTTGCCGAAGCAAATGAAATGATAGTTTCAATGCCTTCGCCATACAGCCCTGCTGAATTGAGGAATTGACCGTTGTTATCTGTCACTACAAGGAAATTACTCAGGCTGTTTGGTATGCGCGAAGGCAAAACTGAAATCCCATCAAACAGGAAGTCGGTAAAGCAATCAAAACCACCACCAATATAAATGCGGTTATTTGCATCGGTAGTCACATTAAAAGCCTGGTCGGTGTATTCTCCACCCAATGATTTGGCCCATAAAAAGCTGAGGTTGCCGTCGCACTTAAAAATAAAGCCATCATCTCCGCCTATCCCTTGAAGGGTAGTTTTGCCAATAGTCAAGGGTGTGTCAGCCTGAAAGTACCCTACTGCAATAACATTCCCTGAGTCATCCAGTGCAATATCCCTGATTGACTGTGCCCCCGGGCCGCCAAAGGGATTAACTGAAATGATTGCGCCGTTTACTTTTGAAACCTTCAAAATGGTTAACCAATAATTTTCGCCGGTATGCGGTAAAGGCTCACCATTGACTAAATAAGCAGAATAATATTCAAAGGAGCAGTACAACGCTTCTTCATTTGATTCGATTGACCGTATACTGCCCCATGCTCCGTTATCGGCAGCCGTAAGATAACTACCCCAGATGGCGTTTCCTTCCTGGTCAAGCTTCAGAAAAAACATATTATCTCCCCATTCATGATTATAAGGAAAGCTGATCTGGTCAATTTGAAACGGGCAGTTATAGTAGCCGGTAACAAAGATTTCCTCATTTTCATCAATGGAAATTTTTGTTGGATTAAGATAGGTATATTCCGTAGAGGTCATATAGCGAAACCATATCAGGCTGCCATCTTCACCGGAAATTTTCATAACTATTCCAAAAGTGAGCCATTGTCCATTGTTGATGATAACCGGTTCGCCATTTACTTTTAATGTATCCAGGCTGGTATTCCATCCGGAAAGCACAATGTTTTTGTCCTTATCAAGGGCCATGTCAAAAAATCCGCCATAGTTGTCACTGGTCATGGTGGTTGTCCATAAGAGAGACCCTTCTGTGGTAAGTTTAGCGATCACACTGTTGCTGCCTATCCCACCCGGAAGTATTTCTCCTGAAAAGTTTGCCTCTCCACTCAGGTAAGAACCGTTCACGATCAGGTCATTGCCATCGTGTAAAACATTGTTGATGTAGGTATTGCCATGAATGGATGATTCGATTGTTTTAATCCAATCTGCATAATGTGTTTGCGCATTTATACCATTAACAATGGTCAGGGTAATCACAACGAGAAGGTAGTTTTTGATTTTCATAATAAGGTTTTTGGTTTTTATGTTATATAAACTAAGCGCAAAAATAGCGCAGGGTTATAAGTATGACAAATAATGACAATGGACATGATATGGACAAAGTCCAGCAGAACCAGTTTTGAAATTTCATTCCATTGTCCTGTTTCATTGCCTTAAACAGGGTATTAGTTACGATTAAGTTGTTTATTAGAGGTGAAATAATGTGTTCCTTTGTGCAGAGAAAGCAGAAAACACAAACCGCCTTCGTAAGGTACTTGAAAGCGGGTTGTGAAGGCCGGGGACAAGACAAACTGGAAATAATAAGGATACATTCTTACAAAATGCTCCTCTGTTGTTAGGGGAGGCCGGTACGGGGCTTTTTTCAGGGGTTAGCATCGGGGCATAAACTTCCGGTTTTCGTTTTGGCAGTAGGCTGCATAACTTAAGCCAGTCTTTTTACCTGCCGACTGAGCGGCTATAGTGATCCGGCAGGCTTTCTTATAGCCTTTAACCACGGAGTTAAATGCCTTTTTTCTGGT
The DNA here is from genome assembly GCA_964503805.1 of uncultured Lentimicrobium sp. Lineage (GTDB taxonomy): Bacteria > Bacteroidota > Bacteroidia > Bacteroidales > Lentimicrobiaceae > Lentimicrobium. The sequence goes on along the minus strand of CAZDBX010000222.1, from coordinate 473 downwards.
AGGATTGACTTTTTATCTGTTATTGATTATTTTTGGATGATCGTTAACCTTTAAACCCCAAAACAATGGCCAATCTTCCTTTCCCTCAGTTTCTGCAACGATACGGCATTACCCTGTTGTTTGCCTCTGACCCGGGGATTATACCCGGCGCAATCCTTGAAAAGCGGCGCAGGGGATATTTTTCCACCGGACGCATCGACCAGCTGTTCAATGATCCTCCCCCTGCCTGGGATACACAACTTCAACCGGCTAATCTTGTATATGGTACCGTTCAGCGCAGTCTCAGCCTGAACGGCAAGGCAAGTCTTGATGAGTTCGGGATCAGCATCAGCAGCGGCCTGAGCTCAGCCAGGAGTGTTGACTTCTTTATTTCGGGCGTAAAGTGCCGAACATTCGTGAACCAGTCGAAAATTACCCTGATTCCCCGGCTTCAGGAACTGCAGAAGACCAACAAAGCACTCTGGAAACTGGTG
>CAZDBX010000221.1:0-5078 GCA_964503805.1 uncultured Lentimicrobium sp. | reverse complement strand
GTGGGCCCACCTGGACTTGAACCAGGGACCACCTGATTATGAGTCAGGTGCTCTAACCGACTGAGCTATAGGCCCTTGCAGGTTAAACGCTGCAATTGTTCCCGATTTGGGATGGCAAATGTACGAAAAAATTAAATATTCCGTATCCTGATTTATTTTTTGTTGTCCGGACCAGCATTCATCAACCTGGTAAATGGTTGCACTGTACGGGAAACAAAGTCAGATTATACTTTGGCCAGATCAACGGTAAAGTGCCGCATAATGGGAGCTTCACCGGTGATTTTCAGCCCTTTGATGATACTGTTGCGACGTTCATACACATTGGCGAGGGCGGTGGCCACATAATCCATATGGTTGTTGGTGTAAACCCTTCGCGGGATGGTAAGGCGCAGCAGTTCCAGCGCGGGATAGCGGTTTTCGCGGGTCTCCGGGTCGCGGTCGGCCAGCAGGGCGCCGATTTCCACACCGCGCACGCCGCCTTCAAGGTAAAGCTCCACGGCCAGTGTCTGTGCCTGGAACTGTTCCCTGGGCAACTGGGGCAGAAACCGCTTGGCATCCACAAAGATGGCATGTCCGCCGAAGGGCTGCTGCACAGGCACGCCGAAGTCAACCAGCCGCTGACCAAGGTATGCCACCTGGCTGATGCGGGTTTCAAGGTAATCGAAGCAGGTGCCTTCGCGCAGTCCCTGGGCCAGGGCGTTCATATCGCGGCCCGACATCCCGCCGTAGGTGATGTAGCCTTCGAACATAATGTTGAAAACGGAAGCCTTTTCGAAAAGTTCCTTGCTGCGCATGCCGATAAATCCGCCCATATTCACAATGGCGTCTTTCTTACTGCTCATGGTCATGGCGTCGGCGTAGCTGAACATCTCCAGTACAATTTCGCGTATGGTTTTGCCGGCATAGCCTGCCTCGCGGGTCTTGATGAAGTAAGCGTTTTCGGCGAAACGGGCCGAGTCGAAGACCACCATAATTCCGTATTTGTCGGCCAGTTGTCTGACGCCGCGCAGGTTTTCCATTGAAACCGGCTGCCCGCCCGAAGAGTTGCAGGTAACGGTAACCACGATAAACGGAACTTTTTCTTTCGGATGGCTTTTCAGCACGTCTTCCAGTTTGTTCAGGTCAAGATTGCCCTTGAAGGGATGGTTTACGGTGGTGTCGAAGGCTTCGGCTATGGTGCAGTCTACCGCTTTGGCCTTGCGGAATTCAATATGCCCCTTGGTGGTGTCGAAGTGGGAGTTGCCGGGAATGATATCACCGGCTTTGACCAGCGCGGAGAAAAGAACATTCTCGGCAGCCCGGCCCTGATGAGTAGGCAGGAAATATTCGAAACCCAGGATTTCCCTGATGGTGTCTTTCATTTTAAAATACGAAGAGGCGCCGGCATAGCTTTCGTCACCCAGCATCATTTCGCTCCACTGCCGGTCGCTCATGGCTCCGGTGCCCGAGTCGGTAAGCAGGTCGATAAATACCTGCTCGCTTTTCAGCTTGAAAAGGTTATAATTGGCTTCCCTGATCCATTGTTCGCGTTCCTCGCGGGTGCTGCGGCGGAGGTGCTCCACCATCTTGATTTTATATGATTCTGCAAATGGTAATTCCATGATAATTAATCAATTAAAGTAATAAATAAATGAATTGCGTCAATAAAATGACAGGATAAAAGCAATTAAAACTGATATTCGTCCCGGTTCTTGATGTTGCGGAAGATGGTCTTGGAAGTAAGCCGGAAGAGAGGTTTCTGACGCATAATAATCAGCTTGCTGCGGTCAAAAGTAACGCATTTTTCAGAAATGCAAAATTATTCTGCTTTTTTTTGAAAGTCATGCAGATTTTCCGGGTTGATCGTTTACTGAAGCGCTGTTTTTTTGCCACGGTAGCTCCACAATCTGACCGGATAATTGTATAAATATAATAAGCCGTTACGGGTAAAGAATTTACATCGCTCCCCGTAACTGGTTGAATATATGTGTAATAAACAGTTACACAGAGAACACTGAGGTATCACAGAGTAACACAGAGAAAAACAACCTCCTTTGTGGCTTCTTTGTGAAATATTTTGATTGCCATGAGCATAAGGCATTCATAAATAAATTAAACAGCTGCCGGAATATGATTTACTGATATGTACATATCTGCATACAATAAAAATCAAGCGGGATTTTCGCTTACTGCAGAAGTATTTCCTATCTTGCAACTGCTTTTCACCGGATAAACCCTACTTATGACAAAACAGATCATTTTTACGGTGGCATTGCTGATTACACTCGGCGTCTTTGCCTTTACCATCCGAAGGATCTATAAGTTCTTCACACTTACAAAGCCATTCAGCATCAGCAGCTGGGGACAGCGCATCAGCCTGGTGCTGAAAGTCGCCATCGGTCAGACCAAGATCTTCAGGTTTCCCGTGATCGGACTGGTACATGCCCTGGTTTTCTGGGGTTTTATGGTCATCACCCTGGGTAGCATCGAAATGGTGATTGACGGAATCTCAGGACTTGAAAGGAGCATGGCCTTAACCGGTTGGTTTTACGATGTGGTGATGGCTTCGGGCGATATCATGGCGTATGTGATTATGCTGTCGATGCTGCTTTTCCTGGGTCGCCGGCTGTTCATTTCCGTCCGCCGGTTCTCGGGCATCGAAATGCAGAAAAAGTCGAAACTCGATGCCCTGGCAGCCCTGGGCATAATTTTTATGCTGATGGTTTCTCTGGCGGGGATCAACCTAACGTATGTTCAGATGCATCCGGGCGGTTACGAAGGCGTATATCCCCTGAGCGCGGCCCTGTCTCCTGCTTTGTTTGGAGAGGGAAGAGACCTTTTTGTACTTCATGAGGTCAGTTGGTGGCTGCATATCCTGCTGATATTCGCGTTTGCCAATATCCTGCCTTACTCCAAGCATTTTCATGTATTCACCTCTGTGCCCAATGTGCTGCTGAGCAGGCTGGAGCCGCTGGGACAACTGCCCAATATGGAAAGTGTGACCAATGAAGTCAGAATGATGATGAATCCTGAAACGGCTTTTGCCCCGGCGCCTGAAGGACAGGCCGCTCCGGCCCGTTTCGGTGTGAAGGATGTAGAAGATGTTACCTGGAAAAACTACCTGGATTCCCTGGCCTGTACCGAATGCGGCCGCTGTACTTCCGTATGTCCGGCCAACATTACCGGTAAGAAGCTTTCGCCCCGTAAAATATTCGTTGACCTGCGTGCAAGAATGAAGGAGAAAGGCCCTGGCCTGCTCAAAGACCTGAGTTTTGACGATGGAAAATCCCTGGTGCGCGACTTTATCTCCGCCGAGGAATTGTGGGCCTGCACCACCTGTAATGCCTGTGCGCAGGAATGTCCCATCAACATCAACCACCCCACGCTGATCGTTGATATGCGGCGCTACCTGGTGATGGAGGAAGCCACCATGCCCCCGTCTATCGCTTCTATGCTGCAGAACATCCAGAACAACGGCGCCCCCTGGCAATACCCCGCCGAGGACAGGATGAAGTGGGCGGAAGACTTGTAAAAGTGCGCAGGTGTTCTGGTACGCAAATGTTCATGTGCTGGGTGATGCAATATAATCTGAATGTGAAATTCAAAAAGCAAGGTCGTCAATCTTCAGGAAGCCAAACTTACCTGCAGGTTAAAATGCTGAAAAGCCCGGACTTAAAAAGAATTATTCTTAAATCAATGATCCACGAATAGGTAAATATCATTTTCTATAATTGGAAACTAACAATTTATAAAATGTCAGGAAAAATTGAACGCTTTGAAGATCTTTCCTGCTGGCAATCGGCCAGGGAATTGGTGAAACTGGTATTTATCCATAGTCGCCAGTGCGAACTTTCCCATGAATGGGATATGAGATCGCAGGCGAAAAGGGCTGCATTGTCTTCACAGAACAATATCGCGGAGGGTTTCTGCCGTTATTACAAAAAGGAGTTTATCAGATTTCTTGATATCGCGCAAAGCTCTGCCGGTGAAATTCAAATCATGTGCTACAACCTTGAAGATGTGGATTATCTGCCGGTCGAAGCAATAGAGGAAATCAGAAGTAAAGCAACAGATACACGAAGCAGGACTCTTGGATTGATCCGTTACCTTTCAACCGGAAGAAAAACTTCAGACATTATTCCGGCTGAATAGTTCCGCAATCCCGAACCCTTGAAACCTTAAACACCCGAACACCCGAACACCCGAACACCTGAACACCTGAACACTTAAACACATGAACACAATCAAAGTCCCGTTAATGTCCGATCTCGCTGCGCTGGGCGAAACCCCCGAATACCTTTTCTGGGTTGGCTGTGCAGGCGCTTTTGATGAGCGCTATCAGAAAGTAACCCGTGCTTTTGTGCGGCTTCTGCATCATACCGGAGTCAGTTATGCCGTACTGGGCACGGAGGAGACCTGCACCGGCGATCCCGCCCGAAGGGCCGGTGACGAGATGACCTTTCAGATGCAGGCCCTGACGGTGATTGAAACCCTGAAGGCCTATAATGTCAAAAAGATCATCACCTGCTGTCCGCATTGTTTCAATATTTTCAAAAATGAATATCCCGATCTGGGCGGACATTACGAGGTCACCCATCATTCGCAGTTTCTAAAGATGCTGGTTGAAGAAGGGAGGATCAAGGCGGACCCGGCGGTCTTCAGCGACAAGACCATTGTATTTCATGATCCCTGTTACCTGGGCAGGGGCAATGGCGAGTATGAATCGCCCAGGGCCGTGATTGCCGCCCTGAGGGCGCGCACCGCCGAGATGCCCCGGAACCGGAGCAAAGCGCTGTGCTGCGGTGCCGGCGGCGCCCAGATGTTCAAGGAAGCAGAGCCCGGAAACAAGGAGGTGAACACCGAACGCACCGAAGAAGCCCTGGCCACCGGCGCCCGGATAGTGGCCACCGCCTGCCCCTTCTGCATGACCATGCTTTCTGACGGCATTAAGTTCAAAGACAAGCAGGAAGAGGTAAAGAACTACGACATTGCCGAACTGCTGGCCATGTCGCTGGGGCTCTAAAGCCGGTTGGCTTATCATTATGAAATAGCGGGAAGTAAGAAGTAAGATGTAAGAGTTCACTTGTATTGTTAGCATG
>CAZDBX010000220.1:0-5131 GCA_964503805.1 uncultured Lentimicrobium sp. | reverse complement strand
GAAGTAATTGCGAGTTGGTTACCATGGACTTTCTACCGTTACAATCAAAACCTCTCGTTACTTATCCATTGCTGAAATGTTGAGGTTGTGCTTCGGCTGGTCTCGGCTTCGCTCGACCACCGTCGCTCAGCAACCAAGGCTGAGGTTAAGGTTGAGGAATTATAAAAATCAGTAATTCTTTCAAACCGCATTGTCCTTTCCAGGGAAGGATTTATAAATCCGAAATTTAAAATCCGCAACCGACCGAAGTGAGTTTACTGAAGGTAATCCGCAAAATCTTCGCTTTGCCTCCCCGTCCCCTTGTCCCCTTCAGGTCTGTCGTAAAAGACCCGCGCAACGACGCCAGGACGCAAAATTGTTTTTACATCTTCCTCTCACTTTCATCTTCTCTCACTCTTCCTTTCACCCATTCAGCCCTTCTCCTGTCATCTTGTCCCCTTGTCACATTCATGTATGTCTTACCATACTATTTACAACTCGTCCCTCGCCCCTCCTTCAACCGTCTCTCGTCCCCTCTTCAAGCGTCCCTCGCCCCTCCTTCAACGTCCCTCGCCCCTCCTACCCAAGCAACTGCTCAATCGCTTTCGGGTAGTGCTCGTATTCAAGCTGATGCACCATTTCGGCAAGGGTTTCCGGTGTATCGCCGGGCATCACCGGGCATTTGACCTGCAACAGGATTTTGCCGCGGTCGTAAACTTCGTCTATCAGGTGAATGGTGATTCCCGATTCTTTTTCTCCTGCTTCAATAACCGCTTCATGTACGGCCATTCCATACATCCCCTTACCCCCGAATTTCGGCAGCAGGGCCGGGTGAATGTTTACAATTTTACCTGAAAAGGCGCGGGTAAGATTGCCCGGAACCAGCCACAGGAAGCCGGCCAATACGATAAGATCGGTTTTTCGGGTACGTAGGTCCCGCAACACCGCATCCCCCGCATAAAACATTTCCCGGTCGAACAAGACCAGCGGAATATTCAGCCTTTTAGCACGTTGAATCACAATTGCTTTGGGATTGTTTGTGTAAAAAGCTTCTACCCTGGCTTTGGAACTGTTTTCAAAGTAACCGGCTATGTTTTCGGCATTGCTGCCGCTGCCTGATGCAAAAATGGCTATTCGTTTCATGGAATCGGTTTCTGAGCAAAAGTAGGCAGAAATCGAATGGGTTGTTCCCTGATCCGGGCATTACTTGTCGGGCAAAACCATTGAATGCATCCGGAAATCGGCAGATCCGAGAAAAGCTAAGGCTCATAGAGACAGGAATGTAACTGGTTTCCTGTACCACTGAGCCCTGATCTTATGCCTGAAATAAAACCGGATTCAACAGCTCCGGCTGAGCCGGCGGCAGTTGTATCAATTTCCGGATTTAAATTTCCTGAACGCTTCTGTCATTTTGGGAAGCACCGTTTGCAGGTCGCCAACGATGCCATAATCGGCAGCGGAAAAAATGGGCGCTTCGGGGTCTTTGTTTACGGCAACAATTACCTTCGATGAACTGATGCCGGCCAGGTGCTGAATGGCTCCTGATATTCCGAGCGCAAAATAAAGATTGGGGGCAACCACTTTACCGGTTTGTCCCACATGCTCGTGATGCGGACGCCACCCCTCGTCGGAAACCGGCCTGGAACAGGCGGTAGCCGCACCCAGCACCCCTGCAAGTTCTTCCAGGGGTTTCCAGTTGTCGGCGCTGCGCATTCCACGGCCTCCGGATACCACCACATCGGCTTCGCTCAGTAATATTTTTCCGGTTTGCACCTCGGTTGACACCACCTTTGTACCGCTGGTCATGGAGGAAGTATCTATTTTTTCGATCACCGCTTCTCCGGCAAAAGTTTCAATCCCGGCGGTATTCTGCGAAAGGGTGATGACTTTAATATCGGAAGTAATCTCAGCCTGCATCAGCGACTTTCCCGAAAAGGCTTTTTTGCTTACCACAAACGGCTGAAATGAAACCGGCATGCCGTTAACAGCGCTCACCAGTCCGGCATTCAGCCGCACGGCAACGCGGGGCGCGAGGGCTTTTCCGGTTACATTGTGGGCCATTACAACCAGTGTTGCCCCGCTGTTATGGGCAGCAGAGGCAATCAGCGATGCATAAGCCCTGTCATCAAGCGGAGCATCGGTTTCTGCCGAAAGTATTTTTCCGGCACCATAGGCTCCGAGGTTTTTCAATTCATCTTCAGCCACTTTGCCTATGGAAAGAAGGGTAAGACTGCCACCCAGTCCGTTGGCCAAACGTTTGCCGTATGAAACTAGTTCGTAAGTGCTCTTTTTGAACTTGCCGTTCCGGTTTTCTATATAAACGAGTACTGACATATCGTATTGATTTAAAGTTGGTTAAATAACCCTTGCTTCGGTGTGCAGCAGGTGAACAAGTTCATCAATATTTTCCGGGTCAATCATCTTGCAGGCCGATTTCTGCGGAGGAGCCTGATAGCCGACGACCTTACTTCCCGGCTCTGTGGCAGCTGCAGCTACCAATTTCAGGGGTTTGGTACGGGCGGTCATAATTCCGCGCATCGAAGGAATTCTAGGGTTGATGGCAATTCCTTTCTGTACAATCAGAACTACCGGTGCTGAGGTTTCAATACTTTGTTTGCCGCCGTCAATTTCACGGGTTACTTGAACGCTGTTTCCTTCGAGGTTGAGCGAACTGACTGCTGAAACGGAATTGTAATCCAGCAATTCGGCAAGCATTCCGCCCACGGCCGATCCGTTGTAGTCGCTCGACTCAATGCCGCAGAGAATTACATCAAAAGGTTCCCCTTTTACGGCATGTGCCAGTTGCGTAGCAGTAAAGAGTGAATCGCCACCCGAAGCATCCACCCTGATGGCGTCGTCGGCACCGCAGGCCAGGGCTTTGCGCAGGGTAGGCTCGGCATCGGCGCCGCCGGCTGTTATTACGGTTATTTTCTGAACCAGCGCAGGATTGGCCTCTTTCAGCTCAATGGCACGGGTAAGGGCAAGTTCGTCCCAGGGATTGATGATCCACTGTACGCCCGAATAATCCACCGCTTTCATGTCCGCATTGTATTTGATGCGGGTGGTGGTGTCGGGAACATTGCTTATACAAACTAGGATGTTCATTGATTAGTTGATTAGTTAATTAGTTGATTTGAGGATAAATCCGAAATCCGCTCCCGATAGCTATCGGGACCAAAATCTAAAATTCATTAAGGACTTGCCGTGAGATAACGATTTGCTGAATTTCGGAGGTTCCTTCGTAAATCTGGGTGAGTTTGGCTTCACGCATCAGGCGTTCTACGTGATACTCTTTCACATAGCCGTATCCACCGTGAATCTGAACGGCCTCGGTGGTAACTTCCATCGCAATTTCGGCGGCATAATATTTGGCCATGGCGCTGGCGTAACCGTAAGGTTTACCCTGATCTTTCAGCCAGGCAGCTTTCAGGCAAAGGTTGCGGGCATTTTCGATCTTAACCGCCATATCTGCCAGTTTAAAGGCAACCGACTGATGGTTGGCAATTTCGGTTCCGAATGCTTTTCTCTCCTTTGAGTATTTGACCGCCCGTTCAAACGCTCCTGAGGCAATGCCCAGGGCCTGGGCCGCAATGCCGATTCTTCCGCCTTCGAGGGTTTTCATGGCGAACTTAAACCCAAAACCATCTTCACCGATGCGGTTTTCTTTGGGTACTTTTACATCGTTGAACATGACAGAATGGGTGTCGGAGCTGCGCATGCCCATTTTGTCTTCATGCGGGCCAACACTGATGCCCGGTGAGTGGCGGTCAACGATCAGCACATTAATTCCCTTGTGCCCCTTTTCAGGATGGGTTTGGGCAATCACCAGGTAAGTGCCGGCAGTATTTCCGTTGGTAATCCAGTTTTTGGTTCCGTTAAGCAGGTAATAATCCCCCTTGTCTTCGGCGGTGGTGCGCTGTGAGGTGGCATCCGATCCGGCTTCGGGTTCCGAAAGCAAAAAGGCGCCGATTTTTTCGCCGCGTGCCAACGGTTTCAGGAATTTTTCCTTTTGCGCTTCGGTGCCGAATTTTTCAATTCCGTAACAAACCAGGGAGTTATTCACCGACATGATTACGCTTACTGAAGAGTCAACCTTTGAGATTTCTTCCATGGCCAGCACGTACGAAACGGTATCCATACCGCCTCCATCGTATTCCGGATCGACCAGCATACCCATAAAACCAAGTTCCGACAGGGCTTTCACATGTTCGGTGGGATAAATGGCGTGGGTGTCGCGCTCAATCACGTCTTTAATCAGTTCGCGCTGGGCATAATCACGGGCAGCCTGCTGAATCATCAACTGCTCTTCCGAAAATTCAAAATTCATAGCCGGGAAATTTGTTAATTTTTTGATAAAATACCTGAAATGCCTGATAAACAAGAAAACTGAACAATGTGTTCAGCCTTTTTCATGGTTTTATTGCATTTGGTCATGATATTCTATACCCTGATTTACTGAAGAAAAAGGACAGACTTCTGCGGCCTTACAGCCGCTAAGGTAATCATATTTACCAATATAGATGTATTATATGGGAAATTTTTTGCAAACGATTGCGTCTGGGTTATTCTTGTCACTTTGCTATTTTTCTATACGTGCTAAACAAATGCGATCTTGGTTAACATAAAAATGGGAGCATAAGATTATTCTATCTGAACTATTGTACTTTTAACATAAAGCGGGGCTTGCCATATTCAAGCCCCGCTTTATGCGATTTCGGATGAAATAAATCAAGATCCATTATAATCCCTGAAATTTGAATGGAGCAGTTTCCTTAAAGTAGTTGTTTACTTCACCGGCATAAGTATTACCTTCTGCGGTGTTTAGAATTCTAACTGATGAATCCTTGCTGAAGTCAATTTTTTTAAGATCAATCCAAATCGTATTCGGGAATAAAACATCTTCGTAATAATACACCAGATCGGTTTGATCTGCAACTACCCTCCATCTTGTGGTACTTAAGTCAAGTGCATCGGCTGACTGAATACCATAAGGTACTGATAAATGCCTGATAAGGCTGAAGGCTGTTGCAATAGCAACTCTTGTATTGTCAACAGCAGGCAGGTTATTTAAATAAAAGTTGGCTCTTGCGAAACGGTCAGCGGCTTTGTTGGTTCCCGGCATAAAACTGAATCCATCAATATCATTCCAATA
>CAZDBX010000219.1:0-5203 GCA_964503805.1 uncultured Lentimicrobium sp. | reverse complement strand
GTAATGCGGCAACTATAGACACCCTTTGCAAGCTGACCGGGATTGTAAATTAGTTTTTGCAAACCCCTGCTGCAGTTTTGTTCAACAGGCAGCGCAACCAACCTGCCCGAAAGATCAAATAACTCGATTACAATCCTGCCGTCATTTTTCATTTCAAAATCCATCCTTATCACTTCCAAAGAAGGATTCGGATAGATAATCAGTCCATCGTCAGCAGTTACCAAAGGATTCTCATAACCGGTAGACAACAGGTATTCATAGGCGCCGATGTCGATCCGTCCGTCTCCGATCCTGACATTTCCGCAAAGGCAGACGTCAGGCAGGTATTGCCCGTAAAACCATGCAGAGGTATCCGGTGTTCCGGCATTCCAGCATGGAGAACTGCCGTTGCCCAGGGCATAAGGAAATTCTCCTTCACCGGCAAACTGCGGATCCCGTTCAAGATTGAACAGGTAGTCACCGTTAAAATGGGCACCGCCGAAACCTCCAAATCCAGCTGAACCAAGCTGAATATCGCAATAATAAAATCCCGGATGCGAACCGGCAGTACCCAGATAAACTTCTTTCCCAATGTTAGCCGAATTGTTCCAGAGGATTGAATTGACAATAAACGGATTAGAGCCAAAGGTACAATGCAGGGCGCCCCCGTAGTCAGCTGTATTATCTGCGAATGTACAATTCGTAAACAGTCCGTCCCCGTTCATTCTGAATGAAACGGCGCCACCCTCCAAAGCCTGGTTGCGGGCAAAGAGACAATTTGAAACAACAGGTTTACTATCGGTGCTGACATTTATTGCACCCCCTTCTTCAGCAACATTGTTAAGAAATTGGCAATTCTGAATAAAAGGTTTTGAATTATTCATTGCTATGGCGCCACCTACAGGAACATATCCGAGAGGATTGAAATCAGCATGGTTGTTCCTGAACAATGTATTGGTGATGCTGATTTTACTGTAATCACTCATACGCACTGCACCGCCGCAGTTGTAAGGATATTCACCCATTGCCTGCGAATGTTCAAAAATGCAATGATCAAATTTTGATGAGTCATTGGATTCCGGGGGGGAGGCAAACTGAACTCCGCTCCAATAAAACAGCGGATTGGAACGGGTGAAAACGACCGGTTGCCCGGCAGCACCACCAGCAACAATACTACCCTGTACGTCGAAATGAAACTGCGCTCTTACTTTAATTTCAACCCCCGGCATAATGGTCAGCACCGAGCCATTTTCAACCATCACATGGTCATCAATAAAATAAGGGGAATGATCGATAGTCCAGACACCGCTAACAGGGTTTGCGGAAATGAAGGTAGCCTTGTTATGCTCACCGGTCAGGCTGGCTGACACTACTTCCCACAGTCCGCCAGAGCGACCGTTGGAATAAAATTCGCTGCCGGGGAGGCGAATGAGACTGGATGTTTTCAGCAGCAAATAATGACTGCCAATATCCTTCATCATAGACCGGGCTACCAGGCCTCCCTGTTCTGATACTGAGATATTGTAAACCGGAGAAAATGACGATTTACAGGTCCAGTCGTTGGTGTACTCCACGATCTGGTTGGTATCGGCCAGCATGACAAGAATGGGCTCACCACTCAGCTCTATTACCAGATAATTGTTGTAAAAATTGCTCCAGTGGTGCGATCCGGAGTACCCCCAGTCATTCCCCAGGATATCGGGTCCGAGGCTCGAGAGGCCGGTTTTAATTTTCAGGTTGCTGATCAGGTAACCGCAACGAATAAGTTGCAACTGTGTATTTCTGAAACCAGCATATCCATCAGTGAAGTGGGCAAAAGCGGCACTGCTGTGCGGATCAATGCCGTCATAATCGCGTGAGGCAATGTAATAGAAGAAATTATTGTGCCCGACGCCCGGAGGTTCAGGACCAGAACCATCGGCATTCCAGCCCGCCAGCCCCTCATGATCGTTTGCAAGTCCGACAAGCGGCATTTCAGGCTTCCCTCTTTCAAAGTAACCGGAAATATCAAACCTGCCACCAGTGCGACCATTACCACTTAAACCGGAGTGAAAATCAATGGAAGTGCCAATGAACTTTAATTCATCTTTACCCAGATCTGCAAGAAAAGCCTGTGCAATTTCCCTGCAATCCGGGGGAGCGGCTCCGGAAATATCCCGGGCAGGAGCATATCCTGATTCACTCACTGTTTGGCCGGAAATCTGATTAGCAATCAGCATGTTATAGTCAAGGCTCAAACTCAGTATCCCGTAACCATCCACCAGGATAATCAGATGGGTATGGTAATAATTCGAAAACGAGTTGCTGCCAAAATCAAACCAGTCCAGGCCCTCGATGTCATCGCCAAGATCTGACAATGAACATTTAACCTGTACATCAGCAAGTGTATAGTTGTACTGCAACAGTTTTTCACAAAACCGCGGGAATTCCCTGATGTTCGTAAGATGTGCCATTGCTGCTCCGGGGCTGGAGTTTATTCCGTTGTAATCAGCGGATGCACAATAATAATACTGGGCGCCCAGTTGAGAAATGTGGCCGGCGGCGGCTGGCTCAGGCCCTGTTCCATCGGCATTCCAGGCATATATACCCTCATTCTGCTCCACCAGACCCTGCATGAAAATCTGCGCATAACCTGCTCCTGTATAGCACATTAAAGCGCAGCCGATAAAAATCAAACGTAACATTTTACTCATGGTAACCTCCTTTTTTTTATGGGTTTACAGTTAAAATGATTATAAAGTTAGCCTGTAAAAAAAGGGGAGTTGAACACGATTTATCAATGCCGGGACCGGATTTATATTCGCCCGTATCTGACCAATAAACGCCTGTTATGAACCGGTAAATGCAGCCATTTTCCAGCCGGGTTTATACTTATGGCTCCATTATTCTGAAATTTAAAATTGGAAGAAAGAGAAATATATTCATCAGGAAAAATCATTAAAAATTTTGTCAGCATCCTCAGATTTTTAACTTTGTATATAAATTCAAGCTACATGATCCCGATTACAGACCACATTGTTGATCCTGTCGCGCGGCAGAAGGCCATCACCCGTTTCCGTGAAAAGCGCATTATCCTGCCGACATTTGCCCAGATGCGCAATCCGGAAATGATTCCTGAAAAAATAAAAACTGCCCTGAAAAGCATCGGTCTCTGGGAGCTCCATCCCCTGAACCTTTTTCGCATTACGTGGAAGAACGAGCCGGTGGAAAGCGGCGGGTTGTTTGGCGGTGTCAACTACCTGGAGCTGCCATCTGAGCTTACAGGGGTAGAAGCCAGGATTGTTATGCTGATCGGGAAGTATTTCCCAACGGGGTCGCACAAGGTAGGCGCTGCCTATGGTTGTCTTGCGCCCCGCATTATCAGCGGCGAATTTGATCCTTCATACCACAAAGCGGTATGGCCGTCCACCGGCAACTACTGCCGTGGAGGGGCTTTCGATTCGTGGCTGATGGGCGTTACCGCGGTAGCTATACTACCCGAGGAGATGAGCCGGGAACGGTTTGCATGGCTTGAAAAAATAGGTGCGGAGGTGATTGCCACCCCCGGTTGTGAATCGAATGTAAAAGAGATTTACGACAAGTGCTGGGATATCCGCAGAAACCGGCCCGATTGCGTGATCTTCAACCAGTTCGACGAATTCGGCAATCCGGCATGGCATTACAACATCACCGCTCCGGCCATCGAAGAAGTGTATAATGCCCTGAAAACCGGCAAAAGTCAGCTTGCCGCCTATGTTTCAGCCACCGGATCGGCTGGGACCATCGGTGCAGGCGACCACCTCAAAAAACACTTCCCCGCGATGAAGATTGTGGCCTCCGAAGCATTGCAATGCCCAACGCTGATGCTGAACGGCTTCGGCGGGCACCGCATCGAAGGCATTGGCGACAAGCACGTACCCTGGGTGCACAATGTCAGGAATACCGATATGGTTACGGCGATCGACGACGAGGACTGCATGCGTGTTTTCAGACTTTTCAATGAACCTGACGGGCATACGTACCTGAAATCATCCGGCCTTGACCAGGGTATCACTGAACAACTTCACCTGCTGGGCATCTCAGGAATCGGCAACCTGCTGTCGGCTATAAAAACAGCCAAATATTACGAAATGACCAGAGATGATGTGGTAATTACCCTGGCCACCGACTCTGCAGAAATGTACCAGTCGCGCCTGCCCGAACTGGAAGCTGAAAAAGGGCCTTACAACATGCTGCAGGCGGCTAAAGACTTAGAAAAATGCATTTACGGCCAGGCATGCAGCAATCTCAGGGAACTGGGCTATTACGACCGGAAGGCCATTCATAACCTCAAATATTTCACCTGGGTGGAGCAACAGGCCAGGGAAACCGCAGACCTGAACCGGCTTTGGCATGACCGGGAAGTCTGGGAAAAACAATTCAACCAGGCGGAGAAATGGGATATGATGATCGATGCTTTCAATGAAGAAACAGGCGTATTGAAAAGCATGTAAACCGGAATTCAGCAACCAGCTTGCCGGCAGCAAACAGTCTGCACAGCTGTCATAACAGGAGTGCAGCAAGGGAATTACCCCTGCGAAACAACAACAGAACCAGAAAAATGCACGCCGTATGAATTCTAAATTTAGCTATCAGTGTAACGATTGCGGCAGAGAAATTCCCGGCGAAGGCATTGTTTACCAGTGCAGCGAATGTGCCGCCAGGCAAAAGACCGGGCAACCACCTGCCGGCATCCTGAAGGTCATTTACAATCCATCGCTGCTCCGCGGACTGACATTCAAAAAACTTGAAGAAAACCGCTTTATTGACCTTCTGCCGCTCAACGATATCAGAAGCCTGCCCTTTCTGCGAACCGGCAACACGCCCTTGTACCGGATATCCGGCCGGGAAGCAGCAATCGGGGAGCACGAACTTTTCATCAAAGACGACTCGCAAAATCCTACATTTTCGTTCAAAGACCGCGCTTCAGCCGTGGTATCCGCTTTTGCCAAAGAGCAGGGAATCAGCACCATCGTAGCGGCCTCTACCGGTAATGCAGGCTCATCCCTTGCCGGGATGTGCGCAGCCCAGGGCCAGAAAGCAGTAATCTTCGCCCCGGCTTCGGCACCGGCAGCCAAACTTACGCAAATACTGATGTACGGAGCTGTGCTGGTTCCAGTGGATGGCAATTACGACAATGCCTTTGACCTGAGCATCGAAGCAACGAAACATTTCGGCTGGTATAACCGCAACACAGCCTTTAATC
>CAZDBX010000218.1:0-5219 GCA_964503805.1 uncultured Lentimicrobium sp. | reverse complement strand
TATAAACTTGTCGCATATTTCTCGGGATTCAGGATTAATAAATTAAGAATAGTCATAGGAGTTGATACGCTGGAAAAAGTTTTTGACAAAACCTATTATACCAACCTGAAAGGAGGCATGCTTGAGGCTTTTGGTAAACTTTTCCCCGACAACATGAAGATGTACGTTTATCCGGCCATTAACGAAGGAAGCGGGAAAATCAAGCATTCCGCAGACATCAACCTCCCTGAGGATTCAGCATACCTTTACAGGCATCTGATTTCTGCAAGAAAAATTCTTGACATTGAGGATATCAACGAAAAACATCTTTCCATATTTTCTCCAATGGTACTTGAAAGAATCCAAAACAAAGATTCCTCATGGGAGAAACTTGTCCCCGTTTATGTGGCGGAATCCATTAAAAGTAAAAAGCTCTTTGGTTACACCGATTGAGCCTACAAGGCCTTGATTACTTTTTCCATAATTTCGGTGACTTCACACGAAAAATCAGACAGCTCCTTATTACCAACTTTCTCCATGCTGATTTTGGGGTTTATAGCCGCAACTTCTGTGTTACCATCTTCCCTTTCATAAACAATTACATTGCAAGGCAGTAAAAGGCCAATCCTGCTCTCTGCCGATAAGGCGCGGTGGGCATAGGCCGGATTACATGCCCCAAGAATGCGGTATTTTCTGAAATCAACTCCGATCTTTTCTTTAAGGGTTTCCTGTACATTCACCTGCGTGATGATCCCGAAACCATATTCCTTCAGCTTTGCTGTTGCCTTCTCAACCGCTTCCTCAACGGGACAATCCATCATTTTCGAAAAATAATAACTCATAGCGTTAAATCTTTATTTACAACCACTGAATTAAACCATTGATGCAAAGATTTGTTCTTTAATGTCGCTAATTACATTGCTTGCGTCATTCAACCCCTTTATCTTGACAACTTGCAGGGTTTGAAAATCAATTTAGAATACATTTGCAAAAAAACTGCTGATGAACGCCCGCCGTTCCATATTGTTTGTTACAACCCTGGCTTCATTTCTGACGCCATTCATGGGCTCCGCCATTAACATCGCGTTGCCTGCAATGGGGAAAGATCTTGGGATGGACACGATCGGACTTGGCTGGGTTACCACATCCTATCTCCTTTCAGCTGCTGTCTTTCTTCTCCCCTTTGGCCGGCTTTCTGACAAATTTGGCAGAAAAAAAATTTTTATGCTTGGGATTGTTTTTTTCGCAATTACCGCTTTCGCATCTGCCCTGGCCGGCTCTGAGTTATTGCTGATAATTTCCCGGTTTTTGAACGGCGCCGGGGGTGCAATGATTTATGCCACAGCCATTGCGATTCTTACTTCCTCCTTCCCAAGGGAAGAAAGAGGCAAAGTACTGGGTATCAATGTAGCTTCAGTATACCTTGGTCTAAGCCTTGGCCCTACGCTTGGAGGACTGATGACCTCACTGCTGGGATGGAGAAGTATTTTTGCACTGATCGGATTGCTGGCGACCATCGTAATTCCTATCGCAGCAACAAAACTTGAAAATGACCGTAAACTATCTGCATCGGGCACATTTGATCTTTCAGGAAGCATAATCTATGGCCTCAGCCTGGCTCTTATCATCTTTGGTTTCCCGAAAATGCCTGGCCTGCAGGGTCTTGCATTTCTTTTATGCGGCATCGCTGGATTATGGCTTTTTACAGTAATCGAAAAGAAAGCATCCGATCCGTTGTTGCAGATAAGCACATTCAGCGGTAATCAGGTTTTTGTCTTCTCCAACCTTGCCGCTTTTATCAATTACAGTGCAACTTTCGCTCTTGTATTCCTGCTTAGCTTTTACCTGCAGCAAATCAAAGGGCT
This sequence comes from uncultured Lentimicrobium sp., assembly GCA_964503805.1. Taxonomy (GTDB): domain Bacteria; phylum Bacteroidota; class Bacteroidia; order Bacteroidales; family Lentimicrobiaceae; genus Lentimicrobium. Next base: position 3,375 of record CAZDBX010000218.1, on the reverse strand, counting down.
TTCACCAGAAAAAACCGGTTTGATTCTAATGGCCCAACCGGTGATGATGACGCTGCTTTCGCCCGTGGCAGGAAAACTCAGCGACCGCCTGGAACCATACGTGCTTGCTTCTTCAGGCATGGGGCTTACAGTGATCGGGCTGGGCGCATTTTCATTGCTTAATCCCGGCAGCAGCATCACCTTTATCATTCTGCTTCAGGTAATACTCGGCCTGGGGTTTGCCCTTTTTTCATCGCCCAACACCAATGCTGTAATGAGTTCGGTAAATTCTTCACATTATGGTATTGCTTCTGCTACGCTGGGCACCATGCGCCTGACCGGTCAAACCATGAGCATGGGCATCAGCCTGATGATGTTTGCACTGATCATGGGGAATAAGGGTGCAGGACTTGAAAATACTGCAGGACTTATGACCAGTATCAGATATGCTTTTGTTGTATTTGCACTGCTCTGTATTCCCGGCACTTTCTTTTCCATGAAAAGAGGAAAGATCAGGAAATAAAGCATCTATGAACTTAATAATCGTTAACATCCCCTATTAATGGCAGAGGACAATTTGAAAACAGCCCTGGTATTTGGCGCCACCGGACTTACCGGAGGCTTTGTTACTGAGTTGCTTGAGCAGGACGACAGATATAAAGAGATCATTCTTTTTACCAGAAAGCCGATATCAACCAAATCGGAAAAAACCAGGCAGATTACTTTTAATCCGGCCGACATCCGAGCTATCACCCATCTGGTAAAAGGAGATCATCTCTTCTGTTGCATAGGAACTACCATAAAAAAAGCCGGATCCAGAAAGATTTTTTTTGAAACGGATCACAACCTGGTTATTGAAATTGCAAAAGCTGCCGCATCAAACCACGTTAAGTCCTTTGGGCTGATTTCGTCTATCGGAGCCAATCCAAATTCCGGAAACTTCTACCTGAGAACCAAAGGCCAGGTTGAAGAGTCCCTGAAAAGACAAGCTTTCCCAAATATCAACATCCTCAGACCCTCTATGTTGCTGGGCATCAGGCATGAATACCGTTTGATGGAAGAATGGGGAAAAACATTGGCAAAACTGATCAGTCCGCTGTTATCCGGCAGGTTAAAAAAGTATCGTCCGGTTCACGCTGCAACAGTTGCAGAGGCCTTGATTTTATCAGCATTTTCCGGAAACGGGATTCATATTCTTGAATCAGACCAGATTGAAAATATCAGTAAATGAACGCAATGCATAGAAAACCATGAAATTCATTACACCAAAAGAGCTCAAAGTCCTGATCGACAGCAAGACGGACTTTATGCTGATCGACACACGTGAGCCCGAAAAATATGAAACCTGTCATATATCAGGCGCTGTTTCGATGCCTCAGTTACAGTTGCCATCTCTGCTGAATGAAATTGACCCGAAAAAGAAAATCATCATCTACTGTATCTATGGAATGAAAAGCGAACAGGTGTATATTTATCTGAAGGACAAGCTAAAAATAAAAGACCTCAGCATCCTGGAGGGCGGAATATATCAATATGCCATGGAAATTGACCCTAATATGGCAGTATGAAAGCATTTATAAAAAAACTGTTTTCGGAAAGGTATCTTAAACCTGTTAAAGCATTTCTGGCGCAGGGGCTGAGCCCTCTTATGATGGCCCGGACAATTGCTGCCGGTTGCTGTATAGGCATCATTCCGGTGCCCGGCACCTCTACCCTGCTGTGTACCGCTGTTGCAATTCTCTTCAAAATGAATCTCGCCCTGATCCAGGTATTCAATTATGCGGTTTTTCCTTTACAGATAATACTTGCAATTCCAATTTACAAAGCCGCTGCCTGGATGATAAGTTCCGAAATGCTTCAGGATTTTCCTGAAACCCTGATTGCCGCATTCAATGCTGACTGGTGGGGAGCCATCAACAACAGCTTTCAGGTTATTTTTACGGCTTTCCTGATCTGGCTTTTGCTATCAGTGCCCCTTTTCTGGCTGGTCAATAAAATAACTTCTGTTATGTTATTCAAACTGAAAGCAGACACCGACAATGCCAGGGGTCTTTGACCAATCAAAGCATTCCGGCAAGTGCACCATTCGAATAAAATCAAATAATTAACCGGGGATTTATCCGGCGCCCTTCTTTCCCCTGTTTTTGCCGTTGCTTTGCCGGCGTCCGGGTCGGGACTGACCGGATTTCGGGTTGTATTCAGGACCGGGTCCCAGTTCCGGTGGCGGCATTTGTTTCCTGATCACCGTATCAATCAGTTTTTCTATGCGGGAAAACTGGTACTGTTCATCTTCACTGATAAAGGTAATGGCGATCCCTGTCTGTTCAGCCCTGGCTGTCCGGCCAACCCTGTGAACATAATCTTCTGCATCGTGAGGCACATCATAATTGATGACCACACTGATATTTTCAACATCTATCCCGCGTGAAAGCACATCCGTAGCTACCAGCATCTGAAGTTGCCTGTTTCTGAATTTCAGAAGAACTTTTTCCCGTTCAGATTGCTCCAGATCCGAATGAATATCTGATACTTCAAAACCATCTGCTTTCAGTTGCTTGGCAATGGATTTTACTTTTGATTTGGTTGACGAAAACACCAGAATACTCGGAAGGTCCCTACCCCGTATCAACGAGGCAAGCAGTGGTGTTTTCTGTTTCTCGTAAACCAGATATGCCACCTGAAGAATTCCCTGCGCCGGTTTAGAGATGGCAATGTTCACTTCTTCAGGATGTTTCAGAATCCGTTTGCTCAATTCACGGATTCTTGGCGGCATGGTTGCAGAGAAGAGCAGGGTACTCCGGTTTTCGGGAAGGTAACTGATGATACGCATGATATCATCAAAAAATCCCATATCAAGCATTCGGTCGGCTTCGTCAAGGATCAGATGCTGCAGATTGCTTACCGGAACAATATCCATATTTAAAAAAGAAATTAATTTTCCCGGTGTAGCAACCACTATATCAACTCCCTGAGTCAGCGCACGCTTTTGCTGCTCCCATTCTATACCATCTGTTCCGCCATAAATTGCCAGAGAACTGATATTCATAAAATAACTGAATCCTTCGAGTTGCTGCGCGATCTGCAGTGCCAGCTCCCGCGTTGGAGCAATAATCATTGTATTGATTCCTTCTACAGGATTTGTAATAACTCTGTGCAGCACAGGCAAAAGATAGGCTGCTGTTTTTCCTGTACCTGTCTGGGCGCAACCAATAACATCTTTACCCTGCATAATAAGTGGAATTATCTTCTCCTGGATTGGCGTTGGATTTTCAAATCCAATGGAATCAAGGCCATCCAGAATTGATTGTTCAAAACCAAATTGCCGGAATGATAATTCAGAAATATCAGGAAGTTCTTCTATGTCAGTATTTAAAGAGAAATTCATAATTAAAATTA
>CAZDBX010000217.1:1756-5221 GCA_964503805.1 uncultured Lentimicrobium sp. | reverse complement strand
ATTTTGGCCAGCCCCTCGAAACCCAGGTCTGCGTTTTCGTGGATCCGGAGAAGACCTTTCAGACCTTCCTCGGAATTGGAGGAGCCATTACGGATGCCAGCGCCGAAACCTTCTACAGGCTTCCCGAAAGCAGGCAGAAAGAGATCCTGAGCGCCTATTTCAGCCGTGACAAGGGCATCGGATATTCACTTATCCGGACCAACATCCACAGCTGCGATTTCTCAAGTTACAGCTATACTTATGTAAAGGATAACGACAAAGAACTGAACAGTTTCTCCATCGATCACGATAAAAAATACCGTATCCCGATGATTAAAGCCGCCATGCAGGAAGCGGGAGGGGACGTTACTTTTTATGCCAGTCCCTGGAGCCCTCCGGCCTGGATGAAGGATAACAACAATATGCTGCGGGGGGGAAAACTTAAAAAAGAGTTTTATCAGAGCTGGGCCGATTACTTCGTTAAGTTCATCAAAAGCTACGAACAGGAAGGGATCCCGGTGTGGGGCATTACCATTCAGAATGAACCTATGGCCACGCAAAAATGGGAAAGTTGCATTTTTACCGCTGAAGAGGAACGCGATTTTCTCAAATACAACCTCGGTCCGACCATGCACAATGCCGGTTTGGGTGATAAAAAAATCGTGATGTGGGACCATAACCGTGACCTGATATACCAAAGGGCTTCAACCTATTTCAGTGACCCGGATGTGGATAAATATGCCTGGGGCATTGGTTTCCACTGGTATGAAGACTGGAGCGGGGGAGTGCCTGTGTTCGAAAATATCCGAAGGGTGCAGGAGGCTTTTCCGGATAAGCATACGCTGTTTACTGAAGGCTGTGCCGAAAGCTTTGATGCCGGCCGTTACGAAGCCTGGGTGCTGGGCGAAGAGTATGGTCGGTCAATGATACACGACTTCAACAATGGCACTGTGGGCTGGACCGACTGGAATATCCTGCTCGATGAAACCGGAGGGCCCAATCATGTCGGGAACTTTTGCTTTGCCCCGGTTCACGGGATTACCGGCACCGGCGAAGTGATCTATACAAACTCCTATTATTACATCGGCCACTTCTCAAAATTCATCCATCCCGGAGCCAAACGCATCATTGCCTCGCCAAGCCGCAGCCAGCTTATCAGTACAGCGTTTAAAAATCCCGACGGGTCAACAGTGGTGGTTGTAATGAATGAGACTGAAAAGGCAACCGATTATTATCTCTGGATTGACGGTAAAGCGGCGCCACTGACCAGTCTTCCAAGGTCGATCATGACCCTGGTATTCTGATAGCCGGAGATTTTTTAAAACAATAATACCGGATGTGTTATCGAATACATAGCATATCCGGTATATAATTTCTGCGCTTCCGGGTTCATCTTCCTGAAGGCACCCCGTTCAATGTCGGGTAATCGATGTAGCCTTCCGGACCACGGGTATAAAACGTATCCTTGTCCGGCTCGTTCAGCGGGGCATTCAGCGCAATTCTGTCCGGGAGGTCTGGATTGGAAATAAACAGCCTTCCGAAGGCGACAAGATCGGCATAGCCGGCATCAATGGCTGCTCTTGCAGTTTCAGGATTGTAATTTCCGGCGGTAATCAGTGTTCCTGAAAAGTATTTCCTGAAATATGCGGCAACCTGCCTGATCATGTGCGGGTGCCCGTCGAGCGGCAGCATGGGCTCAACAAGGTGCAGGTAAGCCAGGTTTCTTTTGTCGAGTTCACCGATCAAATAACCAAATAATCCGGCAGGATCCTTATCGTCCATCCCGTAACGGATATTCGAGGGTGAAAGTCTGATTCCGGTTCTTTCACTTCCGATTTCTTTACAGATGGCATCGGTCACTTCCAGGGTAAGCCGGCAACGGTTTTCGGTGCTGCCACCGTACGCATCTGTCCTGTTATTCGAGGAGGAATGCATGAACTGGTCAAGCAGGTAGGAATTGGCGGCATGAATTTCAACCCCGTCGAATCCGGCAAGCATGGCATTGCGGGCGGCTTTGCGGTAATCATCTACAATCCCGGGAATTTCGTCATGTCTTAGCGGGCGGGCAACTTCCATTGGTTTCTTACCTTGCGGGGTGGTAATGTAATCGCCTCCCGACAAGGCAGAAGCAGATACTGGTAAGGCATTCCCGGGCTGTAGCAGCGAATGGGACACCCTGCCCACGTGCCATAACTGAAGAAAGATCATTCCGCCTTTATCATGTACGGCGGCGGTCACTTTTTTCCAGCCTTCGACCTGTTCATTTGTATGGATTCCGGGGGTGTTCATGTATCCGATGCCTTGTGGTGAAATCTGGCTGGCTTCTGCAATGATCAGACCTGCACCGGAACGCTGGGCATAATAAACGGCATTCATCTCAACGGGTACATGGCCATCACCGGCACGGCGCCGGGTAAGGGGAGCCATCACAATCCGGTTTTTCAGGGTGAGATTCCCGAGTTTAAAGGGTTGAAGTAATGAATTCATCGTTTCTATAGGGGTTGTGTATCCATAAACTAAATTTCCGGCACAAAGTTGCAGAGGAAAGCTGGTTTTCTTCAGATGTTTCGTGTGCAGGCAGCGCTGCCAGCCGTGTTGGTACGCGTCAGAAGGTAAGACGCGCACCAACACGGGAACCAATAACAGTTTGCGCGCGTCTTATCTTCTGACGCGTGCCCCAGCCACAAGCAAAAGATATACCTGCCACCAAAAAAGCAGTATGCGCGCGTCTTATTTTCTGACGCGTGCCCCAACCTCAAATTGATCCGGGTCGCAACAGGCATATTGTTAACTGTTATAATGTCTCTAATTCAATACTTTGAATAATTATTTCCAAAGGTGCGCTCAATTCGGCATAGTTTCTGGCTGAACTATAATAGTAATCTTCCGGCAACTCAACTATTCCCGCCTTTACAGGATTCATATGGATGTAATTCAGCTTCTGAAAGAAGAATTTATTCGAGTATATCATTTCCGGATGATAACCATCTTGCCATACTTTCAGATATTTATTTCGTCTGATATCTGATGCTGCTTTTTTAAAAGCCTCAATCATGTTTAAATTCTCAGTATCATATTTCAGAGCCCTGGCTATTTCACTGGATGTGAATTTTTTCAGATCTCTCATTATTGGTCCGGGACCTCTCCCCACAGCCCGTATTATCATGTGCAAATGGGTAGGCATTATGCAATAGGCAAACAATTCAAGACCTTTATTATCCATGCAATACCGGATAGAATTTACAATGATATCAGCATAATCAGAAGACCGGAACAATGGCATCCATTCGATGATGGAAAATGTTACAAAATATGGCAATTCAGGATCAATAGCTTTGTATTTCTCTGACATAAGCCGGATTTTTTTACTGACTGATCAATCGATAATTAAGATAAAAGCCAATATTTGGTATCAATAAAGATAAAGAAATTGATTTTATTGAGTAAAATTATGAGTGTTGGTACGCGTCAGAAGATAAGACGCGC
>CAZDBX010000217.1:0-1656 GCA_964503805.1 uncultured Lentimicrobium sp. | reverse complement strand
TGATTTTATTGAGTAAAATTATGAGTGTTGGTACGCGTCAGAAGATAAGACGCGCACCAACGTGGGGGTAGTTTCAGTTAAACTGTCTTTTTATAAACTATCGCCACCACTGTGCGGTCATCGCCTCCCATATTGATGGTCAGTCCATAAGGCTTGCCGGCAGGAATGTTGATTTGGGCGGCACCGGCACGGCCGGTCAGTTGTTCCCAGATGGTGACAGCCTGATGCACTCCGGTAGCTCCGGTGGGATGCCCCCAGCCGATCAGTCCGCCGGTGGTGTTAAAAGGAATCTTACCGTCGCGGGCGGTATGTCCTTCCAGTACAAAGTCGGCTCCCTTGCCCTGAGGGGCCAGGCCAATGGCTTCCACCCCGAGAATTCCGGCAATGCTAAAACAGTCATGGGTTTCGACGGTAGCCAGGTCGCCGGCCGTTATTCCTGCCGATTCAAGGGCAATTTTTACGGCATGGGCAACGGTATCAAGCCTTGTAGGATCGGCAGGCAGGGCAGTGAGGTCGTCGGCAGCATGGCCGATACCCACTACTTCAACGGCATCCTTCAGTGCAACACCGCAGCGCTTCAGTCCTTCTTCCGTTACAATGGCGATGGTAGAAGCGCCATCAGAAACCTTGGAGCAGTCAAATACATTCAGATGGTCGGTGAAACTCCTGGGATTCGGTTCCGTTAAAGCCAGCGCTTCAAGGTCTGCGGTTTTATTTTCATATTCCTGGGCGGTAGGGCAGAGGCGGGCATTTTCAATGGCATTGCGGTACCAGCGGGCAAAAGCCTTACGGGATTTCTCCCTGCCGTACTTCTCAAAATAAACACCGGCCCGGTCGCTGAACTGTCCCGGGAAGAAATAGGCATGGCCTTCCTTCCTCCGCTGAAACCACCCGGCTCCTGCGAGTATGTCAGCGCCGTAAATGGCTTTCACGGTGTTCTGAACTTCCACGCCAAGGGCCAGTACAACTTCGGCTGAACCCGAAAGGGCCGATTTGATACCGGTCACCAGGGCCAGGCCACCTGATGCACAGGCGCCCTCCACACGCGTGGAAGGTTTCAAGCGTAATTGCGGATCAATCATTCCCAGAAATGCGCCAAGATGCGCCTGTTTGTTGAACCGGGAAGCCATGAAATTTCCGACAACCCCCTCGTCAACATTACCGGCTCCGCCTATCTGTTGAAGCGCTCCCTGTCCTGCTTCCTTCAGATAATGTTCTAATCCGGGACGTTCCTTTTTCGGGTTGAATTCTTTTCTTCCGGTTCCCATCGAAATGGTATTGTAACCGGCAACCATAAATATCTTCTTACTGGGTTTCATCCGTTTGATCGTTTATCTATACAACAAAATCATTGATGGGGCCATAGGCATGGAAAAATCCGGTCAGTAATACCGTATTTACATCTCCGGCCGTTGCTGCTACCCCGTTGCTCACCAACTTCATCCCAATCTCACGGGATTTGCGGGCATATTGAAGAGCCATCGAAGCGCCTATGGTACCCATGGTTTTATAATCGTTGAAAGCCCTGGCTGCAATGGCTTCTTTATCCGGAGCCTTCACAAGGTTTTTCCAGGCCGGGGCAGATCCGGGTAAAGCGCCAAGCATGCCATCAACCTTACTGTCAAAGCCGGAAACAGGGATGTAATCTCCCTTGTC
>CAZDBX010000216.1:844-5238 GCA_964503805.1 uncultured Lentimicrobium sp. | reverse complement strand
TAGAGGATACTGTTCCGGGTTCCGGTTTCGGAGTTCTTGATCCGCTTCACCTGCTTTTTTCTTGTCTCCTCGATGATCCGCTGTATATTTTGCTGTCTGGCAACTATCATGTCAAAATCATCATAATTCTTTTTCTTCAGCATATTCATCACCTCGCCGAAGAGCAGGGATATTTCACCATTCAGCCTTGACAGTTCTTCTATCTGAACCGGTATCATCGGGCGGTGGTTATTCTCAACATGCTCAAAACTAGGCATGGTGATAAATGAAATGCAATGGTTTATCTCGCGCAGGTAGTCGATGGCCTGTACATAAAAATGCCCTGATTCAACGGAATCTTCGCGCAGGTGCGACAATGTTTTGCTGATCTGGTTTTTAAGCCGTTTTGTAGATACATTCAGGTCTTCAGAGCCGCTTTTAGCGTTTTTCAGAACCTTTCTGTCCTCATCCATCAGGCCCATAAGGGTTTCTTTGAAAATGGCAAGACTTTGTTCAAGTACCTGTTGTATGGTGAGCGAACATCTTACGATGATGGTTTCTGTGCTGAGTTCATCAGGCAGCGCATCAATGGCTTCGTCGGCTTTACGCTCGTTTGTTCTTCTGAGGTGAATGCGATGGGTGCGGTAAATCAGGAAACCGACCAGCAGCAGCAGTGCAAAAGTGGCAACCAGTCCTCCGTAATACAATATTGAAGCGGCGACCAACGCAACGGTAAAAGCAGCCAGCGCGGTGAAAAACCACCCGCCGATAACCGAGAGTACTCCTGTAATGCGGTACACGGCACTTTCGCGGCCCCAGGCCCGGTCGGCCAGTGAGGTTCCCATTGCAACCATAAAAGTTACGTAGGTTGTTGACAGCGGAAGCTTGAGTGAAGTCCCCAGTGCAATCAGCATACTAGCCACCACCAGGTTAACACTGGCCCTGAGCATATCGAAGGCTGCACCTTCGGGCATTTGCGCCACGGTAGTTTCGTCCGGCGGATTGAATCGTTTTTCAATCCATAGGTTCACCTTGTCGGGCATGAAACGGCTGATGGCGGATGAAACATTCATGGCGCCCCTGACCAGATTTCTGGAAAGAATGGAAGAATTGAACCTTTCTGCACCTTCTCCCTGACGGCTCAAATCAACCGATGTTTCGATGACAGAACGTGCTTTTTTTGAAGTCCATAAAGTAATTGCCATTACCACCCCGGCAATGAGCAACATCCAGGTTTCCGTTTTTACATCTTCTGCCAGGCCGGTCATCAGAAATGTATTGGGGTCGGCACCGGGGGCTGCAATGAATAATTGCAGGGCTTTCAGACCTGCCAGCGGCACCCCGATAAAGTTCACCAGGTCATTTCCTGCAAAAGCCATGGCCAGGGCGAAGGTGCCTGCCAGTACAATGACTTTCAGAACATTTAATCTGAAAAGTAACATTAAAATCTGCAAAAGCAACGTCCATCCTGCTAAACTGATCAGCAGGATCATGCCTGTGTTTGCATTGATGTAATCCAGGGTTTCCGGAGTAATAAATGAAGCGCCTTTTGCGCCTTTGATCAGCATAAAATAGGTGATACCTGTGATGGCGAGGCCTCCCCATAAGGCACCGAAGTATTTCAGGTTAAACCTCAGGTTGAAGGTGAAAATAATCCTGGTAAGGTATTGAACAAGGGATCCTACACTGAATGCAATGGCTACGGATACCAATATACCGGTGATAATTGCCAGGGCTTTGGCAGAATTGATGTACTGCCCGATGTCCTGCATCGTCTGCTCCGAACCGGTGATCTTGATAACGGCAACGGCTACAGAAGCGCCAAGCAATTCGAAGACGATGGAAACCGTGGTGGATGTAGGCAAGCCGAAGGTATTGAACATGTCAAGTAAAATGACATCCGTGATCATGACGGCAAGAAAAATAATGATCACTTCATTGAAACTGAACTGCCCCGGGAAAAAGAGCCCTTTTCTGGCGATTTCCATCAGTCCGCTCGAAAAAGTTGCTCCGATCAGCACTCCGACACTGGCAACAACCAGCACGGTTTTGAAGGAAGCGGCTTTGGCGCCGACGGCGGAGTTCAGGAAGTTAACAGCGTCATTGGCAACTCCTACCATCAGGTCGGAAATTGCCAGGAGAAAAAGTACTGCGACGAAGATCAGATAAATACCTTCCATTCAAGGATAAGATTATATGTGCGCAAAAATAAGAAGGCCGACCAGAATTAACCTGTTTCCAATGTTAAGTTAATGTTAATTCGGCCGGCTTATTTTATATTACTTGCAATAGCCTGATTGATATTGATGATGTGGTCGGCAAGCTTTTCGCACTGATTCAGAAGCTCTGCATAATATGCGGCATTTTTGTAGGTGTGCTCCCCTTCATCGATCCTTTGTTTGTTTAAATCGATAAGCTTGTCGCGCAATTCATTGATCAGCAATTCTTTTTCGGTAGCTTTGGCCAGAATGCCCGGCCTGTAATCCCGCGAAAGGTTTTCATTCATCGTTTCGAGCGCCTGTTTAACCAGTTCAAACAGGGCAAACAGGTCATCACGCATTTCCTGAGTGAACCATGCCCTGGCTTCATTCTTCTTCCTGATGGTCCGTTCCATCTGCATGCACTGGTCAGCGATGCTTTCCATGTCATCTGTAATTTTCAGCATCGCCCTGATTTTTCTTGAATTGGCCTCGGTAAGGTCGCTTTCGGCTATGCGGGTGATGTATTCTGTGATTTCACGTTCCAGATCATCCGACTGCTCCTCGCATTTATAGATTTTTTTCTGGATTTTCTCATATTTTCCTTCTCTTTTTTCTGTCAGGTATTCAGGTATAAGACTGAACATATAGGCGACATGCCTGCCGAAACTGTAGATCTCTTCACGCGCCTGCAAAATATCCACTTCGTTCATGGCCATAAACCTGGACTTAAAATAACGAAGCCGGTAACTCTTCTTTTCGCCGGGTTTATATGGAATAATGATTTCGAGAAATTTCCTGAATGCCGGGATAAAACCTGCGAATATGATTGTATTGATAAGATTAAAGCCGGTATGAAAAACCGACAGGCCGAGCGGGTTGATTGCCTCAGCGGGGATGGGTGAGTGCCCGGTAATATAATCTGCCGCATTATATGACAGTTGAACGAAAAAGTTAAAAAATGCAAAAGCCCATATGAGACCGGTAAAGTTGAAAAGTGTATGGCCCAGGGCCAGGCGTTTGGCAGCCCGGTTGGCCATCAATGCAGCTATGTTCGCTGTGATGGTGGTGCCGAGGTTTTCGCCGAGAACCATGGCTGCGGCTGCACCGTAATCAATATAACCGGCGTTGCAGAGTACGAAAGTGAGTGCTATGGTCGCACTTGAAGATTGAATTACCAGGGTAATCAGCAAACCGGCCCCGGCAAACAGCAAATACCGGAAAAATCCGTTGCCGGATATGGAAGTAATTGCTTCGATCAGTGGCGAATGTTCGTCGATGCCGGGCATGGCATCCTTCATAAACTGAAGCCCCAGAAACAGAATGGCAAAACCCAGTATAAACTCCCCGAAAGAGCGGGTACGGACTCCCGGGAAGAAGAGCAGGGGGAGGCTCAACCCAAGGACCGGCAGCAGTATGGAAGTAAATTCAAATTTGAAGCCGAAAATGGTAATCAGCCATGCAGTAACGGTGGTGCCGATGTTCGCTCCCATCATAATCCCCAGCGCCTGGGTAAGCGAGAAAAGCCCGGCGTTCACAAAACTTACAAGCATTACAGTTACGGCAGATGAGGATTGTATAATACCTGTAACCAGCAGACCTGCGGCAATCGCTTTTACCCTGTTGGATGCAATGTTGGTGAATATATTCCTCAGCCGCCTGCCTGAAATCCGCTGAAGGCTTTCGCTCATCATTTTCATCCCGAAAAGGAAAAGTGTAAGGGCTCCAAGAATGGTCAGCATATCCAGTAACAGGTTAGCATTGCTCATGAGAATCTCCTCCCGGCGGTTAAATACGTTATCAAATGCAAATTTAATCAGATTACCCGACCTTTGGTTTTCATTGTAAACGAATTATTCTGATCAGGCCTAATTATATAGCCGTTTACAGACTATTTTTTGATAAAATATCTGTTAACTAAGTATATACGTTGACCATCGATCTTCTGGAATCTGAAATTCTATTGTTGATTTGCTGACCTGGAATCCGGAATTGCTGATTATAAATGGCCAAGGCTGCAGAGTTCCGGCAGCGGATATGCTGATTATAACGTTGTGCTCATTCATATAAATGTCTTATATAAAATAACTATTGTCCGGGAAAAAGCATGAGATTCATCGCTAACGCTCAGAAAGACTGCAATTTGGGTGTGTTTTTTAATGAGGGGGGGTGGGGGGGGGGGGGGGGGCCCCCCCCCCCCCCCCAAGGGATACAAAA
>CAZDBX010000216.1:0-834 GCA_964503805.1 uncultured Lentimicrobium sp. | reverse complement strand
TTTTTCATTGTGTGGTCTTGGTCCCGCACACGCCGCCACCAAGCCCCCTCATTTGAATCCTAAAACATTGTCTTTCTGAGCGTAACATCGTGGAGCGAAGAATCTCTAAGTTCATTATCAGGTTTTTCCCGGACAACAATAATAAGTAATCAATTTTCGCCTGTGTGAAACAGATTTTGAAATGCAAAGCTATCTTCCATTGGTAATGATCAATGCCGGATTTGAATATCAGGGGTTCGAAATTTCAGCCAGCGCATTTTGTCGGGGAAAGAAAAAGCCCCAAAGCTATTTTTTAAATACTTTGGGGCTGAATGATTCAGGTTGTATTCACTTTGATAGCAAACGCTTTTTAACGGAACAGGATGTTAAAAAACAGTTGTGCAAAGGGCTGAAAAAAAATGGATTACATATTCAACGCTTCCACCGATTTGATTTCGGGCAGGGCTTTTCTCACGGCTTCTTCCACGCCGTTTTTAAGGGTCATGCGGCTGAACGGGCAGGAACCGCAGGCGCCCTGCAATTCAACATTAACCACCTTGTCTTCGGTAAGTTCAACAAAGCTGATATCACCGCCGTCGGCCTGCAGATAAGGCCTGATCTGCTCAATGATGTTTTTGACTTTTATAGCCAGTTCTTCGTGGTTTGACATTTTTTTGTGATTTAAGGTAAAAGTTTGATAAGTTACTTGGTGATTTCCACAATTTTGGTCGGTGCCAGGGTGGCATTGCGTATGGCTATCTGCTGGGCAGTGTTTTCGGCCAGTTTGATAAAAGCTTCAGATACCGGTGAACTGAAATCCAGCGCGATGGGACTGCCCTTGTCGCCCGATTCGCA
>CAZDBX010000215.1:0-5249 GCA_964503805.1 uncultured Lentimicrobium sp. | reverse complement strand
AAAAAGCGTATCGCCCTCGGCCTCAAACAGCTTACCCCGCATCCGTGGGATTCACTGGATGAAAACATCAAAGTTGGTGATAAAGTTAAAGGCCGCGTAGTGGTCATCGCCGATTATGGTGCATTTATCGAGATTGCAGCCGGTGTTGAAGGACTGATCCACGTTTCGGAAATGTCATGGTCGCAGCACCTGCGCACCGCTCAGGACTTCCTGAAGGTAGGTGATGAGGTGGAAGCTGTTATCCTTACCCTCGATCGCGAAGAGCGCAAAATGTCGCTGGGTATTAAGCAGCTGATTCCGGATCCCTGGACCAACATCAAGGAAAAATATCCCCTTAACTCAAAGCATGAAGCCACTGTCCGCAACTTTACCAATTTCGGTATTTTCGTCGAACTTGAAGAGGGCGTTGATGGTCTGATCCATATTTCTGACCTTTCATGGTCGAAGAAGATCAAGCATCCGGCTGAATTTACCAAAATCGGTGAGAAGATTGAGGTTATGGTACTTGACGTGGATGTTGAGAACCGCAGGCTGAGCCTGGGCCACAAACAGCTTGAGGAGAATCCCTGGGATGTATTTGAGACCGTGTTCTCGGTTGGTTCGGTTCACAAAGGAACCATCACCAGCGCAAGCGACAAGGGAATGGTGGTTGCCCTGCCTTATGGCGTTGAAGGTTTCGCCCCCCTGCGTCATCTTGTCAAAGAGGACAACTCCACGGCTAAGGTTGATGAATCTCTTGACTTTAAGGTAATTGAGTTCTCGAAAGACAACAAAAAGATTATTCTTTCACATTCACGGATTTTCCAGGATGCAACCAGCGCTGAACGCGTTAAGGAATCAGCCGCCAAGGAAAGTGCCGAAAACTCAACCAAGCGTGCCGTTAAGAAGCTGAAAGATAACCTTGAAAAGACTACCCTGGGTGATCTTGAAGCGTTGGCAAACCTAAAATCAGATATGGAGCAATCGGAAAAGAATGCCAAAAACAAGAAATCCGAATCCAATCAGGAATAATTTCTGAATTCCAATAAAAAGATCCCCGCAAGGGGATTTTTTTTTGCCCTGCACATCAATATTGAAGGTAATATTGATGACTTTTACAGCCGCTTGTGCATGCAATACCTGTTCATGATGAAGAAATTTGAAGTAACGATACTGGGGAGCAGTGCCGCCCTGCCTACACGCAACCGCAATTTACCGGCCCAGGTGGTTAACTACCGCGACCGTCTGTTTCTGATTGATTGTGGTGAAGGTACCCAGATGCACCTGAAAAGGAACAGGATCAGGATGGGCAGGATCAACCACATCTTCATCAGCCATTTGCATGGTGATCATTTCTACGGATTGATCGGACTTGTTTCGACTTATCATCTGCTGGGCAGGAAGGAGGCTTTGCACGTATACGGTCCTGAGCCGCTTCAACATATCATCCGGGTGCAACTTGAGGCATCGCAAACTACGCTTTTGTACCCGCTTGTCTTTCACACAACACAGCATACTGCGCCGGAAGAAATCTTCAATGACGGAAGGATTTCCGTTACGAGCTTTCCCCTGCTTCACCGGGTGCCGACAACCGGATTCCTGTTCAGGGAGCAGCCTCATCCTAAAAAACTGCTCAGGGACGTTGCAGATAAGTATGGAGTACCTGTGGCAGCCTTTGAATCGATTCGCAACGGTAATGATTATATTGATGAGGATGGCAATCGCATTTACAATACCGAGCTGACACAGGAATCTGCCCCGGTCAGATCATACGCCTATTGCTCTGATACCGGTTTTTATGAGCCATTGGCGGATATGGTCAGGGGTTGTGATTTGTTGTATCATGAAGCAACCTTCATGCAGGAATTGCTGACCTCGGCCAGGGAGAAGCAACATGCAACGGCAGTTGATGCCGCCACCATCGCGAGGTTAGCCGGCGCAAAGCGATTGCTGCTTGGCCATTTTTCAGCGAGGTATGAGGATCTTCAGCCCTTGCTTGATGAGGCAAAGGCAGTTTTCAGTCAAACAGAACTGGCTGAAGACGATGCTACTTATGAGGTCTGACTCCCGTAAAGGATTCCCGAGAAAAGTCTGAGCAGGGTCTTTTTGTCGTAGGGTTTGGGAAGGTAGTGAGAACATCCGTTCGAAAGCAGTTTTTCTCGGTCACCGTGCATGGTATAGCCCGTAACTGCTATGATGGGCGTGTTTTTATTGGTTTCAAAATTTTTAACCTGGTGGGCAATTGATAATCCATCTGGCCCTGCACCAAGATTAATATCCATCAGGATGGCGTCATATTTTTTTCTCTTTATTTTTTCGATTGCTACATACCCGTTTTCAGCCATTTCCGTATTGCAGATTTCCCTGAGGTAGAGCGCGGCCAGTCGCCGGTTAACTTCGTTATCTTCAACAATCAGCACGTCAGGAATCGGGCCGCGGCTAAGCCGGTGGGTGCGGATAATTTCAGCGGTTTCGGTGTCAAGGTCGGGTTCCTGGATCTCGGGAAGGGTGAGCGGTAATGCTACATAAAAATCAGAACCTTTTTCCTGCACACTTTCAACCCATATTCTTGCATTCAGCAGACGGGCAATTTTTGCGCAAAGCGACAGGCCCAGTCCGCTGCCTTCAAAAGTGCGCGAAAAGCCTTCGCTGACCTGCCGGAATTCTTCAAAAATCATTTTATGGTGCTCCGGAGCTATCCCGATGCCCGTGTCGCTGATGCGGATGATTACTTCGGTGCTGGTCTTGTCAAGGGTATAAGCGCTTACTGAGATTCCGCCGTCGATGGTAAACTTTAATGCATTATCCAGCAGGTGGTGCAGCATCTGCCCAAGCAGTTTTTCATCGGCCATCACATGAAGACCGGGCGGCAGGGAGGTGCGCAGATACAGGCCTTTGTCGCTGGCAATGGAATGGGCAACCTTCAGCAGGGGATTGAAAAGCAGGCGGGTGTTGACCGGTTTCAGGTTAAGGGTATGCTTGTCCGCTTCAATGGCCGAAAGGTCGATAATTGAATTAAGCGTCGACATCAGGCGGCTGGCCGATTTAAAGATGGTGGACGCCATCGATTTCATCCGGGCATCTTCAATTTCTTCGGTAAGGATTTCGGAGAATCCAAGGATGCCGGTCATCGGTGTCCGAAGCTCATGGCTCATATTTGCCAGTAATGATGATTTCAGCCGGCTTGAATCTTCTGCAACATTTTTCGCTTTGATAAGGGCTTCATCGCTGCGGATACGTTGTATGGAGAGGGCAATTTGCTCAGATACGAAAATGAGGATGTTTTTTTCATCTTCACCGTAAGTGATGTCGGTTGAATATGACTGTAACGAAAGGACTCCCAATACTTTTTCATGTGTTTTCAACGGGACGCCCAACCATGATTGCGGAATCCGGGATAATCCGGAGATAATTTCTTCGCTGATCATCAGTTCAACTGCAGGAGCTGAGACCAGCAGTGGTTCTCCGGTGCGCAGAACATAACCGATCAGTCCACCCATTGCTGAATCAGGATCAGGCATACCTTCCTGATCAACACAGTAGGGGAAATGAAGTTTGCCTTCTTCTCCGTTGGTCAGGGCTATCATCAGGTTGGGGGAGGGCATGTGGGAAGCGATAATCTGGTGAATGGCTTCCATCAAAGGCGTAAGATTATGCTGCGAATGGATCAGCTGTGATATCTGAAAAGCCGAAGCCTTCAGACTTTCAGCCTTCATATAGGAACTGACATCCTGTATGGTACCTGACCATCGGCTCAACTCTCCGTGGCTGGTATATTCAAGCTGGGATTCGCAGTGCAGAAACCGGATTTTGCCCTGTTTATCGACAATCCGGTAATCATTGCTGTAGGTGTTCAGTTTCTGGTCCCTGACAGCATTGAGTAAATTCTTGTGCCTTTCCAGATCAGCCGGATGTATCAGGCCAAAATGATTGAGTATTTCAGGGGTGGTATTATCTCCCGTATCTTCAATCCCCAGCAGTTGAAAGAAATTCCAAGTCCTGATTACAGGTGCCGGCCCATACGTGACATCCCAGCTGCCGATTTCCGAAAGTTGTTGCACCTGTTGAAGCCGCATCTGGCTTTCACGAAGGGCCGCCTGAGTTTCTTCAAGCACGGCAGATGAAGCCGCAGTGTTGCCTGCTGAAAAGTCCTGGTCCTTAATCAGAGGGGTAAGCGAGACGATACGGTGAGGTTCATTCCCGATATTGATGGTTTTTTTCGCAATGGTACAGGCAATTTCCGAGTCTGAGGCTGTTTTTAATTGACATATGCCCTGCTCGGAACCGTTGAGTGATCCATAGGATACAATGGAATCAGGGTTGATCAGTAAGGCAATATTTCGTCCGGTGATCTTGTTTTCAGGATAACCGCTCAATGAAAGAAACGGGGGATTGGCTCTCAGGATTGTCCAGAATTTGTCGGTAATCAGCGCAGGCGAAGGATAAAAATCTATCCAGTTAAACTGTTCGTTGAGTTTCAGTTCATCCCTGCTTACGTCTTCGTACTCAAACCAGTTGGATACCATTAAGTTATACTTAGATACCTGTTAAGATTCAACTTGCAGGGGGTAAAATTAATATTTATGGCGGAAATAAAAAGAAAAATGTTAAATGCCTGTTAAAATCTGACCGGATGGCTGAGTTGGTTCATCTGAAGGTAATTGTGTAATATCCTGAATTACAGCGGCTGCACAGAAACAGCCGAAAATGGCAGGCATATAGGAGATGGTGCCAACCGTCGATTTTTTATTGATTTCGCCTTCGGAAAGCTCCACCGCGTTGCGCGATACCTCTTCGGGCGACCAGACGGCTTTGAATCCTTCCCAGATCCCGAGCTTGTGCAGGCGCTTACGCATGTAATATGCCAGTTTGCAATTGTTTGTAGCTGAAATATCAGAAATTTTTACCTGCATGGGATCAAACTTTCCGCCGGCCCCCATCGAACTGACCAGTGGCATTCCAAGCCGCAGCGTGTGGTATATCAGGTAAACCTTGGGCGAAAGGGTGTCGATGGCGTCGATGACGTAATCATAGCCCTGCTCCAGGATTTCGATCATCCGTTCATCTTTGATGTATTCCTGTATGGCATTCAGGCTGAGATTGGGGTTGATATCAAGCAGGCGCTCCGACATTACCTCAGTTTTGGGAAGATGGTTGGAACTGACAAGGGCCGGGAGCTGACGGTTCCTGTTTGAAGGATGTACCCGGTCTCCATCCACAATGGTAATCCTTCCTATTCCGGCCCTTACCAATTGTTCGGCGGCGTAGGC
>CAZDBX010000214.1:0-5252 GCA_964503805.1 uncultured Lentimicrobium sp. | reverse complement strand
TATTGTGATTTCATTTTATTTTACTATATATATATTTTTCATTTTCTTTTTTGTTTTTTTTTAGTTTTTTTGTTTGTTTGTTTTTTTCACCAATTACCCCGAAGGCATAGAAACCCTCTTCCCAGGCATAACAACCGACAAAAGCAGGGCACTCTACACCACTTTCGGTGAGCCTGCCGAAGGATTTCTCCCTCTTTCCCTTTCGTTAACTCCGGCAAATTATCCGTTACTTAAAAAGCTAAGCGTCAGATACCTCCGGTATTATTTCCGGAAGATTCACGGTTTGCTGTTGAAGGATGGTTTTGTGGATGAGGTTCAGGTGTGGCTGCCTGTCGTGGAAATGCAAACGGAACAATGGGATCTGTTTGAAAGATTTTCCGTAAAGGTGCAGTTTTGCCGGGTAAGTAACTTTCCGGAACTGGTCATCAGCTACGACGGAACTTCAAAAGTTCTGAAAACGACGGTATCCGTTGTTATTGCAGATTACGGGGCCGATAAGCTGAAGCGGGTTTACCACAAAAACCGGCTTTCGCATTACGAACATCTGGTTGCCGGAGGCTTTTGTGAATTTGACCAGGCCCGTCCCGTGCTGAACGCTCAACTTTCCAATGCCCTGGGTTATCCTCCGGATATTCCGAAACAGGAAAACGCCTATCCGAAACACCTGGAGAAAATCAGGCAATTTATCGGCCGTTACCTCGTGAAGGATGAGTTCAGGAAACTATTCCGTTTACATTCCGCTGAGTTGTACGCGATGCCCCCCGCGCTGTGCAGCAGGACCTCCTCCAACAGCAACCAACTGCTATTCGGCGGGCGGCAGACGAACAGGGTGCCGTTTTCCGGCCTGAAAACAGCCGGACCCTTTCAACCGCCCAAGTGGAAGAGCATTCAGTTGTTTTACATCTTTCACCGGGATGATAAAAAGGTGGCCTTCGACCTGCACGAAATGCTGACCAAAGGGACCGGAAACTATGCGGGCCTGAGCAGTTTTGTCAAAATCAACGCCCATGTGCAGCCCGGATTCAGCATAGTTTTCAACAGTTCAACCGACCCCGTATCCGAGGTGCAAGCTGCGTTGGAGCAGAAAGATCTGAATCCTGATATCAGGTATATAGCAATTTACCTCAGCCCCTGGGGCAAGTATGAAACCTCACCTGCATTGCGCAGGAATTATTACCGTATGAAGGAGTTACTGCTCAGATACGGAATGACCATGCAGGCAGTTGAAACCCAAAAGGTGAGTAACCGCAACGGATATTTTCATTACAGCCTGACAAACATTGCCCTTGCCATGCTGGCAAAACTCGACGGTATTCCCTGGCGATTGAGTGTTCCGGGCAAAGGCGAGCTGATCATAGGGGTGGGGGCCTTCAGGCATCCGGCCACCCGACTGCAGTACCTGGGCAGCGCGTTCAGCTTCGACAATACCGGCAGTTTCAACCGCTTTGAGCACTTTATGAACCATGAGACCCGTCTGCTGGCCGGTTCCATAATCCACGCCGTACGCAAGTTTGTTTCTCATAACCAGGGCATCGAAAGGCTGATCATTCATTTTTACAAGACGATGAGCCAACGGGAACTGAACCCCATTATGGAAGCCCTTTATAAGCTTGAACTCAATATCCCTGTATTTATCGTAAGCATCAATAAAACGGAATCGCGCGACCTGGTGGCCTTCGATATGGACTCACCCGGGCTGATGCCCCGCTCGGGTACCTGTCTCAGCATCGGCAAAAACCGCTACCTGCTCTTCAACAATACCCGTTACGAAAATGAAGCGGTGAAGCTGACCGACGGTTATCCCTTTCCGCTGAAACTCTCCATTGACTGTACCGACCCCTCACGCCTCGACGAAATGCAGATTACGGCCGGACTGATCGAACAGGTTTACCAGTTCAGCCGCCTCTATTATAAATCGGTGCGCCAGCAGGGGTTGCCGGTTACCATCAAGTACCCTGAAATCCTTGCCCGTATGCTGCCTGAATTCTCCGGCAACGGTATCCCTGAATTTGGGTTGGATACGCTGTGGTTTCTTTAGTTTTCCCCCTGATATACATCTGGTAGCCCTTCAGCATGACTTAGTGTTGTCGCTTTCTGATACGAAAGCATATCGTGAATTTTTTACCTGCTTTACGCGCTTTGGCATTGAAGCGGTTTTTGTGCAATTACGGATAATCTTCATGTCGGTACCTCTTTTACCGTATTACATGTTTTTCCAGGTTTTTTGCAGAAGGAGTTGGCGTTACTGTGTATTTATTGTGGTGAACACTCAGAATTTGGATTAAAATCCTAATATTCACTTACATCAGGCCGGTGTGGAAGAAACGTCAGGTCGTTTTTGAAAAACATCAGGTCCTGACTACTGCCGCACTGAACGTCAGAAATCAGGAAGCCGGAAACCATTGCCAACAAACTTTTTTTGGCGACAACCTATAACAAAATTAAGACTTGGTATAACTGATATTTTCCTTACGTGTGAATAAAACTTTAAATAAGATTTGTATAGTAATCTTATTTATGTATATTTGCGAAATTAAACCACTATTAAATGGCTTTACTACCATATTCAGAAGAACAGGTTCTTGACCGGTTAAGATTTGAGAACCCCTGGTGGGTGACCGGAACAGTAGAAGATTATTACACTTCCATGCAAAGGAGGTTGTATTTCGACTTGTTTATGCCGCTCATTACAGAGACAGACGTCAGAAGAGCCGTTGTTTTAATGGGACCGCGAAGAGTCGGGAAAACGGTAATGATTTATCATGCTGTTCAGCATCTGCTTGAAAATGAAGTTGATCCCTTGAAAGTAGCTTATATTTCCATTGAAACACCCATTTACAACAATATTGGTTTAGAGCAGCTTTTCAGCTTTTGCCGAAGGGCGACCAAACAGGAAAGCCCCAAAGGATGGTATATCTTCTTTGACGAAATTCAATACTTAAAGGATTGGGAGGTGCATCTGAAGTCGTTGGTTGACAGCTATCCCCATACCCGCTTCGTGGTTTCGGGGTCTGCCGCTGCTGCTTTACGGCTTAAGAGTAATGAGAGCGGAGCAGGACGCTTCACAGATTTTATGTTGCCACCCCTGACCTTTAACGAGTTTCTTCATCTGAAACAATTAAACAGACTTATCACCGAGGCCGGTATGGACTGGCAAGGCAGCCTGACGAAATTTTACAGTACCAATAATATCAACGAGCTTAACAAGCATTTTTTAGACTACATCAATTATGGTGGTTATCCGGAAGTCATTTTTTCAGAAAAAATTCAGAGCAACCCCGGCCGGTATATCAGAAGCGATATTATTGACAAAGTGTTGCTGAGAGACTTGCCAAGCCTCTACGGGATAAGAGATGTGCAGGAGCTTAACTCATTATTTACTGCTATTGCATATAACAGCGCCGGCGAAATAAGTCTTGAAGAACTAAGTAAAAATTCAGGAGTTCAGAAAAGCACCATTAAACGTTACATAGAATATTTGGAAGCCGCATTTCTGATAAAGGTCGTTCATAAAATTTCGAATAAACCCAAACAGTTTCAGCGCGCTACACAGTTCAAGATATACCTGACCAATCCCTCATTGCGAAGCGCGTTGTTTGCTCCCCTGCAACCGACTGACCCGTTTATCGGCAATATGGTTGAGACGGCTATTTATGCGCAGTGGCTTCACAGAGAATGGTTTACTCCTTACTATGCGAGGTGGCAGAAAGGAGAAGTTGATATGGTTAAACTTGATGACAAAAATTTCAAACCTCAATGGGCTGTGGAAATAAAATGGAGTAATCAGTATTTTGAAAAGCCCGGAGACTTAAAACCGCTGTTACAGTTTTTAAAGGACAACGACTTACAAACTGCCTTAGTGACAACCATTGACAAGGAAGGAACTAAAGAAATAGATAACTTAACACTGAAATATGTTCCTGCATCGGTATACGCATATACAGTTGGTAAGAACACTATTTTACAAAAACAAAAGCGCAACATGTGACACAGTACGCCAGTCGCCAACAAATAAGAATTAGAAGCAGTCGCTGCACTAAAGTAACATCGCAGCTGCGATAAATGTGTGACTGCGATTTAAGAAAGTATTGTGCCTCATGCTAATTCAACACTGACAACATTGACAAAATGAAAGATAGACTTAGGAATATTTTTACTTTTTTAACCGAAAACAGAGAATTCAACCATGCATTACAAGACAGGTTTTATAAATCGGTTATTTCCCCATACAACGAAACAAAAGAAAAAGTTGTATCACTGCTTTATCATATAGCGAATACTCAAAGCCAACCAAAAATTGACAGTCTTGCAGGTTTTTACAAAAGCATATTTCATGACACCCATTGCATGACTTCAATGAAGAGATTTATTGACAAAATAAATCCGAACCAACCATTAACCTTTGACAGCCTTTACAATGGAATGAAAAATCAAGACGGATGGGGGGAAAAGACAGCCGCACTATTTTCAAAAAGCATTTTTCAATTGCACAACGGACATTACGCTGATAATATGAAAATATGGGATGATGTTCCTAAAACTATTACCGGGATGGACAATTTTTATTTGCCGGTTGATGCTGTAATAATTGCCATTTTTAAAAAGTTAGACAGTTCAATAAAATGGGACTTTGACAAAGTGAACATGACTCTTAAAGCCGGTTATAGCGGACAAGAAATTGAAGTTTGGGATGATTTATGGTTTTGGGGTTTTATAACTCAGAATGGATCGGGTGACAACAGAAATTTTGAATGGAATGAGAATAAATATTGGGCTTTAAAGGAGAGTGACAAAAATCCGGAGACAATAAAAACCATT
The DNA here is from genome assembly GCA_964503805.1 of uncultured Lentimicrobium sp. Taxonomy (GTDB): domain Bacteria; phylum Bacteroidota; class Bacteroidia; order Bacteroidales; family Lentimicrobiaceae; genus Lentimicrobium. Next base: position 434 of record CAZDBX010000214.1, on the reverse strand, counting down.
AAATCAAAGGCACATGACTTTTTGAGTTTATTGGCAATTGACAATTGACAGAAAAGAAGCATGAAGGCAAAGCGAAGACAGTTATCATTCGGGCGGAAAGTGGTAATTTGAAGGGCATTCCAACAAAAAACTACCTCCTAAGCTGACAGTGAATCTCTCCGAAATCGCCTCATCCGGATAGCTGCAAAACACTGTGGATCAGCATAAGGACAAAGCTATATGAAAAGAACATTTTTATACCTAATTTTACACTGGTGACTTTTTCGTCATTTGCCCAAACCGACAAAAAGTCAACTGATAATTCAATGTAGCAACGCCTATGCAAATTACATACGGACTTATTACTACTCAAAACATTTACACTTTTATTCTTTTAGACCAATTTGAAGGCAAGACGTGGCAAGTGCAGTGGTCTACTGAACCGGAAAAGCAGG
>CAZDBX010000213.1:0-5257 GCA_964503805.1 uncultured Lentimicrobium sp. | reverse complement strand
TGAACTGAGAAACTGCATTGAAGACGCCCTTGACCTGTTCGCCCAGAAAGCCATTGAGCGGGGAATCGACCTGCTCTACCTGATTCAGCCCGACGTCTCCCCTTTCCTGATTGGTGACATCACCCGGCTAAGGCAGATACTGATCAACCTGATCAACAATGCCATCAAATTCACTGAAGAGGGAGAGGTATTTATTTCAATAGAAAAAGTAAAGGAAGAAGAAGGTTATCAGGAACTGCAGTTCTCAGTAAGAGACAGCGGTATCGGTATCCCAAAGGAAAAAATAGGAATTCTGTTTGATGCATTTACCCAGGCCGACTCAACCACCACCCGGCGTTACGGCGGCACCGGCCTCGGGCTGGCCATCGCCAAGCACCTGGTTGAACTGATGGACGGGCGCATCTGGGTGGAAAGCGAAGTGGGCAAAGGCTCAACGTTCTTCTTTACCATCAGACTCAGAACTTCCGGTATCGGAAAAACCAAGCTTTATGTCCGAGGACAGATTCCCGAACTGAAAAACAGCCGCGTGCTGATCGTCGACGACAACGAAACCAACCGTCATATTTTCACCCTGCAGTTCGAATCGTGGGGAATGGTTCCGTATACCGCGAAATCAGGGCACGAAGCCCTGGCCATCATCGAAGAAGATGAAGAACCCTTCGACCTCGCGGTGATTGATATGCAGATGCCCTCCATGGACGGACTTGAACTCGGACGGGCCATCAAGGCATTGCCCTTCAAAGGTGATGTGCCCATGATCATGCTTACTTCGCTGGGCAAAATCAACAAACTGCCCACCGATGTCTTCGATGCCCAGTTGTCGAAACCGATCAAGCTAGCCGAGCTTTTCGAGGAAGTATTGCGCGTGATTGCCGAGGCCCGCAACCGCCGGAGCAACCTGGCCGACCACAACATCGACAAAAACCTGGCCGCCAAGCTGCCCATGCGCATCCTGCTGGCCGAAGACAACATTACCAACCAGGATCTCGTCATTACCCTGCTGAGCAAAATGGGTTATAAAATCGACGCGGTGGAAAACGGCCGTAAGGTGCTCGAAATGATGGAGCGCAAAAAATATGACATTATCCTGATGGATATCCAGATGCCCGTGATGAACGGCATGGAAGCCACCAAGGTGATCTGCGAAAAATATGCCGAACATGAAAGGCCGAAAATCATCGCCATCACGGCCAATGCCATGCCGGGCGACAAAGAGCGCTACCTGAACGCCGGCATGGTGGATTACCTGCCCAAACCCATAAAATTCAAGGATGTGCAAACGGTCCTGATAAAATGGGGAAAGAAAAAAGTAAATTAGCGGAAGGCCCGGGAAACCGGGTCTTTATTTTTTACAGAACTTTTTTACAGCATACTGCCCATCCCCCTGAATACGAAGCAGATAAATTCCGGAGCTTAAGGAAGCCGTGCTGATTGTGTTTGTTTCATCCTGAAACAACCGGTGCAATACCCTCCGGCCACGAAGATCATATACATCGCAGTTGTATGCTGTTGGATGATTAACGGCCTCAATCACGATAAAATCATCATCCGGATTCTCAATAATGCTGAAAACCTCCGGTAAAGAAGGCTCATCCACTCCGATAGATTCACACTTGTGCACCACCTCATAATAATCGGCACAACCCGGCCCGTTATTTTCAATCTGGTTCAGCCCACCCACCCCGTAAGCAAGCCGGTCGCATACACTCTGAACATGGCATTTCGTTAACAGCGGATTGTTAAAGATTCTCAGGTAGTTGATACTGGTTCCGCCAATATTCGCAATACCGTCAAGATTCGCTAATGCAGCATTGTCATGAATAAAAACGCCACCTCCAAATTCATTTAATCCGGTCAATGCATCAATATTTACAAGTGATTCGTTAATCCCAATCTTAAGAATGCCAATGCATTTTTTAAGATTTTCCAATCCTGTGAAATCAGCAAGGAGATAATTGTTTTCGCAATAAAACCCATTGCGATTAATGTAAGTTAGACTTGAAAGCCCAAGGAAGTTTAGCAAAGAGTGATTTTCCGTCACCCATAAGCCTGCCTCTATGGAAGTAATTTTTTCCAGTCCGGCAAGCGAGGTTAACGAATCATTCTGTTTGATACTCAGGGAACCCGTTCCTAAACTCTCAAGATTCCCCAATCCTTCAATATTTCTGAGGAATGGATTATTGACAATGGTAATCCCATTTTCTATGTGAGTCAGCCCCTGCAAACCATTAAGATTTCTCAGGTTGGTCCACCAGAATACATCTCCTATTACTAAAGACCCGCCAATACTTTTTACTCCGCTCAGCCCCCCGAGACTGTAAATATCTTCCCCGAATATATGCACACTGCCTTCAATGTGCGTACACCATGAATAATTTGCCTGAAACCATTCAATTTCATATTGATGGGCAAAGGAAATGCCTTCAGGGAAGCAGCCGGACTGGGATTTTGCAGCAATCCACGAAAACAGAAACAAGATCACACTAACCATCACTTTCATATCATACTTATTTACAATTATTTACACATTATTAGAAATTAATTATCAAAGATATACAATATTTCACAAAGATTTCCAAACATAGGGCGAAAAATGTTTTTATTATTTTCCGGATAGAATCTGGATACGATAAAATACCGGACAAAGAAAGATTTGTCTGATTATCAGACCGGTATTGAACGGGGATGAATTAATTAGCATGAAATCGTCAGCGACAGGTATTAAATATTACATTCAGGCCTGATCATATAAGTACAATTCTTATTTTCGCCATATGAGCAGAGCATTTGTCAATGAAGACGATCAGCGCGAGGCGCCGTTTGTCCCTCCGCGGGCCGACCTGCCCGAGGGGGTGCCCAATTATGTCACCCCCTTTGGGATGGAAGCCCTGTTACAGGAAAAGGAATCACTCCTGTCAGAACTGAAACAGCTGGTGGCCGGTGATGACCATGACAAGCAAAACGCCATAGCGGTAGTGAACACCCGGCTAAAGATGCTGGAGAACCGGATTGGTTCCGCCCAGGTCATTGAGCCGGAGGAGGACAAACCGGAGGTCGTACGTTTCGGCGCTTATGTTACTTTACAAATAGGAAACACAAAGCAAACCCAGCAGTTTCAGATAGTCGGCGTGGATGAAGCCAACCTGAAAAAAGGGAAAATTGCATTTACCGCCCCCCTTGCCCGCCTGCTGATGAACAGAAAAGCCGGGGAAACCATCACCCTGAACCTGGAGCATGGCAGCAGGATATTCAGCATCATGGATGTCCGTTAGGTGAACTCAGGAGCAATGGTTGGGTTATTCAGTCAATTTTTTCCGGAAAATTGATCTGCCCCTTGCAATTATTAAATTTATCCCTATTTTTGCACTCCCAAATCAACGGCGGGGTAGCTCATCCCGATAGCCATCGGGAGGTCAGCGCGCAGGATTCATATCCGTCAGGGGCAGACACAAGTTCAGGTCTCGAATGAATTGAAATAAAAAGTTCTTTTAATATTTGATCGCTTTTGCATTCACAGAAGCATCAATAAGTAATGGCGGGGTAGCTCAGATGGTTAGAGCGCAGGATTCATAACCCTGAGGTCACGAGTTCAATTCTCGTCCCCGCTACAACGCAAAAAGGTTGTCAGTTCATGGCAACCTTTTTTATTAAATTCAGGAATCCTGATTTAAATCTGCAGAAAAATTCGCCCCCCATGGCCGGCAACTATTATCCTGATGGCATTACTATAAACTTTTAACTCCTCCGGAATCATTGTGTTCAAACAATGATAAGATTCCATACTCCTATGAGGTGCAATTGATTATATAGAGAACAATTCAACAATGCTTTATAAATCCGGAGAGATCAGAAACCAGTATCTATAAACCACTTTCAATTCCAGCATGGGTTCGCCATTGCCTGCCATTTCTCCTTTTCCATACAACATACAAGCAAAAAAGCCCCTTATCCGGAGCTTTTCTGTTGATATTTTAATTATCGCGGCAGCGACAGAAGTCCTGCTGAGTACTTTCAGATTTCAGCAGTCCAAGCGGTTATTTTAAGAACAATTATCCGCCGATCATAAAATCAACGTCTTCCCCGTTGATGGTGCCGCTTACACGACCTCCGCTGCCATCGGCATAAATGAGAATAGAAATCTGGATATTTATGGTCTGATCATATCCATCGGGACCGGTTACCTGCACACCACCTCCGATTGACATGGTGGAGGCTGAAGCATAGGTATTTCCGGGCATCAGGGTAAATGTCCCTGCCAGCGAAAGATAGGGCGCCCCGTTCATTGTATAGATTTCATTTTCGCATTCAAAAGTATAATTTACAACCGATTCGGTCAGCCCAAGCAATAAAACCCCACCGGTCATCTGACCGGTATTATCGTCGAAAGTCATGTTTCCGGTAACACTGCCCAGCACATGAATGTATCCGCCCTCTACCCCATATTGATAAGTCTCCACATCAATATTCACCGGATAAGTTGATTTCAGTGCCCTGGCTTCATTATCCCAGGCCATGCCGGCCTTGAAGATTTCCTCCACCATGACCTTGTTATCCGGTCCTGCCGGTTGATCATCCTTGTCTTTGGTGCATCCGCCCGAAAAAATCAGGGCGAACAAAGCGCTAATTAAAAGTAATTGTTTCATGGGTTTTGTGCCGGAGTTTACCGTGCCGGTCTGCACTGTTTGTGTGATTAATACATCGTTCCTGAATTAATATAATCCGGGCTGGAAAGTAATACCCCTGCAAGTGAATAAATGAAAAAAAAATACAGAAAATGATCAGCCGGAGATGATGTTCCCGGAAAACAAACAACAACGGAAAGTGCATGGCCGGCAAACCTTCAATGAACAACCAGGAAGCGGATATTTATTTTACATGGTATACATCCCCTGAAGATCAACCCATCACCTCATGACTTTCCCGGTAAACCACCCCTCTCCTTCTGAGTCCTTCGAGCAGATAATTGACGAAAACCGGATTCCGGCCGAGAAACTCGGGTGCCGACATCCCTTTTTCATGATAGAGACCGCCGGCAATCAGCCTGGCGGCCATGGTCGCGGCATATCCGGTAGTCCGCGCCATCGAATGAACTCCACTCTCCCTGTCAAACCGGTCAAACAGGTTCCAGGTATACCGCTGCCTGATCCCGTCCTTCACGCCTTCGGTGATTACCTGCATCACCGTAAGGTCTTCTTCCCCGGCTTCCAGTTTCCATTTCGGGAAGAGCAGCCTGGAAGTAAATTCCAGCGGGCTGATC
>CAZDBX010000212.1:0-5290 GCA_964503805.1 uncultured Lentimicrobium sp. | reverse complement strand
TACGGGAGTAGTTTCCCGGCTGAATGTGAACCGGGGGGACTTTTATAGGTGGTACTGGCGCTCGGGGATATACTTAAAAATCTACCGACATCAATAAGATGGGATAAAATAATGAGGATTACGACCTTATGTCTAGTTAGGAAAGTTCTTTTCTCCAAAGGACCGGATAAAGCTAGCTCTCAATTTAAAAGCCATAAACGCCATATTCAAATTATAAATGTCTAGTGGCCTAATCTTATTAATAACTGCTACTTACCATAGACTTCTTATGATATATTCTGTTTGGCTTGAGTGGTTAAGCTACTTGGCTATTAGTTTTAAATTAAAATCTTAGTATCTTGTATCATCAATTTATCTTTTTTCCCCTAGCTCATGAAAAGAGTAGAAATTATTAACTATTAATTGTTTCAAAATATGAAAACCCTTAGATTACTTTCACTGATGCTTATTATTACAAGTACATGTTATGCACAGAACATTCAGGGGGAAGTGGTCGAGAAAACTATTGATTTTTACTCGAAATGTTTACACAGTACGATGCGAGATTTGGATAAACTCTTAACTGAAACATTTGATTATAGGCTAATACGAAAAGAGGTAAATAAAGAGTCATTGTTCAAAGTTTATAGTAGCCTTAGTACAAATAGGATTACTATTGTTCAATACGACTACTTTCCTAATTACGATTACGATAGGATGTGTAAAAGAATAACCGAATATCTATTTTTTAAAGAAGACATATTCTATCGATTGATTGAATATCTTAATAATAGAAGTACTTTTAGAAAAGTGGTAGAATTTGAGAATTCTTACGAATATCTAGCACAAGAGAATACTATTCTACTACGGATGGGGAAGAAAGTATATGTTACCTTTGAGAATGTTGGATTTTCAACTGAAGCAAAGGGATATCAACTCAAAGTAGATATATTTATGTAGAAAGACAGAATAATAAATTAGGCATTTATTCGAGGCTACTCCGATAACAGACCATAAAGGCTATTATGTAATAGTGCTAACGCACTATCGTTGTAGGATAACACCGAAATTGTTGGGTTTTAAATAGATTCTACCCGGCTCATAAATATTCTTCATCAACCCGGCGGGGAGTAGGGGAGCAAAATCGAGAAAACTTTTTTCTTATATATATCTTCCTCTCTGCTAATTGTTTTAAAAGTACTTCCCTTCTTCCCTGAATAAATGAACTAGGAATAAAAAAGGATGTCGAATAAGACATCCTCACATTCATTGAAACCGAGTTTATTCCCTACTGTATTCAAAGTAACTATCAGAATCAGAATGAGTCTCTGTCATTTTATATTGATGAGCTTCAGCATATAATGATAACCAATTTCTAAAACTCTTCATAGAGGTCCTATATAAATTTGGGTTCTGTTGATAAAAGTATTTATAGATATCCCTTTTATTATACTTAAGTCCAAGGTGAAAATTAGCGTCTGCAAAGTGTATGAATTTTAAGGGGGCAAGCATTCTCAATGCTCTTTCGGCAATATTTACTTGAGGCATAATTATCCCATTCTTCAGATACAGAGATATACACCTCGCCATGAAAATATAGAACTTCTCCCACTCCTCATTGGACCACCCATCAAATAGTCGTTGTCCATAACGCTGCACAGGATTGTACGTTGAATTGAACATGTCTGCTAATATAAATTCTACCTTTCTCCTTTTGGAGCTTTCATCATCATTCTCAATTGTATAGTTTGAAGTAATGACGATTTTGGGACTTTTCCCATATTCGATTACTGCTTTGTCTTGGTATTTTTTCTCAGTTACCGCTCTTTCAGATATCAGCGGATAAAGTTTCGAAAAATCAAATTTGTTTGGCACATCATCAATTACTAGAATCCTCGTCGCGTAACTAATATTTGACAAGGCGAAGCGATCATTAAGATGAAACCTCTTCCCATCCTCTATAGTTGCTAACCTGATTTTTTGAAATCCTTGCGTTAAAAGACTTTTACCAGTACCACCATTGGCTCCATTTCCACGATAAGGATCATAAAATATTAATGCCTTGGGGTTGCTGGGATCTTTATACCTATGAAGTATGTAGCCAATCAGCGTCCTCACTGAAAGAAAATTATGCTCCGATATCTGAAGATCCCAGTGAGAACTAATATCCTTAACGAAGCGATAAAACATACCTTCCTCTAATTCCATGTTAGCTGTTTCCAGATTGAAATTGATTATATCAGTTTCGAAGAAATATCCACAAACGTCATCATGCAGAACTATTTCTATACCATCCTCGTTTATGATAAGTAGACTATTTTTAAAGAATATATACGAGATATCCTCCTCATCCTCAAGTTCGTTGACTTCGATTTTGGGCAATAGTTGCATGTTATCTAATCTGATTATGAGCTTATCCAGGATTAGTAGATTTTTTACTTGCTTCTTTTCCATGGGGTCTAAGAAGTCTGACTGGCTCTCGATATAGTCCAAGCAGTATTTACGGATATCCAATATGTTGACTACCCGTATAATTCGACCTTCTATCCGGATAAGAATATCGCCAGTTACAAAATCAGATTTAAGGATACCAAAACCATTCTCCTTGAGGAACTCTAAGAGTGTATCAGGATCCAGTTTTATAGATCCTGATACCATTGTCCAAAACTTTGTCATGCTGCACCCCCTTTCTGGTAGTGGGCTTTGATGTAGTGAGCATCCAGATAGTCATCAATATCAGATGCCTTGTAGTAGATTTTACGCCCGATCTGGGCATAAGGGAGGATTCCACGATCCCTGTAGGACTGAAGCGTTCTCTTAGAGATCGACAAGATGTGGCACACTTCTTCTGAAGTGAGCCATCTTTTGTTTTCGTTTAAATTCTTCATTTTACTTTGAATTTTATGAAGCAAATAAACGACTGATATACAGCGCATTACAATAGAGTCTATATCGACTCTATACTTAAGATTATAATTGAGGGATTAAAATAGACCGGGATTCAAAGAGGGTAATAACTATTGCATTCTCCGCTTCATTAATTCCTTCATGTCCTTTTGAAAGACTTCATTCAATTCTTCAAGAAAAAACTGCTTCTTCATTGTTTCAGCTTTCTGTCTTAACTGATCTTCTGGTCGCTTGATCTCAACGCCGAATAGATCTCCAAAAAATCGGTATGCCTCATCCAATGTGAGATTATTTGATGAATTATTTATTGCACCTGACAATTTTAACGCTCTAACAAGTTCCACGAGATCATTAATATTCCGAGTCCAATTCATTATTGGTTTATCATAATTCTTCATGTTTGTAATCTCCTTTTGATTTCCACCTTTGAGTAACTCTTTTGTCAACTTGTACTCATTTCGTAAGGCTACCTTAAAATCCTTCAGAAAGTCGTCATAAGTATAGTTTTTGGAATCATAAAATGTATCCTTATGGATTTTTTTCAGTTTAAAGCAATCACACTGCAGATTTCCATTTTTATCCTCTATTATTCGTTTATCCAAGAATGAATAATATGCAAGAATTTCTTCCAAGTATAATCCAGTTTTGGTTGGATCATCAATAATTGAAAGATTCATTTCAATCTCCTCCCGCACTTTAAGTAGGTTCTCTTTAAATTTATAAAGTGGTTCCCGGTCGAATTCCGTTACCAGAACATACCTATTTTCAGGATAAGGGATGTCGTCTATCTCGCTCCTTGGGTAATATACCGTCACAATATGTTTACTGCTGGTAATTACAAGATTGTCAAGAACACTTCGAAGAGAATTGAATTTAAACTTTGATGGTTCCATGTTAAAACGATTGATTTAACCTATCAGCAACAACCTTTTCATCAAATGATTCCAGGTAGGCTTTTGTTAACTTTTCAATTGCTCATAAATGTATGAATTATCGTGTCAACATTTTCCTGTTATCAGCTCATTTGCATCATCTATAACCTCATTTTCAAAACTATCAAGGTAAATCTGAGTGGTCTTTTCCGAGTTATGACCCATGCCCTCACTGATTACAGCTGTGGGAATACCTGACCTTTTTGCTATCGTTGCCCAGGAATGTCGACTTACATATGTTGAAATCTTGATTGAGCAACCAGCATCCTCCCCAATAGTTTTGAGCTTCTTGTTGGTCAATCTCAGGGCATTTCTGTAGTCCAGGTACTCTGATCCTTTACGATCTATAATCTGAAATACAAAACCCTGTGGTTCATCTGTGTAATGATACTTGTCTATAATGGCCTTTGCTTCTTCAGTGAGCTTGATTGAGAACTTCTGCCTTGTCTTCTTCCGGGTGTACAAAACACGCCCATTGACAATATCGCTGTTGCGTAGAAATGCTATGTCAACAAATGACATTCCCCTCATATTGAAACTGAACAGGAAGTAATCTCGCGCCTTATCAAGTTCAGATCCTGACACTAATTCCAGTTTCCTGATCTTTGCTATATCCTCCTTTGAGATGGCACGTTTTACAGTTGTTTCCTGACGGATTTTCAAGTCTTTGAACGGGTAGTCCTTCTCCTGGGCAACTTTGTCCTTGATGGCCTGATTGTATATTGCCCTGAGGGTACGCAAATAGACTGAGATTGAATTAAGCCGTTTGTGGTTCCCCAGTAGGCTCTCCTCAAAGTCCTTAATTACCCGGTACGTTAACTGGTGAAATGTCAGATCAACGTCTTTCCTGTACTTCTTGAATGCAGCCAGGGTGGCATCATACACATTTGCATTGCCAATCTTACCTGATTTCTCAAGTCGTTTTACAAGACTCTCTGCATATGTAAATACCGTTACGTTCGATACAGCAGGCTTTAGCCTGTCTACAATATCATCCACGGTGTACTGTTCCCCTTTCTCATCCAGGTCAATGATGACCTTATCAGCCTCGATCTGCTTCTTCTGGATGAGCAGCTTCAGGCTCTTGTAATTGGGGTGCTTCTTGTTGGGCAGATTATCATCCATATCCCATTGCTCAAGTGTGGTTGAATGCCCTAAGGAGATCAGCTTTCTGGTCCTGTCTTTAATAACCTGAAGCACTATCGGGAAGGAACCATCCTTGAGCTTCTTATGAGTAAACAAAATGATCTTTGCTGATGCCATTTTTTATTGATGTATTTTCCCCGGTTGCAACATGGTTGCAACATTTTGGGTGTTAAGTTACTTTTTATTGCTTTATAATGCAAGTCCTAATTATCTTATTTATAGCATTATCAGGACTTTGACAGAAATAGGGAGAAATGAAAAGAAGAGAAATTAATGCTTCACACGCAAGAGGTCACTGGTTCGAATCCAGTACGTCCCACACAGAA
>CAZDBX010000211.1:0-5306 GCA_964503805.1 uncultured Lentimicrobium sp. | reverse complement strand
TTTCACGGGTAGTCCCTGAAAATGAAAACCGCTATATCCCCGGCATTTACTATAAGTTAAACCGCTTGTTCTATAAAAGCGGAAACTATGACATTTCGCTCGACTATTTATTTAAGATTCTTTTACAATATGATGTAATCCGATCTGCAGCGCACGATACGGCTAAAATTGAATACCAGACGTCCCTGGCTTATGCAGATATCAGAACATCCTATTTCGCTATGGAGAATTACTCAAAATCAAAGGAATACTTTGAAAAAGGATATGCGATAATTAAGAAACTCAGCCAAAGCACACAAAAAACAGATGTAACTGAGAACATGTTTGTTTTTATCATCAATCTGGGGTCGGTTCACGTGGCCATTGAAGATTTTTCCAAAGCCAGGGAGTATTTTGAGGTCGCACTCGGGTTAAACAAGCAGTTAGGGAAAATTGCATACGATGCTGTGCTTTATAATAACCTCGGGATCATTTTCAAGGAAGAAAAAAATTATCAGAAGGCTTATGAGTACTATATAAAATCAGCCGATATCAGGGAAATTATTAAAGATACAGCCGGGTTGGCACAGGTGAACAACAACCTGGGGAACCTTGAATTTGAGCGGGGAAATTATAAAATTGCCATTGATTTTTTACAGAAAGCGTTAAATTTCAGCAGGAAATCAAAGAACCTGAAATCTGAAATGCTCTCAGCTGATTTTCTGTCGCGAACCTTTGAGAAGACCAGAGCATATGACAAGGCACTGGAAATGCATAAGCTTTTCAAGCAACTGCACGATAGTATTCTGGATAGTGAAAAACTACATCAGACCACACGCCTTGAACTACAATACCAGTATGAAAAACTCCGGAAGGAAGCGGAATTGCAGCAGGAAATAGCGCTGGCAAAAAAAGAACGGAAATCATTGATCTATATGATTATAGCCGGCATATTCCTTTTCACCGTTGTGATTCTTTACCTGATCAACCGGAACCAGCGCATAAAGATGAGGCAGGTAAAACTGGTGAAAGAGAGCCTGGAACTGGAGCAAAAAAACCTGACGCTCGAAAAACAAAACCTGTTGCTGGAAAAACAAAACCTTGAACTGGAACTGGATTACCGCAATAAAGAACTGGCCACACATGTAATGTACCTCGTGAATAAAAATGAATTTCTTGCATCCATTTCCGAAAAACTGCTGGCAATCAGGCATATGCTGTTGCCTGAAAACAGAACGGTAGTGCAGGAAATCATCCGCGAAATGAAATCGAACATCGACAATACCGTTTGGAACGAATTCGAAGTCAGGTTCCAGAATGTGCATCAGGATTTTTATCAGAAGCTGGGTGAAAAATACCCCGACCTTACCCCGAATGAAATCAAGCTCTGTGCCTTCCTCAGGTTAAATATGACCACCAAGGATATTTCTTCCATTACATTCCAGTCGCTGAAAAGCATTCAGGTAGCCCGCGTCAGGCTCAGAAAAAAACTGGGAATAACCAGGGATGAGAATCTGGTAAGTTTATTGCAGCAACTCGGATAGACCGGTAAAACTCCCTCCTCAAACAACTTTACGGGTCAGTATTTATTTACAAACTTTCTCCCTTCCCCAACCTATGGCATAAAATAATCGAAAGCATATCCTTTCAACATGCTGTTTAGCAATTCTTTATCAAAATTGTAGCAATAATGTTACCCGGCCATTAATGCCTGTAGGTTTTTTGTTAACCATAAATATTAGGGAATAGGTGATGCACTGTCGAGTTTTGTGCCGAAAATAAAGCATTATGAACACAAAGAAAACCGTGGCATCTGATCCGGTTGAGCAGGAACTTAAAAACTTCATAGACAAACTCAACAATGAAAATGCAGCGCTTTCAAAAATTCTGTCTGGTGTATCAGAGTTTAAAAGCACTACGGAAAATGCAATACCGGCTGAAGGTAAAACAGGGGAAGAACCCGAAATAAATAATACTGAAAACCAATAAACAATCACTAAACTTTAACTCATGAAAAAGTTATTCGTTTCAAAACTGCTTTCAGCGATATTTTTTTTATCGCTTGGGTTGCAGGCGATCAGTCAAACGGCTGTTTACAAAGAGATCGGCAGGCCTCCGCAGCAGACTGCTAACCGTAACGGGCAGGTAATTTATGACCAGTTTTACCCGCTCGCAGATGGTTCAATTGTCAGTAACGCTTATACCGATCCCGGAAATTTAAGCTATTCCTGCATCGCTGCTGATGATTTCGTCGTCCCGGCAGGCGACTCATGGGGAATCCGCTACATTGATATTGCAGGTCAGTACTGGGAATGGACGGGTACTCCGATAGATGCATTGAACATTTACCTGTATGCCGACAATGGCGGAATCCCGGGAGATATCCTGCATTCTTTTGAGAATTTTACCAGCTACAACACAATACCCATTGATGCAGGCACCCATCTTTATCGCTATGAGATCATGCTGCCCTCAGTAATAAACCTGACCGCAGGACATTACTGGGTAGGTGTACAGGCAGTTTCCGATTTTACCGTATCAAACCGCTGGGGATGGCTAAGTCATGAAAGTATGACCATTGAAAATGAATACCAATGGAAAAACCCGGGAGATGGTTATGGATACGGTTACACCGACTGGACACCGGCTTCCTACATGTCATTTTCGAATTTTAACCTGGCTTTTGCCCTTTACGGAGATGGCCTTGATAATGATATGGCTATGGTAAGTATTGACTCCCCGGTATCATCACAAAACCTCACAGCTTCAGAGTTAATAACAATTACTGTAAAAAATGAAGGGCTCAATACGGAAACCGGATTTCAGGTGAGCTATTCCATCGATGGCGGGACTCCGGTTACTGAAACTGTAACCTCGCTTACCCTTGCTCCAAACCAGATTGCTCAATATACTTTTACTACCCCGGCCGATTTTTCAGTGGCATCGCCCCATGAAATCACAGCTACTGTATCATTAGCGGGCGACCCTGTCTCCGGCAACAACAGTAAAACTAAAATCATTTACAATTTAGGTACTGTTTACCCCATGCCGGCCACAGGCACCCAGACCATAACCAGTTGCGGTGCAACTTTTACCGATTCAGGCGGGCTTGAAGGCAATTTCGGAATGAATGACAACGCTGTTACCACCATTTATCCGGCAATTGCAGGCGACAGGGTAAGGCTGACTTTTCTCGAATTTAATGCAAGCTATGGTGGATTTAAGGTATACGACGGAACCAGCACCAACGCCAACCTGCTGGGCAACTGGACCGGCGCCAACAGCCCCGGGATACTCACAGCGCTCAATTCTGAGGGTGCTCTTACAATACATTTCCAGGGCCCGGGATGGGAAGAAACTTCCGGATGGGTAGCATTTATTTCGTGCGTTACCCCAGTTGAAGACGACCTGGCGATTCTGGACTTTACCAGCAGCCTTACCACCATATTCCAGAACAACACCACCATCCTGAGTGCAAACATTCAGAATTTAGGATCTCAGGCCCAGGAAAAAACGGTTACTTTCAAGGCCAATGGCAATATAATTGGTACACGAAGCACAGGTCTGCTCAACACCGCGGATACAGCCTGGGTGCAGCTACCATGGACCGCAACCGAACCCGGACAGTACACCCTGGAAGCCTCTATTCCTGAAGATCAGGGCCCCGAACCGGATAATACTGCAAGCTTTGAAAAATATGTGTATCCTTTTGATGCCTTCTTCGAAGATTTTGAAGGGAGTTTCCCTCCCGAAAACTGGATCGCCGGTATAAACTGGGGTCAGAATAATGGCGGATTCAGCGGGAATTACAGTGCAGTTTGTATGGTGCAGGCCGGATTTAGCGACACCCTCGTTACTACCCGTCTGAATATAGGTTCCAATGCATCCTTTTCTTTCTATGCCGTTTCAAGTATGTGGTGGCCCGGCGATTTACAGATCCTGTGGAAGGAAGATGGAACCAATGAATGGATTCACCTTATGACTCCGGTGCTTAATGCAATGCAATTTGGCGAATATACCGTTGATATGGCAGCCTTTGCCGGTCATACCGGTCGAATCGCTTTCGTAGACTTTGTATCTAATCCCTACGCATGGTCAGGAATGGTAAAATTAGACTATATCCTGGGGCAGAATATTTCAGTTCATTATGATGATTTTGACCTTAAGGTAAAAGCGTTTGACGGAAACCGTCTTTATATGCTGGGTGAAAGTTCGGAGTTCTCTCTGACCATCCGCAACAACGGACTTGAGACACTTCCGGCTGCATCATACAGGGTTAAACTAATGGTCGGAACCGAAAACCCATTGGAAGTTTTCTCGCTTCCCGGTGAGGAGATTGATTTCCAGGAAGAAATTTCCTTTACACTCTCCTATACCTTTCCCGAAATAGGAGAATACCACATCTACGCCGAAGTTGAACTGACCAATGACCAGTCTCCTGATAATAATGTCAGCAATGTACTGGTGCTTTCAGGCGTACCGGCTCAATCAACTATAGGATTGACAGGTGAGAAATCAATTACTCTTGAATATCCTATTGATATGGCCTTTAATCATTCACTATCGGAGACCATCTATACAAATGAAGAAATAGGACAGGAAGGGGTTATCTTTGGCATTTCCTGGGATTACCTTTTTTCTCAGGATGAACTGAATGTTCCGGTCCGCATCTGGGCAGGCCTGACTGATGTACCTGAGCTCAATAACGGATGGGTTCCCGCAGGTGACCTTATCCCCGTATTTGACGGCAGCCTTACTTTTTTAAGCGGGCAGCAAACCATTTACATACCTTTCTCTACGCCCATAAATTACAATGATCCTACCAAAAATATCGCCATTCTGGTTGAAAAGATTGCTGATCATACAAGCATGAATCAGTTTTTCTGGAGCTATGGCACTACGTTTGCCTCAACCTTGCTGATAAACGGATATACAAACCCTCCGGATCCCTTTAACCCTCAGGGTGGTGGACAGGCATACATGAGTCCTTTTGCACGCTTTATCTTTAACGATCAGCTCGGCGCTGCCGCAGGAACTGTAACTGACCCCGATGGCGTACCCATCGAAGGAGCATCCATAACCGTTGAACAGCTCAATATTACCACGCATACCGGAACCGACGGTACATATGAACTGCCGTATATCCCGGCCGGAACCTATCCTGCAACCGCTGATAAATTCGGCTTTACCGCGGTGACCCACCCGCTTCAGGTTACGCTGAACAATACCACTACCCTCGATTTTGTGATGGGAGAGATGGCCCTGGTGAATATTTCAGGTACCGTTTCAGGCATCGATAATCCGGGGATTGGTATTGAAAATGCGGT
>CAZDBX010000210.1:0-5345 GCA_964503805.1 uncultured Lentimicrobium sp. | reverse complement strand
GTTGCTTTTATCAATAATTGTAAAATTTTAAAAACCAGGTTAATAACGCTAAAACCATGAATGACTCTTTTAAAATGAAAACCAGCCATCAGAAGAACAACCCGGTCGCACTTAATACAACAGACCAGGCAACTACAGAAACGCACAGCAAAACCAAAGAACCGGCCCTGCCTGATGAATAACGGTAAGTCAAAATAGTACCCAAAGGTATCGACAGAAACACAGGAGTAAGTATAATAATTCCGGCCAGACCATAATGGCGTGAAAACCGGACAAGCAGCCGGTTCCGGCGGTAGAAACGCCTGCGGGTCAGAGCAACAGCCGGAGGAGCAACCTTAAACCCGGCAATCTTCCTGAAAACTCTGGAATACACACGAAAACCAATTCTATCATTAAAAATCACGTACCTGCTTAAATAATGGAAAAACAAAATTCCTGAAATACCTCCAAGACTTGTTATCAGAATGGTAAGTATAAATGTATTCCCGAAAATATATGATGCAGGAACGGCAAAGATAAACTTGACAGAACTGATCAGTGCAATCCAAAGGTAGGCGGGCAGGTTGCCACCTTCCATTAACAATATGTCATTCATTTCAGCAAACAAAAACATCATTTATCAGGTTCATTATCAGTTATATCTGATACAATAAACCACGTAGTATCATTAACATTTTCAAGTCTCTAATGTTCAACCAGAGAGAAAAACAGGAGCGGTTCTCAAAACATTAGCATAACCAAATATTTCTGATTACCCAGAAACCTCACACTTTGCATCTGTTTAGAAGTTGAGTAAATTCTGAAAAAGATACCTCAGAATTATTCCTAAACTAATTTACTCTGCAGATATTGCGATGAAACTTTCACAATCACAAAGTTTTGACAGAAAGGTCTGCTAGTACTCCTTGTACCTGAAAATTAAGAACAGATATCATTATTCATGTTTCATCCGCCTGACTGTAGCATAGCGTTCCTCATGACACTTCATAATAACTTATCTTTGTCCGGTTGAATAAAACAAATGCATGAAAGCGAACCATATCTGCCTCAGTATTCTCATATCACTGCTGATATCAACCGTCTCATATGCCCAGCAAAACTATCCCAAAGGTGAGTTTATTTCGCCTGTTGAGTTTCCGTTGCTGCTTTCAGGGACTTTTGCAGAACTCAGAAGCAACCACTTTCATTCAGGAATAGATATCAGAACGCAGGGAGTTGAAGGAAAGAAAATTCTTGCCTGTGCTGACGGTTACGTTTCGCGCATCAGGATTTCTCCATTTGGATTTGGCAAAACTGTTTATATCACTCATCCGAATGGCTATTCAACAGTCTATGCCCACCTTTCTGGCTTCAACCCTGAAATAGCCGCGTGGTCCAGGGCTGAACAATACAGGATGGAACAGTTTGATGTGGATCTTTTTCCACAGGCCGGTCTCATCAGCGTAAAGCAGGGAGATTTAATAGGCTATTCCGGCAATTCAGGCTCGTCGCAAGGCCCCCACCTTCATTTTGAAATCAGGGACTCCAGAACAGAACGTCCTGTCAACCCGCTGCTCTTCGGACTTGCAGTAAAGGATTTTACAAGGCCTACCATCAATGGGATAAGGCTATACCCTGAAGGAGATAACGCGCTCATCAACGGAAAATCAACTCCTTTCAACCCGGGAATTGCAGGCTGGGGACTTTCATACCGGCTTTCAAAATCTGACACCATCGAGGTATCCGGAGGTGTTTCATTCGGCATCAACGCGCACGATCTGCTAAGCGGCAGCAATAACAAAAACGGCATCAACCGTATCACTGTTTTTAATGGTAATGAAATATTTTTTGAATGGAATGCTGAATCCTTTAGTTTCAGTGAAACCAGATATATCAACAGTTTTATTGATTATGCAGCCTATTCAACTTCACGCGAAAGGTTCATGCGGACAAAAGTTGAACCCAACAATAAACTGAGCCTGTATAGAAAAGTGACAGAAAACGGGATACTAAATGTCAGGGCTGACATTGTTTATCCAATCAGAATAGAGATCGCCGATGGCTCAGGAAATACTTCAGCAATTAACTTCGTGATAAGAGGGAAAGCTGCAGAGAGCGGAGTCATAAAACCAAAAATCGAAGGACAGGTCTTCAGCTATAAGCGGTTAAACCGTTTTGTAACTCCACATCTTAAGATTTCCATGCCGGGCAGCTGTCTTTACGACAGTATTGTTTTCGAATACAATTCCACTGCTTCCGACGGAAAAACCTGCGCCCCGGTGCACATGATTCACAATGCCGAAACACCGGTTCATGATTATTATGATCTGTCGGTCAGGGTGGATCCGGCATATCAGAAACTGGCGGATAAACTTGTAGTGGTAAGCCTGAGCAGTAATGACAAGCCATCCTCATTGGGAGGTAAATATCAAAACGGATTTGTGAACACCAGGGCCCGCGAGTTCGGCAGGTTTACGGTGATGGCAGACACAGTAGCGCCGGTTATCAAACCGCTGAATATATCAAACAACAAAAATATTGGCACACAGAAAAGTATACGTATAAGCATCAGCGACAACCTTTCGGGTATTAAGTCATACCGGGGCACACTGAACGGCAAATGGATCCTGATGGATTATGACCCTAAGAACAAATTGCTGGAATACCGTTTTGATGAGTTATTAAATCAGGGGGTTAACAGATTTTTCCTGGAAGTTACTGATGATGCAGGCAACAAGAGCAGTTACAGTGCATTACTTATAAATTGAGAACGATTCAATTCAGGCAGAATCACTTCAGAGTATGGATCTGATATAACAGCAGATATAACTTCAAATCCTGATCAGGAAATCAGGGCTGATGGTTACAAGGATACCATGACCAATCTCTCCAAGCCTGACCAGAACCTTCCGGCTGCCTCTGTACTCAACCAGCTCGCCACGCAACCCTATCAAGGGCCCTGCCTGCACTTCTATCGCCTGGCCGGCTTCAATCTTGCCGGAAACGACTTCGAGTTCCATCCCCTGCCCCAACAGCAACCGGATTGCATTAATCTGTGATTCGGGTATAGGTACCGCTCTGTTCTCAAAGGTAATAAAGTGAAGCAGGCCATCAATCTTCATTACCTTCATGAAATTTAGCGAATTGACTTTAACGAAAATATAGCTCTTCAGCAGGGGCTCATCAACCCACTTCATTCTGTCGCTCCACTTTTTCCTGGTTCTTTGCAGCGGGAGGTAACACTCGATCTCAGCTTCCCTCAGGCGCTGCAGGGCGGCTTTCTCAGCCCTGGGCTTTGTGTAACAGGCATACCATTGAGCAATGGTTGAATCTACAATTCTTGCAGGTCGGGCCACGCTTTTCATTATAGGATTGTTTGCAATTGCAAAGATACTGGATTCAGGTGTTAAATAATTTGTAATCGGGCGACAGAACAGAATATTGATCGATTGCCAAAACTTACACTCAAGATTTCAAGAGCATAAGAATTCATTCCCACAACCTTACGATTGTATCATCGAATCGACCGGTGAATCACTTGAAATTACGCCGTGAATGATCTCGAAGCCTGAATAATGAAAAGGAGGCATTTCCCTTACTTCAAAGGACTCTATTGAGCAGCCACCGGGTCCGGTACGGCACCAGTCAACGAAAAAATTCAATTGTTCAGGATCTCCTTCGGCTTCAATCAGCAACCCGCGGTCAATATACATCGCCTTACCCTTGATACCGTATAGCTTTGCCTGCTGAGAGGCCTGATGACGAAATCCAACACGCTGAACATTACCGGAAATATAAATCTGAAAACGCTTTTCCATCTTATTTGATTTGATACTTTCTAAATTTACATTAAAGCCTTGAGGATAAGCCAAGCTCTGGTGTATAGACTCAGGCCGCTGATAGCAGTAAAACACGCATGCGAATAGTGAAACTTTTCACCAAAAAGGAGTATGATCTGAATTAATTATCACTAACAACATTGAATAAATAATGTTCAGTTTGCCAGAACGGCTGCAATTGTGAATTGAAGTCAGGCATTCAGAGGCAGACCTGGTTTCAGGGTGCTGCATATTCCAGCAACTCGCTGTAAACCCTGGTCCAGCCAATCCATCGCTTTTCTTCCGACATGGACTCATTATGCCACAAGCTGATAAAACAGCCGTTCACCGATTTCACTTCATCCACCAGTGGCCTGATAAATTCCATGGCCTGCTCAGGCCCAACATTCATGTAATCCCTCAGGGTACCCTCCATCAACGCAAATGGATGTAAAGTGAGGGAGGTTTCTGTTTCCGCTTCAAGGTTATACCATTTAAATGGGGAGCAAATACCAGCCCTGAAACCCGGTTTTCCGGCAAATCCAAGGGAGTAATCATCGGTGATGTCAAGGTTGATAAGATTGAGGTATGTCTCAGGGAATGATATCTTGAGAAAATGCTGCCGGCTTGCGGTTATTTCCCTTCTGAGAACAGCCGAAAGACCATCAATCTCGGTTTTCAATAATGAGAGTGACCCGTTGGATGCATAAGAAGGGTGTATTCCTACGGTAGCATGGTCTGCAAGCGATTTCAGGAGTTTCCTGAACGAAAGATTACCAGTTGGTGTATTCTTGTCATTCTGACCGTATGCTGCAAACAAAATGAAATATAAGGGCCTGATACCATATTTCTGATGGACCTCATACAAGAAATCAAAAGTGTCAAACGGATCTTTTTCCATCCCAAGCAAAACCCGGGTCCTCTTTTTTGCTTCCGCCATATTTCCCGAAGAAATATCCTTCAGATAACCACCTAAAGACCTTATCAAACCTTTATGTTTGTATGCCCAGGCGGCATCAATATCAATGGTAGGTAAAAACCGGTAGCGAGGGTAGTTGAAAGTAAGGTCCGGAAACTTCAATCTCAGTATTTCTCCAAGTTTCAATGCCCACCGGTTCACCAGGGCAACCTGCAGAAATCCATGCTGAACCGCAATGCCTGCATCAGGAGAAAACCGGCCGTGTTCATCTTTCAGGTAAGGCAGATACTCTTCATACCGGCTCACCAGATAGAATGCTGCCGAAAAAGGATCAAAAGGCATGTCGGCTGACTTTGCATACACCGGAAAAAATGCCTTCGACCCTTCATAATCAATAAAGCGGAGCTGATGGCTGTTGATGGATTTTTCGGTCAGCAAACCTGCCGGAACGATGTGAACTTCAGTCTTACCAACAGGGGCAATGGTATGATAGAATAATTTTGCCCCCTCAAAAGCATGGTACTGTTCCTGATCAGTTGTAATTATGAATTTAAGTCCCAGCAATTCCCTGAGCATGAGCCCCATGATGTAATTCAGGCGGGGGCTTAACACTGGCGTATATATCAACA
>CAZDBX010000209.1:0-5360 GCA_964503805.1 uncultured Lentimicrobium sp. | reverse complement strand
CCCTTTTTGGCGATTTCCGTTATGGTAAGGTTTTTGTTTATCACAATGGTGCTGAATCTTACTATGCATCCCGGGGATTCAGGGGCATGCTTAAAGTCTGAAGAAACTGACCGGCTGCATTACGGAATGATAACAGGGCATTCATAAAGCTTCGTACAATGAAACAAATCCTGATTGTGCTGTTCACGCTCCTGATGACGGGAACGGCACATGCACAAACGCTGGTGAGGAAGGGCAGCAGTGAATACGGAGAGGTGCTTTATAACTGGGACGGCCAATACCTCCGTAAAGGAAGCAGCGCTTACGGACAAGTTATTATAAACTACGATGGGACTGAAATCCGTCAGGGATCCAGTACTTACGGGCAGGTGCTGTATAGCTGGGATGGACAAAACTTCCGGCAGGGCCGGAGCGCGTACGGCAAGGTGTTGTACAATTGGGGCGGTGGATATATCCGTCAGGGAAGCAGCGATTACGGCACCATTCTGTACAATTTCGACGGCACCCTGCTGCGTCAGGGATCAAGTAATTATGGATCAGTTATGTATAACATCGAAGGGAAACTTCCGGTTGCGGTGCTGATATTCATACTGGAGTAACGATGGCTTTGCTGATCCGCGTATTTCATCCGCATTTTTCATGGATCAGGCTCGCCGGATTTTTTTAAAATTCCTGATGAGTAAAAACCTGCGCAACTCTTCATCCGGAGGGCAGAGCCGGCAAAAGGAAGAGGGCGGTACCGACCCGGACCTGACTACTAAGACGTAGTGCCGGATCATTCAAATCAAAAAAACCTTTACCTTAGCCCTTCTGTTTTCAATCTTCCAAAACTAATCAGTCATGATCAGGAAACTATTACTTATGGTGCTGGCAATCAGTTTGTCGGCCGGGGTAAAAGCCATGGACGATGCCCGTCTGCTGCGCTTTCCCGACATCAATAAAAACCTTGTCGCCTTTGTATATGCGGGCGATATCTGGACGGTTTCAGCCAACGGGGGAGAAGCCAGGAGGCTGACTTCGCACGAAGGGCTGGAACTTTTCCCGAAAATTTCACCCGATGGCAAATGGATCGCCTTCTCGGCCGAATATTCCGGAAGCCGTCAGATATGGGTGATACCCGCTGAAGGCGGTACCGCCCGTCAGCTCACCTGGTACAACGAAGTCGGCATAATGCCGCCGCGCGGCGGATACGACCATGTGGTACTCGACTGGACGCCCGACAGTAAGGAAATCCTTATCCGGGCGAATCGGACCACTTTTGGCGAACGCAACGGAAAATATTTCCTGGTGAGCCTTGACGGCGGATTTGAACGTCCCCTGCCCATCGTGAATGGCGGGTTTGCCGTACTTTCGCCCGATGCGGAAAAGCTGGCGTTTACACCGGTTGACCGGGAGTTTCGCACCTGGAAGCGCTACAAAGGCGGTCGCGCCACAGAACTCTGGACTTATGACCTGAAAAACAACACCGCTGAACAGATTACCAGTTTCGCCGGTTCCGATCAGTGGCCCACCTGGTGGGGCAACGACATTGTTTTTGCCTCCGACCGCGACCTGCGGCTGAACCTTTACCGCTACAACACAACCATAAAACAAACCACGCAGCTCACTTTCCACAAGGATTTTGACGTGATGTGGCCTTCCGGCGAGAACGGACAGGTGGTTTACGAAAACGGGGGTTATCTCTATAAGCTCGATATCGCAACCGGCGGTTCCGAAAAGATCGCCGTCAGCCTGAATTTCGACAATCCCAACCTTGTTGCCTATTTTAAAAACGTGAAGGACGACATTCACAGCTTCAGCGTATCTCCAACGGGCAAACGCGCGTTGTTTGATGCCCGCGGCGATATTTTCTCGGTGCCTGCCGAAAACGGGGTGGTGGAGAACCTCACCCAAACGCCCGATGCCCGCGAGATTTATCCCGCCTGGTCGCCCAACGGGAAATACATCTCATACTATTCTGACGAATCGGGTGAATATGAGATTTACCTGCTCGAAAACGTTAAGGGCGCCAAACCCAGGAAACTGACTACCGGTTCCGCCACCTGGAAATACGACGCCGAATGGTCGCCCGACAGCAAATACCTGGTTTACAGCGACCGCACCATGAAACTCCGGCTGGTGGATGTGGCATCCGGCCGGCAGACAGATATTGACAAAGCCACCGACAGCGAGATCCGTACCTACGCGTTCTCACCCGATTCGGAGTGGATTACGTACAGCAAGGAGAGCGAAAACGGTTTCTCCGCGGTCTGGGTTTACCATATTCCTTCGGCAAAAGCCACTCAGCTCACCGATGACCGCTTTGAGGACTATTCACCCGTTTTCAGCAAATGCGGCAAGTTTATCTTCTTTGTGTCTAACCGTGACTTCAACCTTGAGTTTTCAAGTTTTGAGTTTGATTACCTCTACAATAACGCATCCAAAATCTATGCGGTAGCATTAAAGAACGACGGCTCCAGACTCTTTAAAACAAAGAACGATGTGGAGCCGGTGAATGAATCAAAACCTGCAGAGGAGTCAAAGGATTCAAAATCGAAAGGAAAGTCGAAGGAGGAGCCCGAAAAGAAGGATGAAAAGGTAAAGGTAAGCATCGACTTTGAAGGCATCAATAACCGGGTGGAAGCCTTGCCCGTTTCAGCAGGCAATTACCGTATTGTTGGTCCGGCTGATGGCGGTCTGCTTTATATCGCCGATGGCAAACTGATGCGATACAATGCCGCCGATGAGAAGACTGAAGAGATTATGGACCGCGTTTTTGTGGCCGTTCCAAGTGCCGACGGTAAAATGTTTATGTACCGTTCAGGCGGAGATTACGGTATTGCCAAGGTTGCTCCGGGTCAGAAACCCGGCACCGGCAAACTTGAACTTGGCCGCATGGAAATGAAGATAGACCCCCGCAAGGAGTGGAACCAGATTTATACCGATGGCTGGCGCATTTTCAGGGATTATTTCTATGTAGATAACCTTCACGGCGTGGACTGGCCGGGCCTGAAGCAGCGTTACGGCGAATTGTTGCCTTATGTGGGAAGCCGTTTCGACCTGGATTACATCCTGAATGAGATCGTTTCAGAATCCAACGCGGGTCATGCCTATGTTGACTGGGGCGACATCAAACGGGTGAAGCGCGTGAATACCGGGCTGCTGGGCGCCGAACTGGAGGCCGATGCAGCAGCAGGGCGCTACCGCATTGCAAAAATCTACAAAGGCGAAAACTGGAATGAAGCCCGCCGTTCGCCGCTTACCGAGCAGGGTGTGAAAGTAAAAGAGGGCGATTTCCTGATCAGCATCAACGGAAGAGACATCACCACCAAAGACAATCCATATCTCTTCCTCGAGAATCTGGCAGGCGTAACGGTTGAAATCGCCGTCAGCGCCAATGCCGATGGTTCGGGTGCCGAAACCTCAACCATCAAACCCATCGAAAGCGAGGTTGAGCTCAGGCATTTCAACTGGGTGGAAGAACGCCGGGCGATGGTGGACAAGCTTTCGGGCGGACGCATCGGTTACATTTATGTGCCCAATACGGCCCAGGACGGCAACCGTGAACTTTACCGCGGCATGTACACCTATCATAACAAAGAGGCGCTGATCATTGATGACCGCTACAATGGCGGCGGATTTATTCCCGACCGCATGGCCGATCTGCTCGACCGCCGTACGCTCACCTATTGGCACCGTAACGGCATGCAGCCCAGCAAGGCGCCCGGCATTGCCCACGACGGCCCGAAGGTGATGCTGATTAACGGATACAGCTCATCGGGCGGGGATGCTTTCCCCTATTTCTTTAAGAAAATGGGCCTGGGCAAGCTGATCGGTACCCGCACCTGGGGCGGCCTGGTTGGCATTTCAGGCAATGCGCGTCTGGTGGATGGAGGATATATCTCTGTTCCCCGTTTCGGTATTTTTGATGAAAATGAAAACTGGATCATCGAGGGTATAGGTGTTTATCCTGATATAGAAGTGGTTGACCGTCCGGAACAACTGGCAAAAGGCATAGACCCCGGCATCGAAAAAGCCGTGGAGGTGCTGCTGAAAGAGCTGGAAGCCAACCCGGTGAAGAAAGTGAAGTCTCCGGCTCCTCCCGACCGTTCGGGATGGATAGAAAAGGAGATCAGGTAGTCCGCGACGGTTGTTGAAGGATTTGCAGTGCAGGCCCTTCCGGATTCCGGCAGGGCTTGCGCATTTTAGGGCACGGACGTGGACGTCCGCGCCAACAGAGCAGGATCAAAAGCCCCATTCTTAAACCCAGCAGACTACGACCCAATAATACGACGTTTAACAAGATATAAAAGATTTTAGAATGAGAAAAACTAACTTCCTCTTATTATTGATTTTGTTAGCATCAATAATTTTTTCATGCACCCATTCAGAAAGAAAAAATATTAAAATATATCTGCCTGTTTCTGAAAACTATAGCAATAAATTTGGCGATTTGTTTCTATATACCGAAGATGACAGTCAGTTTTATTATGTTTTTTATGTAGGCGATGAAAGTTGTACAGACAGGCATTTTATTTTCTCAAAAGGTCACATTTCCAAAGAAAATGAAAAATATATTTTCATAGATTTCCTCGGAAGAGAATTATTTACAGCAAATGAAAGAACAAATGATCTAATGGTTAAATCCGGTTTGTTCAAAGGTTTCAAGTTAATTAACTGTGACACTGCTGATTTTATAGAACCAGTAAATTTTCTGCTCAATATGTCAAAAGAAGAACGGATGTTATATTGTGTTCCTGATTTTGATGTAATTAGTATTATTGAGGATGTAAAATATTATGAAAGCACTGATTTGATTCATAAAGAATTTGAGATATTCTGTGATAAAGAATCCGACATATTTAATGAGCACACTATGTTTATACTGAGAAAAGACGGGAGCTTTGAGATAACATATGATAACCTTCCGATAAGGAAAGGGAATTATATTAATGATAGCGGATACATAACTTTTTACGATACGGTTATCCCTGTTGTTGAAAAGGCGGTAATTTTAAAGGATTCCACCCTGGTTTTTCTTACAATGCCTTGTATGTCAATTTTGTATTACCGAAATATTGATAAAAAAAATCCTATGGTTGAATAGAAAAGCACTTTCTTATGTGTAATATATGTAATCAACCTCAATAGTAAGTCGATTTATAATCATTCCTTTCTCACTTTGATTAGAACATTTTTTGGACAGAAGTTTACCTGCTCAAAAAACACAATACACGACCTAAAAACACAATTATTCAACATATGAATATACCTACAACCACTGTGCACAAAATATTCAAACCTGCCTTACTGTAGATTCCGGATTATTCTGACCCCCCATTCCGGAACAAGCTGCCCCCCCCCATTCCGGAATCCTGACC
>CAZDBX010000208.1:0-5374 GCA_964503805.1 uncultured Lentimicrobium sp. | reverse complement strand
GCCGGGAGAAGCCTGGCCAGGGGGATTTCCGGGCTTGCAGGCTTCTACAAATGCCGGGATGCGAATAAACTTTTGCCGCCTTTTGGGCTTAAGCCCCTGTGTTTGTCAGCTGCTGATTACCCCCGGCTAAAGCCAGGGGTAAATAACCGGCATTGAGTATCTTCAGAAACTGCGGGATATAGATGCCTGCTGATTTCTTTTTCCTGGTCAGAAATGCAGGTGTTTTCAGAAAATCCGGAACTCCCGAGCTCATTGCCGGTTTGCCGGATGCCACGGTCGCCTGTTAAATAAGGATAAAAGCCTGCAATGTATTTGTTTTCCTTTTATTACAGGGTTATCTTTACATCGTAATGCGCGTTTTATCTGTATGAAATTTATTCTTATTCGTAACTGATTTATATATGTGGTTCAGGATTCTTCTCATTTCTTCTGTTGCCCTTTCATTTTCAGTTGCCTTACATGCCCAGGCGCTTTCCGGGGTCATAACGGATGAAGCGGGTGAACCTGTTCCCTGGGCCACGGTGTTTGTAAAAGAGCTTATGTATGGCACGGTGGCTAATCAGGACGGGGCTTTTGAGCTGAAACTTGATGCCGGTGATTATACCTGTGTGTTCCAGAGCATGGGTTATCAGGCCGAAACTAGGGAGGTAAGCATCGGGAAAACATTCAACCCGTTGCATATTCACTTAAAACCCATGGTTTACAACCTGTCAGGCGTGGTGGTGAGTAGCAGCGGGGAGGACCCCGCCTACGGCATTATGCGTCAGGTAATCCGAATGGCGCCGCAATATGCCGGGATGGTAAAATATTACAAGGCCGATGTCTATATCCGCGGTAGTCTGGAAATCAGGTCAATATCGCGAATGGTGAAATGGATGGCCAGAGAAGACCTGAAGGAGAGCGGCATTAAGGAAGGTGACGTGTATCTGGAAGAATCGGTCAATGAGATCGAGTTTGCCGCACCTTCAAAAGTGAATCAGCGGGTGAAATCAATAAACAGCAATTTCCCGCGCGACAATGAGAGTAAATCTTCGGCGGCCGTAGGTTACATTTCGGGGAATCTCTATAAGCCCGACGCTTTCGGCAACGCCTGGTCGCCCTTTGCACCCGGCGCATTCAGCCATTACCGTTTTGCCCTCGAAGGCACACAGGTTAACGGAAAGGTGCTGGTTAGCAAAATCAGGATTAATCCGAGGGGCAAAGGGCCGAAATATGTGCGGGGGCATGTTTATATTATTGAGGACCTGTGGTGCATCCACAGCATTGATTTGCAGGTGGAGGAGCAGCTTGGCGTGGATATCCGGCTTTCGCAGACCTACGGGGAGGTGAAGCCTTCGGTGTGGCTGCCGGTAAGCAACCGGATGAAACTGGATATGGACCTGCTGGGCAATGCGGGTGGATTTTTATACAATACTTCCGTAAGGTACCGCGACCTGCAGGTAAATACCTCGCATATTCCTGTTGCCGAAGCGCCCCCTGAATCTGTGCAGTTACCCGCGTCTCCGGCTGCAAGCCAGGCGCGCAGGGACCGGCTTCAGCAAAAAGCGGAGAAACTTACGGCCAGCCCTGAACCCACAACATCGGAAGCTTACCGGCTGGCAAGGATCAGACAGAAACAAGAGGAACTGAAGGCCAGGGATTCATTGAGGAACGATCATCAATATGTGGAGCGCTACAAACTGAGTATCGATTCCAATGCAAGGGTATCCGACACCGCCTTCTGGAGCAGCGTCAGGCCGATTCCGCTGGCACGCAGCGAAATGCTGAGCGTTGTCAGGAATGATACCCTCCTGGCCCGTCGTAAAAAAGACGGTGACAGTACAGCTCAGACAAAGCCGGCAAAACAGCGGCCGCTCTCCGTTCTGCTGACCGGCGGAATGGCAGAGATTGACACCGTTAACCGGTTTTCGTCGAACGGGCTGTTGTATCCCTTTGGAGTGAGCTTCAGCACGGTTGACGGACTGACATACGGAACCCGCTTCACATACACCTGGTTTAAAACCGGAAAATACAAGGCGGTGGTTGATTTTGCCCCCGCCTTCGGGTTTGCATCCGGTGACTTTATGTGGGCTACTTCGGTAGGGGTGGAAGGCCAGGGTAACCTGAAAAACAAGCTGAAGGTCAGCGGTGGTTCTTTGCACCCCGATTTCAATCGTGACGGAGGCGCCATGGCGATTGAGAACACGCTATCAACCCTGCTGTTCCGGCAAAACCTTTCGCGGTTGTATCAAAACGATTTCATCCGGGTAGCCCACTCCCTGCAACCCTTTTTCGGGGCAAGCCTGAGCACCGCGCTTACCTTGTCGGAATCCGCGCCCCTGCAAAACGAAAGCAGTTTTTCGTTTTTCTATAAGGATTCCCGGTCATTCAGCCCCAATATCCCGGCAAGTCCGCTGTATCACATGGAGCGCCACCGCGACCTGATTTTTGAAATGGTGCTGACGTACAAACCCATGCCTTTTTACTACATCAAAGACGGGGTAAAGGTACCGCGCCGTGGCCTGAACCGTGCGCCGGAGCTTTTCGCGGGCATCAGGAGGGCCATTCCTTCCGGTTCATTTACAACTGATTATACAATGCTTCACGCCGGGCTGAGGCAGGAGGTTGCCACCAGTCCGGGCGAATGGCTGAAGATTGAAGCGGAATCAGGAAAGTATATAACCGCAGATCGCATCTATTACGACGATTTAACCCATTTCAGCGCCCAGCCCCTGACAGTGGGAGGGAAGAACCTCTTCAATACCTTTCAGCTGATCAATTATTACGAATACAGTACCAATGAAGCCTGGTTCAGGGTTTTTGCAAACTATTCCTCCCGTTATCTGCTGTTCACGCGCCTGCCCGTGCTGCGCAACCGCCTGTGGCAGGAACAGTTCAGCCTGGGATTTCTTGCCGTGCAGCATCAGGGTTACCATATCGAAGGCGGTTTCGGACTGGGCAATAGTTTGTATAACTTTGGCGTCTTTACGGCCGTAAACGATAAAGGAAAATGGCAGTGGGGTTTCCGCCTGGCCATTCCCGTGTTTTCGACCCGTGAGATTACAGTAGGAATGTAAACGCAATGATTCAGATCTTTTGAACCATCAGAATTTCAAACCGGATTCACGCGGTGTGGCGATAGTGGCGGGCGGCGGTCCGGCGGGGCTGATGGCTGCGTGGCACCTGGCAGCTCACTTTGAGGTACACCTTTTCGAGAAGGAAAAGATGGTGGGTCAGAAGTTCCTGCTGGCCGGGAAGGGGGGATTGAACATCACCAGCCACCTTGAAGGAGATAAACTTACAGAAAAGTATTCTCCCCGCGGGTTTATGGATGCCGCACTGAATCTCTTCAGCCCGCAGCAGCTCAGGGAGTGGCTCGGCCAGCTGGGCATTCCCACCTTTACCGGCAGCAGCGGCAAGGTATTTCCCGAAAAGGGGATCAGCCCGTCGCAGGTGCTCAAAACCATTGTAAACTCCCTGCAACAAAGAGGCGTTCATATCCATACCAGCCATAAACTCGCGGATTTCGACGGGCAGATGCGGTTTACTTTTCTGAACGAAAACAAACGCATTGTATTTGAGGCAGATTACGCCGTACTGGCCCTTGGAGGCGCTTCGTGGCCGGTTACCGGATCGGATGGCAAATGGACGGAAATGCTGAACAGATACGGGATAATCACATTGCCTTTTCAACCATCGAATTGCGGGGTAAATATCGGATGGCCGGCACAACTCAGGCAGTATCACGAAGGGAAACCCCTCAAGAATATTGTGATGCAGGTTCAGGATGTGAAAAGCAGGGGAGAGGCGCTGATCACCGGATACGGACTGGAGGGCTATGCGGTGTATCCGCTGGTGCCGGAGATCAGAACCTTGCTAAATGCCGGTCAGCCGGTTGTTATCCGGCTTGACCTGAAACCGGCGGTCGACAGGGAAGCCCTGTTGAAACGGCTGGGCAATGCCGTGCCGGGAACCCGGGCCTACGCCCGCTGCCTGAATCTTGACGCCGCATCCCTGGCCCTGATCAAGGCATTTACCTCGCAGGAGGAATTTCTCGATCCGGTTTCATTTGTTTCCTCGATCAAAAACCTGCCGTTGCCCGTGCATTCGCTTCGTGGACTTGATGAAGCCATTTCCGTTGTCGGCGGGCTCGGACTGGAATCAATCAATGAGGATTGCTCCCTGCGGAAGTTTCCCCGTATTTTTGTTGCCGGAGAGATGACCGACTGGGATGCGCCTACCGGAGGTTTCCTGCTGCAGGGCTGCTTTTCAGGCGGATTTTATGCGGCAAATGAAATTATTCGCAGATGCGGACGGGAGATGTTATAGCATTTCTGTCCAATGGTAAACATTTCGGGAAATGAAGATGAGCCCTGCTGCCGGGGAATAATTACAGGCGATTATCAGGACCGGGGAGTGCCGGGTTTGATGTCAGACACTTTGGCGTCTTCCATAATCACGTCGTAGCTGTAACCGGCGCCGAAATCCTTGTCAACTTCGATTTTTCCTTCGAAAGTGGCGATGCTTCCTACTTCCAAAACTTCCATGGTGGTGACGGTCAGGTCATAGTTCCCTTCATCTCCGGTTCCATCCTGCAGATGAACCCAGTTTTTGCCCATAATGTTGTCGTTGACTTTTACAACCAGCCCCCTGATTTTTACCGTTTCGCCTTTCAGCCCGGCTTTATCGGCAAATATTCCGGCAATGGTCAGGCTGCCTTCAACATGTTCAATCTCGATGCCTTGCACCCGTTCGTTTACAGGCTTGCCCATGCTGGCCGGCTGCTGCTTTGATGCAGGGGTATCACTGGGGTCCTGCACAAAATAGACCAGCCGAAAGGTCCGGCCGAGCTCCTTGCTTTCGAAATCTTTCATTTCAAGAAAATCGGTGAAATAAATTACATCGCCCGGCTTTGCATCACGGGCAGTTACCGCAATCCAGTATTTACCATCGTTTTCAAGCACCTCCATATAGGTGTAATTTGTCGTCTGTATCACATCTATCACCGTAACAGCATGAGTGCCTGCCGGGAGATTTTCTTCAATGTTGGTTTTTGTTCCGCGGTTGCAGGCCGTGATGGCGAACAGGGCGAATAAAGGCAGCAGAATCAGGTGCAGTTTGAAGTTGTGTTTTTTCACTTTTTCAGGATTTAATGAGTTCTGTCAATTAACAAATTACAGATCCGGTTCTAACGCCGGACTTATTTCCGGCATCATTACGCAAAGGCATTACGGCTCTGATTTAAACATAAACCGGATTCCGGCGAAATTGTTGAACATCCAGCTACGGAATCAGCACTTTTACCGTAGCAGAGCTATTTCCGTTATTTAACTCAAGGTAGTAAATGCCCGGTTCAATCCGCTTGTTTCCGGAGATGAAGGTGAACGGCCATTCA
>CAZDBX010000207.1:3146-5405 GCA_964503805.1 uncultured Lentimicrobium sp. | reverse complement strand
CCAAAGAGGTGCTTCAGGCCATCGAGGTGGATGTAATTTAACCCTGGTTTTATCCTGGCCCGGCCAAGCGGAATATGAATTCCGCCTGACATACCATCGGATTTGCAATTCAACAAACCGCTACTATGCCGGGAAACCGGTATCAGATTTTCAGTATCAGATCCCTGATGGCTGCAGCAATCTCCGGCATCCGGGCGGGATTGACTATTCCCGGCTGGTCGTCGGGGGTATGGGTAATGCGCTGTGAGTGAAGGTGCTGAAGGAACCATTCCGAAGTAAGGGCGATGGCCGGGCATCCGTATTGTACAAAAATGCTGTGATCCCCCTGCGGCCATTGCGGGCCTTCCCCAAAACCGTGTGTATCCCTGAAAACGGCATGTGCCTCCTGCGTCAGCTTCTCAGGAAGGCCGAACAACGAGTAGGCGGACCCGCCTTCGTGATAACCGGCCCCGTCGATGTTGATATTCAGGATGATCTGGTTGAAATGTTGGTGGTTTTCTGAGATATACAGCATTTGTCGGGGTACCGCGTAGTAATCCTCCCCGTTAAAGGCCGCCAGTTCGATGACCGGTTCGCCCTGATAATCCTTCATCATTTCGGCCAGCAGCAGCAGTACGGCCACTCCCGTGGCATTGTCGATGGCGCCGGGGGTGCCCTTTTTGGCATCTATGTGCGCGGTAACCACAATCCTTTTTCCGGGATTTTTCCCTTTACGGGCTGTAACATTATATCCGGTTCCGGGGATGCGTGTCGCTTCGGAAACCAGTTTTACTTTATTACCCGTAAAGGCGAGAAGGCGCTTTCCTTCTTCTTCGGTGGTGTAAACTGACGGGATGTCAAAATCGCCGTCTTCAATCAGGGGAAAGGGATAGACACCGCCAGCCAGTTCCGGGTTGTATCCGGTAGCGCAGATCAGCGCGGCCGGTTTTCCGGCTTCCAGGGCGGCGATGATTTTCTGATGGTGTTCTGGATTATAAAACACAAAGTTCTTCGGCATCAGTTGTTCCGCGGCCAGTTCACCATGCAGCAGAACGATCCGGTCCTGCATGCTGAGTGATTCCAGTTCGGAAAGGGAACCGGCCTGCAGCAGGGTGGCTTCTGTGTTGCAGCCCAGCGCGTAGGGGCTTGAGTGTACGCTGAATGCTTCGCCCCCGGCGGTAAGGCTGGCCCCTTTGGTGGCCCAGTCCATCGCGTCAAATGCCGCCGATCGCGTTTCCCACCCGAGGGATTCAAGTGTCTGCCTGAAGTAACGGGTAGCCTGTCGGTTGCCCTCACTGCCGACGCAACGCCCGGGAATGGTTTCACATAACATCTGCAGGTAGCTTCTGCTTTTTTCCAAATAATCGTTTGCCTGATTCATATTTTTCGTTTTTGCTGCGAAATTATTCCGCTGCCGGGAGGTGGAATTGTACAAATGCGACTTTTATCCGCAATCAGGCACTGAAAGGTTTTTCCGGTAAACGGAAGGCAGTTCGCCGGCGATGCTTTTGAATTCGCGGATAAAATGGGCCTGATCGTAGTACCCGGCTTCAAGCGCGATACCGGTCAGCGGCTGAGGCGTGCCGAAAAGCGACAGGGCTTTGTTGAAGCGGGCAATCCCGGCATACCGGACCGGGCTCAGCCCCACATAATCCCTGAAAACCCTTTCAAATTGACGGTTTCCGACAAACAGGGATTCAGCGGCTTTTGAAACCGCGGGGCCATCGGCTTTTTGGGCAAGCAGCTCCACGCTTTTCCTGACCATTGCAAAATGGCGCTGGTTTATGGTGTGCAGGCGCTTCAGCATAAAATTTTCAATGATCTGCAGGCGCCGGGGCAGGCCGGGCGCTTCGGCTACCATGCTGCCGGCTTCTTCCAGGCCCTTGTCAATTTCAGGGAGACCAACCGTGAGGTGGGTAAAATGATGCGCCGGAATGCCAAACAGGGCGTTGGAAGCATAAGGGTGAAACACCACCCCCAGCAGGCCGGCATTGCCGGATAAAAAGATATCCTTGTATGTGGTAAACTGCCCGCAGATAAGGCTTTGAGGCTGTAGTCCGGGCCGGCCGCCTCCGTAGCTTTCGCTGAAAGGACTGCCGTAATGGAAGATCAGTTGGGTCTCACCGTTGGGGAGCAAACGCTCATGGTGAACCCCGCTCCCTTTTTCAAGCGTCCAGATTGCTTTTACGTAGGCTGACACCTTTTCGGGTACCGGCAGCATCCTGATCCGGGGATATGCTTCATATACGGAATCTGCTGTCGGGCAGTCAGAAGTCATGG
>CAZDBX010000207.1:1848-3046 GCA_964503805.1 uncultured Lentimicrobium sp. | reverse complement strand
TTAAACTTTTATTTTTCGTTTCCTATCGCATTGAATATTAAAGTTTTTACTTTTGTCGCATAGGCAGAAATAATTGTCCCGGTATAATTTTTCCCGATTGTATTGCGTTGTCTGTTTATACATATTTTCACTACTATATGACTAAAAAGCTTTTAATCAGAGACTTGACCTTACGCGACGGACAGCAGTCGCTGTTTGCCACCCGCATGACCCAGCAGCAGGTTGACCGGGTATTGCCTTTGTACCGTGAAGCCGGCTTTTATGCCATGGAAGTATGGGGAGGGGCGGTGCCCGACTCGGTGATGCGCTATCTGAATGAAAATCCCTGGAACAGGCTGGAAAAGATCAGGGAGGGCGTCGGAGATACCACGAAGCTCACCGCCCTGTCGCGCGGAAGAAATCTCTTTGGTTACAATCCTTATCCGGATGATGTGATTGACGGGTTTAACCGGAACGCCATCAGATCCGGCATCAGCATTATGCGGATTTTCGATGCCCTGAATGATACCGACAACATCGGATCGACCATCAGATCGGTGAAAGAAAACGGCGGCATTGCCGATTGCGCCATCTGCTACACCGTTGATCCTTATTTTTCGCGGTTCAAAAGGCTGAAAGCGCTGCTGCAGGCCAAACCGCTGCAGACGCATATCTTTACAGACCAGTATTACATCGATAAAGCGCTGAAGCTTCAGGGAATGGGCGCCGACATGATTTCCATCAAGGACATGGCGGGGTTGATTCCGCCACTGAGGGCGGGCAGACTGGTGAAGCTGCTGAAGAAAAACCTGGACATCCCGGTTGATTTCCATACCCATTGCACACCGGGTTATGGCCTGGCTTCCACCCTGATGGCCATCGTGAACGGCGCGGATATCGTGGACACCAATATCATGTCATTTTCAGGCGGAACCGCAGCCGCCTCGTTTGAGATCATCCAGCTTTTCTGCGACCGCATGAATATTGAAACGGGGGTAAATCGTGAAGCGGTGGTGCGGATAGATGCCCTGCTCCGCGAAATCAGGCTCGAACTGGCTGAATATGATCAGTATAAGGAATTTCCGAAGGAGTTCAATATTGTTACGGACAAACTGCCCAGGGATATTGATGAGCTGTTTGAACTGGCCATTGCCTATGCCAAGGCTGATAAGGAAGATGATCTGCTGAGCACCTGCGGCAGGATTGAGAGTTATTTTAA
>CAZDBX010000207.1:0-1748 GCA_964503805.1 uncultured Lentimicrobium sp. | reverse complement strand
GGGCAACCCATGTACACCACAAAGTCGATTCAGTTTGTCAATCTGGTGAAAGGGATTTACGGCAAAACGCCTGTTCCGGTTGATCCTGAATTCCGTTACAGCATCGCGGGCGTTCGGGAAGAGACACCCTATGATACCCGGTTTTACAAGCGTCAGGAAAATCCTGTTTTCCATGAATACGGCGGGGTGAAACTGGCTGCTGATGAAAAAGAAGAATTACTGCTTGAATTATTCCCGGCCGTGGCTACCGATTTTCTGAAGCGCAGGGTGGAGCAGGCTTATCTGGATGAGATTCACCGGGTGGAAGCCGAAAAGCGCGCCGCGTTTGAAGCCGAGAAACAGGCTTATGAAAGCCTCTCGCCCGAGGAAAAACAGCAGCGGTTGCTTGAAGGGTTGTACAACTACGACTGGACCACGGAAGGCGCTGATACACTGGGGCATTCCTGATTGTCAGTTAACGAATTTCTTTTCATCGCCGTCGTTGTTTCCGCAGCACGGGTGTTTCATTGCCCATGTTGTACACCGCCTCACGGACAAAGCGTCCGTTCTCATAGTATTTCCACTTGCCGTGCCAGCAATACCTGAGTTCAGCAGCGTCGTATATCATCAGCGCCTTGCCTTTCTTCTCCCGGCGGCCGTTGTCGTCATAATAGGTGACATTCATCCTGCCATCTTTGAAAGCCCTGAATTTCAGCCATTTCTTCCCGTTTTCATTGTAATAGCGGTTCAGGCCGTGCTCCCTCCCGTTTTTGAAGCGGAGCTTGTTCATCGGCTTTTTCTGCGCATCATCCCAGTAGTAGATCCAGCGCCCATCGCGCAGGCCATTGGCATTGTACCGATTGATCTTCGCATGGAACGGCCATCCTCCGGTGGCATTTACAGAAGCCGGTACAATCAGCAATAAGAGGATCAGGCGGCAGATCATACGCGGGCAACTACTTGTTTATCCTGAAAAAATAGTTCAGTTTCACCGGAACCACTGCTCCCCTGGTTTTGCCGGGAGTCCAGTTTTTCATCTTTTCTATGGCTTCTGTAAATTTATCGGAGACAGTAGCTTCAGGAGAACCTGCAATTCCCGACGGAGTGATGCTACCGTCGGGTTCTACAATAAAACTTACGTAGATGGTTGATTTTCCGTGTTCTGAGTCAAATTCCAGGTTTGGAATATAATTTCTGAAGTATTTCAGCAACGCCTCGTTTCCTCCCGTGTATTCGGGCATCTGCTCCGCTTTGTAATATACCTCACGTCCCTGGTAAACGATCTTTTCGGGCAGTTCCATGGGTTTGTCGGGCGCGGCGGGATCAAGTTTAAACTTCACAGGCATATTGAACCTTACCGGAACAGCCACCCCGTCCTTTTTCCCGGGCTTCCAACCGGGCATTTTCATTACAGCCTCTCTGGCAACATCGTCTAGTCCTCCGCCTATACCTCTCAGAACCTGAGCATTGCTTACGCTTCCATCGGCTTCAATCACGAATGAAACATAAACAGTCCCTTCGATTTTTTCCTTTTTCGCGGTTTCGGTGTATTTGGTATTCGCGCTTATAAACTCAGCCAGTTTTTCCATTCCACCGGGGAATTCAGGCGTTTCATCCACCACGTTGTAAACTTCCCTGCCGTCAGGGAGTTGACTGGTTGTTTTCACTTCCCTTGGTTTAGCCGATTCACTTTTAAGGCTAAACTTCACCGGGATGTTAAATTGCACCCTTACCGTTTTTCCCCGCTGCGTGCCGGGCGTCCAGGCGGG
>CAZDBX010000206.1:0-5454 GCA_964503805.1 uncultured Lentimicrobium sp. | reverse complement strand
GCTTCGAATGAGGAGGGAACCAGCATTTGACTGGATAAGCCCAGTTTGGCTTGTATGAAACCGGTGACAATATTTATTGCTGCAAATACAGCATAGAGTAGATAGATAATCAGTTTACCTTTGCTAAAAGCTCTAATTAACGAATATTTCATAAATAATTTAGTTTTTTGCAAGCGATGAAAAGTTATAAATTTTCGGAAAAAGTGAATTATAATGATCCGGATTATGAGTTGAAAACACGATAGTCTTCCCCATTTCCAAATAGCATTGAAGAGAATCCAATAAAACCGGAATTGTATTTTCATCCAGATTTGAATCTGGTTCATCCAAAAAGAGAATTTTCGAATCTTTGGCAAATGAAAAAGCCAACAATAATTTTTGTCTCATTCCTGAAGATAATTCCGAAATCCTCTTATGCATGCAATTTAGCAGACCATATTTACCCAACTCATCCAAATATTCCTTTTGTGGAATGCTAAAAAGTGAAGAAAGAACAGTAATGTTGAACCGAACTGAACGATCATAATATAAAGTTTCCTGTGTAAGCAGATAAGAAGTAAAAACATTGTATAGTAACGGATTTGTTACTTCATAAATCTTTATAATACCCGAGTCCTTGATAATTAATCCTGATATGACACCAAAGAATGTTGATTTTCCACACCCGTTTGGCCCCAACAATAAATTTATTGAGCCTTCTTCTATTTTTAAATTAAAATCTTTGATAACTGTTCTGCTATCATATGAAGCATAGAGATTGATAACCTCGAAAACAATTTTCATATAAAAAAATTCTAAGAAAGAAAGGGAGAAGCAAAAACCTCTCCCTATAAATAATAATCAGTTTGTTGAGTTGCCTGTAATTCCAGTATGAATTGCACATGCAGCTGCAATTGATAGAATGCATGAGGGCCCTGCTAATGCACACATCATTGCACACTGCCAATCTGACTGACAGGCTTCCCATGCCATCCGCATGCATTGAGACCAAGTCATTTGGCTACCTTTAAAACTCCTTATTGAGGTAAATTTGCCATTACTCTTATTAAGTGTTCCCGAAAGTAAAAGTGATCCGGAAGCGTTGTATTCATTCAGAGTAAAAGTAGAATCATTATCAACTATTTCATGGACAAATGATTGAAAAAGGTCAGCACCATTGTAAACTCCTATAAGGTACCTCCTTGCGTTCAGGTTTGTAATGGTTGCATTTATTTGGATTACCTTTTGAATGCTATCCAAAACCTCATACACAAAAACGCTATCCAGGTCAAGAGACCCAAATAAATCAGCTCTATAATTAGTAATACCTTCAGAAGTAGAGTACTTAAAAAACAAAGAATCATCATTAATTCTGAGAAGTTCAGGTTCTGAAAGAATAAGTTGCGTTTTCTCATTACAATCAGAACATTGCGCTGATTCGTCAATTCTTGTCGGATTAACATCCGATTTAGAGCAAGAAAACATCAGCATAGTAATCGCTAAGATGTTGAAAAAATTTGATTTCATAACTCCAAAATTAACTATGAACAACACAATACTAAAATTAATTCTCCGGTTCTTTTCATACTAAATTACAGCCACTTCATAAAACCGGAAACTATGAAGTGGCTGAATTTATAAATTCATTCTTCCCTATTTCAAAAATGTATTTTGTCGAACAATAATGGTGTTTGACATATTTGCGTAGGAATAGAAAAAAGAATGATTGAGAGCATAAACTGATCAAGGAAAAATAATCTAGGCAACAGTTATAAAATCTGCACAAAAATGAATACTTGTAGGGGGGGGGAATATATGTACGCATAATACTCATAGCCTACAAATATAATAAATTATTATTACCATTTTCATTTATTATTAACAATATTTTATTAATTATTTATTCATAAAGGATGATCACTTTTATTAGATATTATTAAACTGAAAATGAAATGATCAATTTATTTTCTGTTTCTGTAGAATATGAAAGACCATCTTCACTTTATATCCTTTTTGATTATTAATATTTGACAACTTTTAAGGAATGAACTGAAAAGATGTGTTAAACACGGATATGGGATAAGGATATAGAGTGATCTTTAATATGTGAAGAACTATGATTGGAATAAAAGATTCGGACTTAGAAGAGAAAGACAAAGTTTCTTTGTAAACCATTACCTTTGCCCCATGCAAATCCCTGATAAACGCCCCCTTACCGACTGGCTGCCCGTTTCGCGCGAAGAGCTCGACCGCCGCGGCTGGGATGAGGTGGACGTAATCATAGTTTCGGGCGATGCCTATGTTGATCATCCCGCCTTCGGCGCCGCGGTAATCGGGCGGCTGACCGAACATGAGGGATTCCGGGTAGCTATACTGCCGCAGCCCAACTGGCGCGACGACCTGCGCGACTTTAAGAAGCTGGGTAAACCCAGGTTTTTTTTCGGGGTAACTGCCGGCAATATGGACAGCATGGTAAACCATTACACCGCCAATAAGCGCCTGCGCAGCGACGACGCCTACACCCCGGGCGGCGTGGCCGGCTTCCGGCCCGATTATGCTTCGGTGGTTTATACGCGAATCCTGAAAAAGCTCTACCCGGATGTGCCCGTTATCCTGGGCGGAATCGAAGCCTCGATGCGGCGCCTCACCCACTACAATTACTGGAGCGACAGCCTGAAACCGGATATCCTTACCTGGAGCGGCGCCGATATGCTTGTCTTCGGGATGGGGGAAAGGGGCCTGGTTTCGCTGCTCCGACGCTTGGCGACCGGTGAAAACATAGTGCAAATCCGCGATGTGGAGCAGACCGCCTTCCGGATTCCTTCAGGGGAAACCTTGCCCGAACTTCCGGATATAGCCACCCTTGAACTACCCTCACATAATGAATGCCTGAAAGATAAAAAAGCCTTTGCCCGGCATTTCCGCATCTTCGAAGAGGAATCGAACCGCTGGCAGGGAGCAAGGCTGCTGGAAAGAAACGGAGATTCCACCATTGTAGTGAATCCCCCCAATCCGCCCATGAACGAGGCGGAGATTGATGCCTCCTTCGACCTGCCTTACACCCGCGAGCCACACCCGCGCTATCATAAAAGAGGCGCCATTCCCGCTTTTGAGATGATCCGCAATTCGGTAAACATGCACCGGGGATGCTTCGGCGGATGCGCTTTCTGCGCCATTTCGGCCCACCAGGGAAAGTTTGTGGTGAGCCGTTCCGAAAAATCCATCCTGAAAGAGGTGGAACGGATTGCCGCTGCCCCGGATTTTAAAGGCCATATAACCGATCTGGGCGGCCCCTCGGCCAATATGTACCGGATGAAAGGGATTGACACGGACAAATGCAAAAAATGCAAACGCCCCTCGTGCATTTTCCCGGCCATCTGCCGCAACCTGAACACCGACCACCGCCCGATGACGGCTCTGTACAACAAGGCTTTGCGGGTACCTAATGTAAAACGCATCACCATCGGCAGCGGCATCCGTTACGACATGCTGATTGGCCGCAGCGAAGCAGAATCAAAGGCCAACGGGCTGAATGAGTACCTGGAGCAGTTGATCACCCGGCACGTTTCGGGAAGACTGAAAGTTGCTCCTGAGCATAGTTCGGCGCATGTGCTGCAGATTATGCGCAAGCCGCATTACCGCACCTTTGTGCAGTTTCAGCAGAAGTTTGACGAAATTAACCGCAGAAACGGTCTGAGGCAGCAACTGATCCCCTACTTTATTTCAAGCCATCCGGGCAGCCGCCCCGAAGATATGGCCGAACTGGCCTGTGAAACCTCGCAGCAGGGTTTCAGGCTGGAACAGGTGCAGGATTTTACCCCCACCCCCATGACGCTGGCCACGGCCATGTACTACACCGGCTTCGATCCGTATACGCTGAAACCCGTGTATGTTGCCCGTGATAAACAGGAAAAACTCAACCAGCAGCGGTTCTTTTTCTGGTATAAACCCGAAAATAAACGCTGGTTTGCCGAAACGTTAAAAAAAGTAGGCCGTGCCGACCTGCTGCCGAAATTTGGCAAACGGCCTCAGGGCTGAGGCACGATCATCACCGGACAGGGGCTGTTGCGCATCACCCCGTCGCTTACGCTGCCGATAAATGTCCGGTAGAGAAACCCGTGGCTTTGCGTACCGATGACAATCAGGTCCGCCTCAAATTTCTCAGCCTCATCAAGTATGGTGTTTACTACAGGGCCATGTACCAGGGCTGATCGGGCATCCACCCCCCTTTCGTGCAGGTAATGAACCATGGCCTTGAGGTCGTGGTCTTCCCTCACCAACTCCTCCAGCCCGGGATTATTTACCGCCATGATCTGAGAAGGATCATCCGTAAAAACAGGGCCGGGCAGGGATACATGCAATATATAGACCTCACTCCCGAACGCTTTCGCGATTTCACCGGCCTTATCAATGACATCCGTTGATAAATCCGAAAAATCAACCGGAACCAGTATCTTTTTCATATATACTTTATCTGATAATACAAAGATACAAAAGAACCCTGCCGAAAGCAACAGTTCAGGGGAACAGTCCGCTGTAAAAGCCAGCTTATGAAATATAATTCGTTATTTTATATGCTGTTTTGTTTCTGCCATGCCAATCCCGATCACCATCAGGACTATCGCGACACAAAAGCACCAAGGGTTTGAAATATTCAAAATGCCTAATGATTTTCTGATCCGTCAGGGATGGTATTCTGTTTTAAATCACAATTGTAATTCTGTATTCATGCAATCCCCCCAGGGCTGGTCGCGCGTTTACAGAGATTCAGACATTTGAAAATTATCCGACCCCGCCGGGGTCGTATGTCTTAAATCCTGAACAGGTAAAAAGATTACGTGTGTAGACGCGTCCCGTGATCCTGTTATTTGCTTTCCTGAAAGATATTCGACTCCTCCGGAGCCGGACTTTTCGTTGGTCAATCTTTCTGCTATACACATTTGACTCCTCCGGAGTCAGTAAATTGTTGTTTTTTCGGAGCGCCCGTGTTAAAAGCAACTGAATATTCAATCATTACGCGTTCGTTTAGAAATTTTCGCGTGCTGAGAACTACACTCGCCTTACGACACCTCAGGAGTTGCATATTTATAGAAATCGATCTTATATTCTATCAGCCGACTCCGGAAGAGTCGCATATTTATAGAAAGCACGTATCATCAATCGATTTCCGACCCCAGCGGGGTCGCATGTTATTTTAATTTACATCAATTTCAAGTGGTGATTCTTTACTGGTTTGAATGATCGTGGCTTGATTTAAAATAAGTGCAGAACATCCGACTCCTCCGGAGCCAAGAATTGTTTGATGATCTTGTAGTTTAATTTTTTAAAATTAAACATTGTCCGGTGAAATTATAATAATTTCCCCGGAATGCTATATCGGTGTTGGTTTCAGAGGATTGTAACAGCATATAACTTACTTTTTTAAATATTTCGCCACTAAGCGATGCACTGAGCCTGCCGAAGTGGCACAAAGGC
>CAZDBX010000205.1:0-5456 GCA_964503805.1 uncultured Lentimicrobium sp. | reverse complement strand
GAGCGACTCCCAGACCACATAACCGCAGATCACGGCAAACAT
Organism: uncultured Lentimicrobium sp.; assembly: GCA_964503805.1. Taxonomy (GTDB): domain Bacteria; phylum Bacteroidota; class Bacteroidia; order Bacteroidales; family Lentimicrobiaceae; genus Lentimicrobium. The sequence goes on along the minus strand of CAZDBX010000205.1, from coordinate 5,414 downwards.
AAGCAGGGCAAGGGCTTCCGCGGCGTTTGATTCAAACCATTCAGCATTCACATAATTGATGCCTCCGAATTTGAGCATGGCGCTTACCACGCCCATCAGTGCACCGCCGGCGATAAATCCGGAAGCGATAAGTGTACCGCGTTCCTTACGTGCCTGATTGAGTTTAGCGTCTTTCGAACGGGTAGTCACAACCCAGGCGATGATGCCGCCCACCAACAGGGGCGTATTAAGTTCAAGCGGGATAAACATTCCAAGGGCAAAGGCCAGGGCCGGTACGCCGATCATGGTAAGGATCAACGAAAGGAAAGCGCCGGCCGCATAAAGCATCCAGGGAGCCGCTTTGCCCGACATCATGGGCTCTATGACGGCTGCCATGGCATTGGCCTGGGGGGCAACCAGCGCATTTTCACCGGTAAAGCCGTAGGTTTCGTTTAAAATCATAATAACCCCGCCAACGGTAGCCGCCGACACCAGGGTTCCCATAAACTTCCAGGTCTGCTGTTTGTCTGGGGATGAGCCCAGCCAGTAACCGATTTTCAGGTCGGTAATGAAGCCCCCGGCCATGGAAAGGGCCGTACAAACCACTCCTCCGATGATGAGCGCGGCCACCATACCAGCGGTTCCCGAAAGGCCGGCCCAGACAAGCACCAGCGAGGTGATGATCAGCGTCATCAGCGTCATGCCCGAAACCGGGTTGGTTCCCACAATGGCAATGGCATTGGCGGCAACGGTGGTAAACAGAAAGGCAATCACCATCACGATGGCAAGGGCGATCAGCGCCTGTGTGAGGTTATTGACCACTCCGAACATAAAGAAGATAAATATTACCACGGTGGTAAGCAGAATACCACCGAGAATGATCTTCATCGGCAGGTCGCGTTGGGTGCGTTTATTGTTGGCGCTTACCGCCTGCTTACCCGACAGTTCCTTCACCGCGAGACCGAAAGCACTTTTAATGATTCCGCTTGAGCGGATAATGCCGATGATGCCGGCCATGGCAATCCCGCCTATGCCTATATGCCTGACGTAATTGCGGAATATCTCTTCGGGCGACATCTGGCTGATCAGCGCGGTGACATTGGCGCCTACGGCCAGGGTTTGCCCTTCGGCAAAATGCGAAATCACCGGAATTATCACATACCACCCCACAAAAGACCCGGCGGTGATGATGGCGGCATACTTCAGTCCGATAATGTAGCCAAGGCCCATAACGGCGGCACCCACATTCATTTTAAATACAATCTTGAACTTATCGGCGATCATCTCGCCGGCCGGAATCACACGGGTGGTAAACACTTCGCTCCACCATCCGAAAGTGGCAATGATAAAATCGTAGATTCCGCCGATCAGCCCCGCAACAAGCAGCAGCCGGGCCTGGCTTCCCCCTTTTTCGCCCGAAACAAGCACCTCGGTGGTGGCGGTGGCTTCCGGAAAGGGATACTTGCCATGCATATCCGAAACAAAATATTTACGGAAAGGGATCAGGAACAGAATTCCCAGAAATCCGCCAAGCAGCGAAGAGAGAAATACCTGGTAAAAGTGGGCTTCCAGGTTGAGGATATAAAGGGCCGGCAGCGTAAAGATGGCTCCGGCAACAATCACGCCCGAGCTGGCGCCTATCGACTGGATAATCACATTTTCGCCCAGCGCATTTTTCCTTTTGGATGCGGCGGATAAACCCACCGCAATAATGGCAATGGGAATGGCTGCTTCGAACACCTGCCCGATTTTCAATCCCAGGTAAGCGGCCGCGGCCGAAAAGATCACGGCCATCAGCAGTCCAAGCAATACCGAACGCAGGTTTACTTCAGGGTAGACCTTCTGAGGAGACATCACCGGTTTGTACTCTTCGCCCGGCTTTAATTCGCTGTAGGCATTTTCAGGTAAGCCTTTGATTTCTGCTTTGTGCTCGTCCATATCCGATAGTTTACAGGTTTGCTGAAAGATTAAGTCGCAAATTTAAGGATTTCGGTTTGTGAAATCATTATTCAGATAACAGAAACCGGGCAAATCCTTATTTGATATGCCGAATATATTATGGCGACTTCGGCATTTAAAAGAAGCCACCAAAGCGCTGAAGCACAATCCCGATGGCTATCGGGACACACAAAAGAATTTTATCTCAGTTTTTAAACCCCTGAAAAATTGAATAGCTGTTTAGTCATCGAACCTTTTTTTACTATCCGGGATCTCTTTTCCTGCAATAATTTCGTGTTCTTCTGAGTCTTCGTGCTTCTGTGGCAAGAATAAACAGCACACCATATAATGAACTACCCGTTGATTGTCTTCGTCATTCAAAATAAAACCATTCATCCGCTTTAATATCAGGATTTTTCCTAATTTTGCCCCTCTTTTGGGAATAGCCTGTAACTACTTTTAAATTAATGAAGAAATATCCTGAATACAAGCAACTTAACCTCACCTCCATCAGCAAGGAAGTGCTGAACAGGTGGGAAAAAGATAATGTGTTTAAGCAAAGTCTGGAAATCCGCAAAGAGAGCCGTCCGTACATTTTTTACGAAGGACCGCCCTCTGCCAACGGAACTCCCGGCATTCACCATGTGATGGCCCGTGCCATCAAGGATATTTTCTGCCGTTACAAAACCATGAAGGGCTTCCTGGTGAACCGCAAAGCCGGCTGGGACACCCACGGGCTGCCCATCGAGATTGCCGTTGAAAAAACCCTGGGCATCACCAAGGAAGATATCGGAAAAAAGATTTCGGTTGACGAATACAACAAAGCCTGCCGCAAGGAGGTGATGAAGTACAAGGATATGTGGGACGACCTTACCCGCCGCATCGGCTATTGGGTGGACCTGGATCATCCGTACATCACCTTCGACAATAAGTATATTGAATCGGTATGGTACCTGCTTTCAAAGCTTTATGAAAAAGGCCTGCTTTACAAGGGCTATACCATACAGCCATTCTCCCCTGCCGCCGGTACGGGCCTCAGCACCCACGAGCTGAACCAGCCCGGCTGCTACCGCAACGTGAAGGACAATACGGTTGTGGCACAGTTTAAAGTGGTCAGCAACCCGCTATCCGAAAAGCTGTTCAGCGATATTCACGGAGAGCTCTTCTTCCTGGCATGGACCACCACCCCCTGGACCCTTCCCAGCAATACTGCCCTTGCCGTCGGCAAAGACATTGAGTACCTGAAGGTGAAAACCTTCAATCCTTATACCGGCCTGCCCATCACGGTAATCCTTGCAAAAGACCTTTTCGGGAAGTACTTCCCCGAAAAAAATGCGGAACTGAAACTGGCAGATTATGAAGCCGGGCAAAAAGCCATCCCGTTTGAAGTCTGCGGCAGCCACAAAGGCAGTGAGCTTGAGGGAATCCGCTATGAGCAACTGCTTCCGTATGCCCAGCCCGCCGAAGGCGATGCCTTCCGCGTGGTTACCGGCGATTTCGTTACCACCGAGGACGGTACCGGTATCGTGCACATTGCACCCAGCTTTGGCGCCGATGACTTTAAGGTGGGGAAACAGAACGGCATAGGAGCGCTTACACTGGTCGACCGTCAGGGCCGCTTCACGGAAGAGATGGGCGAATTCGCAGGCCGCTACGTCAAGGCTGAATATGCGCCCGATTACGATCCCGCCAAGGAAGACAACGTTGATATTGATATCATCGTCAAACTGAAAAAGGAAAACCGGGCCTTCAAAACGGAGAAATACGAGCACTCCTATCCGCATTGCTGGAGGACGGACAAGCCCATCCTCTACTACCCGCTCGACAGCTGGTTTATCCGCACCACCGCTTACCGCGACGAGATGCTGTCACTGAACAGAACCATCAACTGGAAGCCTGAGGCTACCGGCACCGGCCGTTTTGGCAACTGGCTCGAAAATCTGGTTGACTGGAACCTCAGCCGTTCGCGCTACTGGGGAACACCGCTGCCCATCTGGGTGAGTGAAGACAAAACGGAAGAGCGCTGCATTTCATCGGTGGCACAACTCAAGGCGGAGATAGAGAAATCGGTGGCTGCCGGATTTATGAAGGAAAACCCGCTGGCGGCCTATATTCCCGGCGACAACTCGGAAGAAAACTACAACACCTTCGACCTGCACCGGCCTTATGCCGACGACATCGTACTGGTTTCCCCGTCAGGAAAACCCATGCACCGCGAAACCGACCTGATTGATGTATGGTTCGATTCGGGCGCCATGCCGTTTGCTCAGTTTCACTATCCTTTCGAAAACAAGGAGACCCTCGACCGCTATTTCCCGGCCGATTTTATCGCGGAAGGCGTTGACCAGACCCGCGGATGGTTCTTTACCCTCCACGCCATTGCAACCATGGTATTCGATTCGGTATCGTTCAAAACGGTGGTTTCAAACGGACTGGTGCTCGACAAAAGCGGAAACAAGATGTCGAAACGGCTGGGCAATGCCATCGATCCCTTCGACACCATCGAGAAATACGGCCCCGATGCCACCCGCTGGTATATGATCACCAATGCCCAGCCCTGGGACAACCTGAAATTCGACCTTGAAGGCGTAGCCGAAGTACAGCGGAAATTCTTCGGAACCCTTTACAACACCTACAGCTTCTTTGCGCTCTATGCCAATATAGACGGATTTACCTATGCTGAACCGGAAGTTGAGCTGCATGACCGCCCCGAAATTGACCGCTGGATACTTTCGGAACTGAACAGCCTGATCAGCGCCGTTGACGGATACTACGACGACTATGAGCCGACCAAGGCCGGACGCGCCATTGCCGATTTTGTGGATGAGCACCTCAGCAACTGGTACGTAAGGCTTTCGCGCCGCCGTTTCTGGAAGGGCGAGTATTCGACCGACAAGATTTCGGCATACCAGACGCTGTATAAGTGCCTCGAAACCGTGGCAAATCTATCGGCACCCATTGCACCTTTCTTCAGCGAGCGGCTGTTTACCGACCTTAACGGCATCACCGGTCGAAACCGGGCCACTTCGGTTCATCTGGCTGACTTCAGCACTGCCGACCACAGCCAGATCGACAAGGGACTGGAAGAGCGCATGCAGCTGGCCCAGCGCATCTCGAGCATGGTGCTTTCGCTCCGGAAGCAGCACCGCATCAGGGTCCGTCAGCCACTCAGCCGGATTATGATCCCCGTGAGCGGCGCGCATCAGCAAGCGCAGATAGATGCCGTGAAAAACCTGATTCTTTCCGAAGTTAACATCAAGGATATAGAATACATCTCCGGAAGCGGCATCCTGGTTAAGAAAATAAAGCCAAACTTCAAGGCGCTGGGCCCCCGTTACGGCAAACTGATGAAACAGATTGCCGCGGCGCTTTCCGTTGCCGGACAGGATGAAATCAATGCCTATGAAACGCATCAGGCCCTGACCCTGAACATTGAGGGTGAACAGGTCAGCCTGATTGCCGGAGATGCCGAGGTCATCACCGAGGATATCCCCGGA
>CAZDBX010000204.1:4207-5505 GCA_964503805.1 uncultured Lentimicrobium sp. | reverse complement strand
CCGATTACAGGAATTGTGGTCATCGCGGCAATCACTCCGCAGAGATGTGCAGCCATGCCGGCACCTGCAATAATTACCCTGATACCACGGTTGTATGCCGATTTTGCAAAGGCCTCCACTTCATCCGGTGTGCGGTGAGCTGATAAAGCATTGATTTCAAAGGGAATCTGAAATTCGTTCAGAATCTCTGCAGCTTCTTTCATCACCGGTAAATCGGATGTGCTGCCCATGATTATACTGACTTTTGGTTTCATGTTGAAAAGATTTGGTTGGTGCAAAAATAATCAAAAGCCTGCTTCCGCTTAAGGGTTGCCCAAGGCTTAACGATAATTTAATCAAAAGGTTTACGCTGCTTCCTTGATTGTTTAAATTATTGTATTTTTGACCGCTTAACTCATCGTCAATGAAAAATAAGATCAAAGTCCGGGACAAAGAATTTGGAATCTTCATTAAAGCGGATGCCATCGATCAATCGGTAAGCAGGATTGCAGATCAGATCAATGCCGATATGAAAGGGAAGGTGCCAATCTTCCTCATTGTGTTGAACGGCGCGTTTATGTTTGCATCCGACCTGTTGAAAAAAGTGAATATTGAAAGCAATATCTCTTTTGTCAAACTATCTTCCTACACCGGTACGCGCAGTTCCCAGGTGGTCAGCGAGCTGATCGGGCTCAACGAGGTGGTTAAAGGCCGCTCGGTGATTATCATTGAAGATATTATTGACACCGGACTTACCATTCAGCGGATGCTCGAAATACTGCACAATCAGGAAGCTGCCGATGTGAAGATTGCCACACTTATCTTTAAACCCGGCGCTTTCAGGGCAGATTATAAAATCGACTACATCGGAATGGAAATTCCCAATGATTTTATCGTCGGATATGGTCTGGATTATGATGGATTTGCGCGTAATCTGCCGGATATTTATAAAATTGTGGAATAAATTGTTTCTGAAAGCCACCCGTTATCTGGTATTGGATCCCTTATTTACCTGTCAACTGAATAATCATGCTTAATATCGCTTTGTTTGGCCCTCCGGGCGCAGGAAAAGGAACTCAGTCTGCCCTGCTGGTCGAAAAATATAAACTGGCCTATATTTCCACGGGCGACCTGTTGCGCCAGGAAATCTCCGAGGGAAGTGAACTTGGAAAGAAAGCCAAAGAACTCATTGACCGCGGTCAGCTGGTGTCTGATGAAATGATAGTTCAGCTTATTGAAAAGCGGATTATTGCAAGCGCAGATAAAAACGGGATACTTTTTGACGGAATGGACTACGGCTTCCACCCGCCCACCATCTA
>CAZDBX010000204.1:0-4197 GCA_964503805.1 uncultured Lentimicrobium sp. | reverse complement strand
ATGGTTCAGGCATATATCCTTGAAGGGCTGCTGCTCAAGCTGAACACCTCCCTGGCATGTATGCTCAGCCTGGAAGTGCCCCGCGAAGAACTGATTGCAAGGTTGCTTGAAAGGGGCAAAATTTCCGGCCGCACGGATGATAATGCTGAGGTAATCGAGTTCAGGCTTGAAGAGTACAACAATAAAACCAAACCGGTAGCCGATTTTTACAAAGACAGGAATAAATACATCCCGATTCAGGGTGTTGGTGAGATCAGTGAAGTTTTTGACCGTCTGGTTCAATCCATTGATAACACCCTGCAAAAAGTCTGGTTTAACCTTGTGCTGACCGGCGCACCTGGTTCCGGAAAGGGTACGCAGGGAAGGCTGCTGGCAAAGAAATACAACCTTTATTATATCTCCACAGGATCTCTGTTGAGAAGGGAAATTAAAGCCGGTTCCGAGATCGGGGTCAAAGTCAAAGACATCATGGACAGGGGTGAACTGGTGCCCGATGAGATCGTTATCCGGTTGATTGAAAGTGAGATAAGACAACACAATAATGTCAGGGGGTTTGTTTTCAAAGGCTTCCCGAGAACCATTGTACAGGCTTACATCCTTGATGGACTTTTAAGACGGCTTGATTCTTCCGTTTCGTATTGCATTGAACTGAATGCGCCGACTATAGAATCCATAAAGCGGTTGAATGCGCGGTCAAAAACCCCCCAGGCCCGTTCGTATGATATGAACACCGAACTTATTATAAACCGCCTGGAGGAGTATAATGAAAAGACGCTTCCTGTGGCCGATTTCTACAACAAACAGCATAAGTTTGCCTCTATGAATGCCATCGGCGATGAAAAGCAGGTATTTGAACGTTTGAGTGAGAAGGTGGAAACCGCCATGAAAATGCTCAGGTAAGTGGCTGTAGCGTTGAATATTATGATATTTGCCGGCTTAGCCGGCTTTTTTTGTAGTTTTGCATCCCTGATTTCTTATTTGTTGCTCTATGTCTTCATCAAATTTTGTTGATTATGTCAAACTGAACCTTCGTTCCGGAAAAGGTGGCGCCGGTTCTGCCCATCTGCTGAGGACCCGGGGAAATCCCCGTGGCGGTCCCGACGGAGGCGATGGAGGCCGGGGAGGACACATTATTCTGAAAGGCAATGCTCAGCTATGGACATTGCTGCACCTGAAGTACACAAAACACCTCAAGGCCGGCGATGGCGGTAACGGAGGAAATAACCGGAAAACCGGGGCAGGTGGCAGGGATGTTATCATAGAAGTGCCGTTGGGCACGGTGGTGAAAGATCCTGACACCATGGAACAGGAGGCGGAAGTTACCACCGATGGAGAAATGGTGATCATACTTCCGGGAGGCCGGGGAGGCCTTGGTAACGATCATTTCAAATCACCTACCCACCAGACCCCCCGTTATGCACAACCGGGAGAACCCGGTATTGAAGCCTGGAAAATACTTGAATTGAAGATACTGGCGGATGTCGGGCTTGTGGGGTTCCCCAACGCAGGAAAATCAACCCTGCTGTCGGTGGTTTCTGCTGCAAAGCCGGAGATTGCCGATTACCCTTTTACCACCCTCCGGCCAAATCTTGGCATTGTCGCTTATCGCGACGACCGTTCATTTGTTATGGCCGACATTCCGGGCATCATCGAAGGCGCCGCTGAAGGCCGCGGGCTGGGCCTGCGCTTTCTCCGGCACATCGAAAGAAACTCTGCACTGCTGTTTATGATTCCGGCTTCTTCGGAAAACATCAGAAAAGACTTCGATATCCTGCTGAACGAACTGGAACAGTACAATCCTGAGTTGATTGACAAGCAACGCGTGCTGGCCGTCACGAAATGCGATCTGCTCGACACAGAGCAGCTGCGCAAGCTGAAAAAACGGAAATTTCCGGAAGTGCCCGTGGTTTTTATCTCTTCGCACACTGGCCAGGGAATCACCGAATTGAAGGACGAAATCTGGAATGCTTTACACCAGCCATATTTTTAGAAGATGGATGCCCTGATACAATTTGATCAGAAATTATTTCTGATTATTAATGGAATGCATTCGCCATTTTTCGATTTCCTCATGTACTGGTTCAGCGATAAGTACATCTGGGTGCCTCTTTATGCCTTTCTTTTATTTCTGATGTTCAGGGAAAACCGTAACCATTTCTGGCTGGTGCTCCTGATGGTTGCCCTGCTGGTAACCCTTACGGATCAGATTTCGGTTAAACTGTTTAAAGATGTATTTGTGCGCCTTCGGCCCTGCCATGAACCTGCACTGGACGGGATGGTCAGGACGTTATACGGACAATGTGGCGGAAAATTCGGTTTTGTTTCCTCCCATGCCACCAATACCTTCGGGGTGGCGGTCTTTACTGGTTTGGTGCTGGCAATCCGTTACAAATGGATAATACCGGTCATGCTTGCCTGGGCAGGCCTGGTATCCTACAGCAGGATTTATCTGGGAGTTCATTATCCGGGCGATGTGATCGGCGGCGCGCTCACCGGTGCACTGACCGGATATCTCGTTTTTTTATTGTTCCGGATGCTGAAATCCCGTCTCCGGAGAAAGGACCCGGCTTCCTGATATTTAATAACCGAATGCTTTCGCTTCCGTTTTTACAGCCCTGACTTTCATCACGGCAACGTTTTTCACTGCGGGGGCGTTGTAGTTGAAATCGTCGCGCTGCGTATATTGCCGCATAATGATGTTCAGTATCCTGACTTTCTCATCGAAATCTTCAACAAATTCAACCTTTCCGCTGATCAGTACGCTTTTGTACTTCATTCCATAACTGCATGCCACCTGTTCCGATTGTTTGTAAAGCTCGTGCGCGGTGCTGAATGCAATGCAGACGTTCGGATTATTCCTCAGTACTTCTATTTTTCTGCCGGTGGGTGCCGAATGAAGGTAAACTATTCCATCGGCGTAACCAAAATTGAAAGGGAGGGTATAGGGCATATGCTCCGGGTCTACCATCCCCACATAACAAACCTCGCAACCCGAAATAATTTCCTCAATTGTATCGGGAAGGCTGATCATTCTGCTTTTCATATCTTTATCCGTAATTGAATTATGTTACGAAAATACGAAGAGCACGAATCGGATCTGCATTTCCGCACTAATTTATAGGTAGAAGTCTGGTGTCAGCGTAAGGGTCAGATGGTCAGTGTGTTGATGACTGACTAAGGTCAGGGCATTTATTATCCGGTAAATATTCATAAATAGTAAAACCGGGCTGGATATGAAATTACAACAACCTGGGTCAGCAAACCGGAACAGACCGGGTCAGTGGTGATAATTGTCTGTTGAGGCAACAGAAGAATTGATGACGGAAGTTATCCCTGTAAGAATAATGCTGAAAATGATGGCATGCCAGACACTGTTTACACTGAAACCGGGAATAAGTTCTGATATCAGGAGTGTGAGCAATGTGATCAGTGTAAACAGGATAAATCCGAAGAAAATCATATTCATCGGGATCTTTAATTTCAGAAATATCCGTTTGGTGCTGGTTATCAGCAACGCAAGCGCTACAGCTGCCGCAAGTGCGGCCAGAAAAGTTTCTGAACTGATGCCTGGTAAAATAAACGCAGTTACAATTACAGTGATGATTGTGAGTAAGAGCCTTGCCGGAAATTTCATGCCTTATGCCCGGATGATTGATGAAACGAATATAATGAATAAACCCTTGCTCAGTTCAATACTCATAAAAATTTATTGAGAGCAGGAATCCGAATACAGGAGTTGCCTCTCTGAAAGTATAAACACTTCTGATGCCGGCGCTTACCGGGGTACTCAATCCGAGCAGGTGTACATCGCTGATCAGGTCGAGACCGGCTGCATTGAAATGCCCTCCGCCGCTTTGTGATTCTCTCACTTCCGTAAAATCATAAAATGCATTTGCCCTGAAGCGTTTGATATACAACAAACCGCCCAGATGGGAATCCGGATAGAATAAAGGCAGGCGGTAGGCCGCTTTCCAGCTGATTATTTCTTCGCCAAATGGGATTGTGGTATAACCGAGTGAAGTACTGATCAGGTTGGCATACCGGTAATCTCCCGGATCAGCATGTTGAAAGGCGCCATAAATTGAGAATGAGTGGTTTGGGGCAAAGCCTGGCAGAAAGAGCTGCGACTGTATGCCGAAATTATTTCCGGCGTTGATTTCACCGAAAGGAGTATGACGGTATCTGACATCCAGATTC
>CAZDBX010000203.1:0-5658 GCA_964503805.1 uncultured Lentimicrobium sp. | reverse complement strand
AATACATCGGCAAACAGGCTCCGGGTTCAGTATACGCTTAACGGAACCGATTGGGAAGACTTTGAGGCCAATGAAAGTAATGCCACAAATACCGCAGCCGGTGTGGATAAAGGATTTGATAACGGACGCTTTATTGCTGATGCAGGTGATACCTGGTATCAGAGAAGCGCCGATTTCTCGGGCATTTCAGGCGCAGCCGGAAATGCTGCATTTGGTGTAAGGATTGTATCCGAATTTCTCGACGGATCGGAATATGGTGCTGCAACCTCCACATCATCCTACAGTCCTAACGGAACCCTCCGTTACGACAATGTCACTTTCAGGGGTGTGGGCAGTTCTCCGATGATTACAGCCACTCCTTCAAGCCTTTCGGGATTTACTTACGTGGAAGGATCTGGTCCCTCTGAAATGCAGATTACCACCCTGAACGCCTTCAATCTGACACCGGCATCAGGTGCCGTAACAATGACCCCTTCAGCTGATTATGAATATTCTGTCGATGGCGTGAATTTTACCTGTGATCCGGGCAATGTGGTTTACGAAAACGGAAGTTTCCCCGGCAATGGGGATGTTCCTGTCCGCATCAGGCTGAAAGCCGGATTGCCGGCCGGCAGTTATTCCGATACTTTCACCGTTACAGGTGGCGGAGCTCCTGAACTTCAGATCCCCCTGAGCGGCAGTGTTACAACAAGCACTCCTGCATCCATTTCGGCCTACATTCTGCCAAAGTTTATCGAAGGGGCCACTCCATCCAATGGTAACAGGGTGCCGTTTGCTTATCATGCCACCCTTTCTAACCTTCTGCCTTCTTCAACATACCGTTTTTACAATAAGATTGTCAGCGGATCCGATGGTCCTGACTACAACGGAGCAGGAAATTGCATTTTTGTGAATCCCTCAACGGGCGAATTTGTGCGCACTACCAGTGCTTCTATGACAACGCCCGGTCAGTTTGGCGAGTTTACGACCGATGCCAGCGGAAGTTTCAGCGGCTGGTTTATTACGGAACCTACCGGCAATGCCAGGTTTAAACCGGGCAATGAATTGTTTATGCGCATCATGCTTAACGACGGTGCCGGCGGAACTACTGAAGCCACCCGCCTTACCATTGCCGAAAGTGTGAAATCCCTGGGTTTCTATACCAGCGCTGCCGACTCGACCGGAACAGCCATCCGCGGGATCAGCAATTTTACTCCTAAGAATTTTGTTTTTATTTATGACAATACTGCCGGAACCGGACGCCCGTTGTATGGCACCCAGGTAGAAACCACAGGAGTAAGTTTTATTGCCGGAACCTATGCGGAATTTTATGTCAATGATGTGGCAGGTACCGATGGCGCCTGGGGCGGAATTGTACCGAACATTAACACTCAAGGGGTAAAACGGGTTGAAGAGCGCAGCCTGACTACCGGGGCCATCGTCAGCAATTATACCGATGATGATGGTGTATGGGGTACCGTGGATACGAAAAATCCGGCCGGAGGCCTTGATAATGTGCTGGTAATCAATACCACCCTTGGCATCGGCACTACTGAAAATCAGATGGGTAAAATATTTACCTATGGCAAAAAGCTCAGCATTCAACTCGATCAGGTGGTGAACGGAAGTATTCAGATCTTTAACCTCTACGGACAGGAGATCGCCCGTTATACCATCAGTGGCAGCCAGGCTTTGTATACCCTGAATGTACCTGCAGGCGCTTACATTGTGCGCATCCTCAGCGATAAAGGCATTGCTGCCGGTAAGGTGATGGTGAGGTAAAACAGATTTTAAGCGGGGTAGTGCGGTTTATTCCATTTTAATAAATTCTTACCCCGCTTTTAATTGTTTATTGAATAAGTTATCTTTTTAATTTAATAATAATCTTATTATGATGAAAGTTAAGAGGTTAAATGTTGTAATGCTGGTGATTTCTTTATTATTCACCGCATTGGAAATGACAGGCCAGACCTATCATAATCTTGCAGGTGGGGTATTCAACCAGAACTGGACAAATACCGGTTTAATCACCACCAATGATGATTGGACCGGAGTTCCGAGTATTATTGGTTACCGGGGAGATGACCTTACTTCAGCAACAGGGGTTGATCCACAGACAGTTCTATCAGAGGGGACACCTGTAATAGATGTTAATGCCAATCAAACTAATCCCGACAGTTATTCCACAGGAGGGGTGACAGAATTTGAAATTACAAATCCTGTTGTCGCCCTGCAGGGATCAGGGACCGCTGACGCGCCAAATATCGTTATATATCTTAATACTGTTGGAGTAACAAGTGTTCAGGTAACATACAATCTCAGGGACATTGATGGTTCGTCAGATAATGCGGTTCAACCCGTAGCATTGCAATACAGGATAGGAACCACCGGCGATTTCGTTAATATTCCTGAGGGTTTTGTTGCTGATGCTACGACAGGTCCCTCATTGGCAACTCTTGTAACACCTGTGAGTGTGACATTACCTTCGGCTGCCCTGAATCAGGCACAGCTTCAGTTAAGGATTATTACAACCAATGCAGTAGGCAATGATGAATGGGTAGGAATAGATGATATTGTGATTACAGGTACTTCAGGAGGAAATGTTCCCCCTTCTATCACAAACATTGTTCAAACCCCGGCTTCGGGAATAACACCTTCCACCACCGTATCTGTTGCTGCTGATGTGACTGACACGGATGGTACTATTTCTTCTGTTGTATTGAATTGGGGACTTTCAAGCGGTAGCCTTACCAATCCTATCAATATGACTCTTGGCGGGGGCAATACCTATTCAACTGTCAGCAACATACCCGCCCAACCGGACGGAACAACTGTATATTATACCATCACTGCAACAGATGATGATGCAGCCTCAACCACTTCCGGACTTCAAAGTTATTTGGTTACTTCCCCTGCCACCCAGCTTGCCTTCGTCAATTTCCCGGCTGCCGGCACGCAGGGTAATGCAATTGCTGCATTCACCGTTGAAGCGCGCCGCGGCGACAATACGGTAGATCCCGGATTTACAGGAAATATTACTTTATCCATAGCTTCCGGTACCGGTACGCTCGGCGGAACGGTTACCCGTGCAGCTGTGGCCGGTGTAGCTTCCTTTAACGACATCACTTTCAGTACCTCGGGTACTTTCACCCTGAACGCGAATGCAAGCGGACTGACCCAGGCTACCAGCCCTTCCATCGTCATCTCGCCTTCTCCTGCTATCACTTCTGCAGTGCTTCCGTTGTATATCAACGGCAATACCCCTGCCAATACCAGGGTGCCTTTCGCTTTTTATGCAACGCTCGGTAACCTGCAACCAAATGCCACTTACCGGTATTTCAACCAGGCGGTTACTTCTGCCGACGGGCCCACAACAAATGGCGCAGGGAACCCGATTTTAGTCGATGCTGTTTCCGGTACCTTCACCAGAACCAGCAGCCCGGGTTTCAGCGGGTCAAATGTTTACGGAACATTTACAGCGAATTCCTCCGGGCAATACAGCGGCTGGTTTTTATTTGAAGCAACCGGAAATGCAAGATTTACGCCGGGCAACCAGGTGTTTATGCGCATCATGATCAACGACGGCAACGATGGCACAACCGTTGTGAACAGACTTACCACAGCTGATTTTGTTACCGTAATAGGTTTCGGAACGGGCTCTACCGCTGTTGAAGGAACCGCAATCCGCGCAATTTCGACTGCATCGCCGAAGAACTTCGCGTTCCTTTACGATAATACAAATGGTACCGGTCGTCCGATTTTTGGTACAAGTATTGAAGTGACCGGTGTCGATTATGTGGCCGCCGGCACTTATGCCACATTTTATACGACCGATGTCTTTAACAACAACGGCGCATGGGGAGGGATCGTTCCCAATGTGAATGCCAACGGTGTAAGAAGAATTGAGGAACGCGCCCTGGCTGGCGGGACAATCGTTAATACAGATACATCACCTGACGGAGTCTGGGGCGCAACCGCTACAGCCAATCCCACCGGCGGGCTGGATGAAGTGCTTGTGATCGACCTGATTGCTGCCAACACTCCGGTAATTACAGTTTCACCGGCCTCGCTGACTGGCTTCACCTATGTTACCGGGAACGGACCTTCCACTGCTCAGACATATTCACTCAGCGCCGCAAATCTGGAAGGCAGCGGAAACATTGCCGTAACTGCGCCTGCCGATTATGAGATATCTACCAATGGCACTTCATTTTCCTCATCCCTGAGCCTCCCGTTTGCCGGCGGCGTTATCACCGGACAGCCCCTCACCATTTCAGTCAGGCTGAAAGCCGGGCTGGCTGTTGGCGATTACAACGGTCAGCAGATTGTGCATGCAGGTGGAAATGCCTCCAATGCCATTGTTACCTGCTCGGGTAATGTTACGTATCCCGTACCTGTTCTATCTTCCGAAACGGTTCCGATGTGGATTCAGGGGATCAACGGCACGAATGCAAAACGGGTGCCGTTCGCCTTCAGGGCAAGCATCAGCAATATGCTCCCCAATGCAACCTACCGCTATTTCAACAAGGTGGTGATCAGCTCCGATTCGCCCACTACCGACGGAGCCGGTAACGTGATTTTTGTGAATGCCGACGGATCCTTTGCCAGAACCAGCAGCACATCCATGGCCAATGCCGGTGAGTACGGGGAGTTTACCACGGATGCTTCCGGCTCATACAGCGGATGGTTTATCACCGAGCCCAGCGGCAATGCCCGCTTCACCCCCGGAAACCAGGTTTTCATGCGCATTATGCTGAACAATGGTGAAAATGGTACAAGTGTGGCAACCCGCCTTACAACCACAGCTTCGGCTGAGGTGATTAATTTCGGGACGGTAAACCAGGCTGGCGAAGGTACCGGAATCAGGGGGATCTCAGAGGCTGCTTCAGGCAACATGGTGTATCTTTACGATAATGTTAACGGTACTGGCCGTCCGGTTTACGGCAGCAGTATTGAAACCACCGGTATCGACTTTACTGCCGTTGGTACGTATGTTACTTTCTATACATCTGAAGTTCAGGGTAATAACGGCTCCTGGGGTGGCATCGTTCCCAACCTGCTTCCCGACGGTATCCGCAGGATCGAGGAACGCAGCAGAGCCGACGGCAGCCTGGTAGCCGTACATACTTCCGAAAATGGCGTCTGGGGGATTTATGACACCCGCAATCCTTTCGGAGGTGAAGTGGATATCCTTGTCATTGACCTGATGCCTACCGGCGAACCTGCGCTTTCGGTCAGCCCTTCCGCCCTTAACGGATTTACTTACGTTGAAGGCAGTGGCCCCTCGGGCGTGCAGACATACCTGCTGAGCGGAAACGACCTCGATGGAAGCGGAAACATTACTGTAACAGCACCTGCTGACTATGAGATTTCGGCTGACGGAACAAGCTTCGGAACAACCCTTGAATTTGCTTACGCCGACGGAATCATTACCGGACAACCGGTAACCGTTTCCGTTCGCTTGGCGGCCGGACTCCCCGCCGGTGATTACAGCGGACAAACCATTCTTAACGCCGGTGGAGGCGCAGCAGATAAAGTGGTTACCTGCAGTGGCAGTGTTACCGCCGCTGTGCAGCCGGGAATTTCAGGTGTGATCCTTCCGCAGTTTGTTCAGGGAATCAACGGTACCAACAATACCCGCGTACCTTATGCATTTTGGGCTACCCTCGAAAACCTGAC